>JAJYTC010000032.1 GCA_021793275.1 Deltaproteobacteria bacterium | reverse complement strand
CCGATCTTCTTGATGGTATGCTCCATTTGTTGCCTGGTGACTGTTTTCCAGAAAGTGGGACTTCGGAAGTCTGCGGGTTTGGGAGTCAGTGCTGCAGATGCCGGGCCGTTGCCAGCCCCGTCCGCCCCATGACAAATTTGACAATTTTGCGTAAAAATCTTCTGTCCTCTTTTAAATTGATTGGCCAGGACAGGGCCGGCGAAAAGAAAGGACGTGAGTAGAAGTACGATTGTCGTGATGCATGAAGCTTTTTTCATGATGGAATCCTCCTTTGTGGTAGTCCAAATGTGAATTGGGAATGCTTCCCGGTTCCGCATTAATGCGCATGGGGTTCTTCAAACTGATCACTGATGAACGAGCAATTTCTCGCGCACAGCATATTCAAGCCTTGCGGAGCTGATTTCAAAATATTCTGAAATTGCGTTGAGATGGGGGAAAACGCCACGTCGAGTAAAAATATCTCTGGCGCCATTTTGTGAAAACATCGGCGGGGTAGTTCCACTGATAATCCTTGATCCAGCGATTTTTTTCTGCCATTACCGGCCCTCTCCTTTGCAAATTTTGGTGGAAGATAGTGTCGCTGGATTGCGAGGGCAAGAAGCGGGCAGAAGAGAGCTGATAGAAAATAGCGTTGCATTCAGGCAATGTCACCTCATGTTGTCGTTCAAGCCTCCTTGTAGAGAGCCATTCAGCAAATACCCTTCGGCAAGTTTGGTATAGTCATCCACTTGCTCTTTTTGCCAATCGTCATCATGTTTCAGTTCGCCAGCCATTAAGCGGGCGACTTCGGCAGCCATTTCCATGCTTGCCCCGGCATCAAGGAAAAGCGAGCGGCTTCGGCGAGCCAAAAAGTCTTCCACGGTGCGAGCCATCTCTTCACGAACGGCCCAGATTACTTCAGCTTTGATATAAGGGAGCTTTTGGTGCAATTTTTCGCCAAGCGCCGGATCTGCACTCACGAGTTTCCTGATGAAGACTGCATCGGAACCGTAGTAGCGCAGTGGGTCGTGTCTGTCGTAGTGTTTCAGCCAGCCATGGATTCTCAGTTCCTTTGTCACGCATTCGCGCTCATCCAGGCCGGCGACCATCATCGCCTGATTCACCGTATCCTCGGCCATTTTGCGATAAGTGGTCCATTTGCCGCCGGTAATGGTCACCAAGCCCGACTCGGATACCACCAGATAATGATCCCGCGAAATCGCCGCTGTGCTTTTGCTGTCGCCTGTGTTGACCAATGGCCTGAGACCGGCGAACACGCTTTTAACGTCTGCGCGTGTCGGATCTTTAGTCATGCAGGCGGCGGCATGTTTGAGGATGAATTCGATTTCATGATCGAGGGCGCGCGGCTCCAGACTAACCTCGGCAACAGGAGTGTCGGTGGTGCCCACAATTACTTTGTCATGCCATGGAACAGCGAACAGCACGCGGCCGTCCTCAGTCTGGGGCGCCATGACAGCATCTTCACCGGGCAGGAATTCCTTATCCAGAATCAAGTGTACGCCCTGGCTGGGACAAATTATCTTCTTCGCTTCGGGATTGTCCATTTCGAGCAGGGTGTCGGTAAAAACGCCTGTGGCATTTACCACAACCCGGCCGTTGATCTCGTAATGTCTACCGGTTTCCATATCCGTGGCTATGACGCCATGGATCATCTCGCCGGTCTTGAGGAAATGCCTCACTTTGAAGTAATTGATCGGCGTTCCTCCATGCTCGACTATGGTTTGAGCCAGATTAATCGCAAGCCGCGAGTCATCGAACTGGCCGTCGAAATAGACGACTCCACCCCGCAGTCCTTCGAATTCCAGCGTTGGGATGTGCGCCAGGGTTTCCTGTTTGGAAAGCCTCCTGGAAGGGCCAAGCCCCAATTTGCCGGCCAAAAGGTCGTAGACCTTCATTCCCGCACCGTAAAAAGGCCCGTCCCACCACACATAGCTGGGGACAATGAACGCCTGGTGGCTGACCAGATGCGGGGCATTGTGAATCAAAAGCCCTCGTTCGTGCAGCGCCTCGATCACCAGCGACACGTTGCCCCGGCGAAGGTAGCGCACGCCGCCGTGCACCAGCTTGGTGCTGCGACTCGAAGTCCCTTTGGAAAAATCGTGCTGCTCGAGCAAAATCGTTTTATAGCCTCTGGAAGCTGCATCTACAGCGACACCAAGCCCGGTCGCACCTCCGCCGACCACAATGACATCCCAGTATCCCCCATATTGCTCCACGCTGTTCACTATTTGCTGTCTATTCATGATTTCTCAGCTTTTCAGGCCCGGCTGGAACTCACGTCCGATCTCAGAACGGAGCCGGCCCAGCCGTAAAAAGTAATGCCCCATGCCAGCAGGGCTACGTAGATGAAGTACTGCGGAATAACCGATAGAAACCGCAGGTCGGTGACTTTGTGCAGCCACCATGTGCAGGAGGTGTACATTCCCAGAGGGAACACCATGCCCCAGTAGGCGGGCTCATAAACGAAACGGTCGCGGCGGATAAGGAATCGCCAGGTCCCGAGCAGCAGCAGCAGTGGAATCCACCAGCTTGCCGTAGCCCAGGACAGGAGTGTAAGGCCGACGATAAATGGATGCAATGCGGCCAGAAAGGGCCAGGTCGGAGCGTTCCAGGCCAGGCCCGCGCCGGCAAGGGTCGTTATGGCGACCGCCCCCATGTTGATCCAGTAGGAATGGTTCAATTCCATGGGACTCAAGGCAAAGAACATGAACCGATAGAAAATGAGAGTGATGATTAGAACGTACAGCATGCAACCGATCAGAAACATGCACAGGGAAAAGAAGAGCAGTAACGACTGGGGGGAGTGGGGCAGGTGCGGCGCGATTATCCCGCCCAGGATGGAAATCGATTGGGTGCTCACTATGG
The DNA here is from genome assembly GCA_021793275.1 of Deltaproteobacteria bacterium. Classification (GTDB taxonomy): domain Bacteria; phylum Desulfobacterota; class Syntrophobacteria; order Syntrophobacterales; family Syntrophobacteraceae; genus SbD1. The sequence goes on along the minus strand of JAJYTC010000032.1, from coordinate 30,761 downwards.
AAACCAGCCATAGACCATTTATGCCCTTTTCAAGGGAGGGCTTGTGGGCGGAGATCATGAGCAGGGTAAACACCACGTAGATCAGGAACAGCCAGAGGAGAACGCCCAGAGCGAGAAGGGCCATGGAGGGGCGCAAGGCCTGGTGCAGGATCAGCATCTGAGTGCCAAGGATGCAGGTCCCGGCAACCACGGTGAAATATCCGACACTGCGGTTGTGGTCCGTCAGGTCCCTGGCTACATGAGCCGGGTAGATGATGATGCGTGCGATGTAAAGCAGCCATAAGCCCCCATAAAACGCCACATTGAACCAGAAGAGGAGCGCTGAGATGAATTCGAAGCCGACGAGGTGCGAGGAGATCGAAACAATGCCCGTCGCCATCACCATGGCGAAGTAGCCGGGAGGAAGTTCCGCCAGGTTCGTTTTCATATGGTCCAGTTTAAGTCTGATCATGAATCACTCCGCCTGGCGCTTCCTGAAGACGATATGGCTGCGAAACAGGTAAGGGACCGGGACGCTCCAGATGTGGATAAGCCGACTGAAGGGCGAAAGTCCCAGCAGGGCCAGGGCGGCAACAATGTGCAGCCTGTAGGTGAAAGGCACCGAGGCCATGAGGCCGGGGTCGGGAGACAGGATCAGGATGCTTCGAATCCATGGGGCAACGGTATCGAGGACGTTGCAATGAGAAAAGAAGACATTATAGGTACCCAATGCGATTACAAAGGTGAGCAATCCGATAGTCGCCACATCATTCTTGCTGGAATGACGGAAAACCCTTATATGCTTAAGCCTGCGCCGAAGCAGCAGGCCGGCGCCAACAAGGGCGGAAAGGCCGAAGATCATGCCGGAAAAAACAGCAATGCGCATATGAATGGCCGGGGTGATGCCCAATGAAGTGAGGAAGCTTTGCGGGACCAGCAGACCCGCAAAATGCCCCAGGAAAGTGAACACAATTCCGTAATGGAACAGCACCGATGCGTATTGCAGTCGATCTTTTTCCAGGATCTCGCTGGATCTGGAGTTCCAGTGAAAGGGGTCCGCTATATAGCGATAAGCATGTCCGACCGTAAAGGTAGTGAGTGAAATGTAGGGAAAAGCCACAAATGCCAGATTATCCCAGCTCATCGTCTCTCCTCCTATCTTCCTGCTGCGGCTCAGTGACCGCCTCCGCCAGGAGCGCAAGAAGCCCTGCATAGGGACTGCCGCTTTCCTGCAGACGGACGCGTAGCTTTTCAATCTCAGGGCTAAACTTGCTCAACAATCCGAACCCGCTGTCGCCGGGACAAACCGAAGCAAACTCCAAAACCAACGGCAGGTAATCGGGCAAATCTTTCGAGACACACTCGTAGCCTGCTTGCCGATAGATCCGGAGAAGACGCGCCAGGTCCCGCCCTCGCTCTTCGCCCTCGCCCCAACGATGCCAGGTGAGATAAAGGCAGCTTTCAGGGCTTAGATCGAAGGTCTGCGTGTAGTATTCCTGTGCGCGCAATAGGGGAGTGGTCTGCAAATAGGGAAGGAAGCGGCGGCAGATCAGCTCCGCACTTCTTTCGGACAGCTTACTCGACAACTCCTCCAGGTCGGAAAAAGCACTTTTCAACCCTGTATCGGGATACTGCAACAGTAAGGAAAGGAGCTTAAACAAAAACCGCCTGGACTCAGACATCTTCCCTCCCCGGACTTTCAGGCGGAAAGCCGCATGTGCCCCTGTCCCGATGCAGATTTTGGACCTCTTCCCTTTGCACCGTGGGAATCACGAACCGGTCCCGGTATTTGGCGACGGCAAGCAACCGGAACATCTCTTCGGCCACAGCGGGAGTCAGTCCGGCTTCTTCCAGTTCCGGCGATTCTGTAAGCGTACCTCCCATCCCTGCCGTCTCCCCTGCGCCCGGCGATTGTGCAAGGGCGCAACCTGCCTCCGGCGGCGGCCATCTGTTTCGACCTCATATAGGCGCGCAGGGCCATGAGTTTTTTGAGCGCCAGGCGAACCGGTGCCTCATCGCCTGCAGCCAGCAGGTTGGCCAGATACCTCACCGGTATCCGCAAGCGATCCAGGACCTGCGCCCCGTTGGTCTTATCCGAGAGGTTGATCAGGGGACTGAGGGGCGGGATGTACCAGACCATGGGAAGCGTCCGGGCCATCGCCAGTGCGCTGTCCGTGCCGGCTTTGGCGGGCAGCCAGGCGTCGGCGAATTTGACGTACTCGGCATAGTCGGGGGCCATGGCCGCCACTTTGGCGCCTCTGTATCGGGCTTCCGTGTAGAAATGGGCATCCGGGGTGCGCGTCATGGGCAGGTTGGTTCCCCACACGATCATATAAGTGGCGTTGAACCAGTCGCCGCTCACCGGGACATCGGTCTGGTCGCCCCAGATTTGCGGAGAGGCGGGGGGCAGGTCGCAATACCAGTCGTAGAAGCTGACCATGGATGCGCCGATAAGAGAAAGAAACCTGGCGCCGGAAGCGCAACAGACCATGGACATGGCGGGAATGGGGGTAAAGCCGAAGATGCGGTCGGGGCCGTATTTTTGAATGGTGTGCACAAGAGAGGCCGCGATGAGGTCCACCGCCTGGTCCCAGGAGACCCGCACCAATCCGCCTTTGCCGCGAGCCCGCTTGTATTTGCGGGTCTTAAGAGGATCATCGACGATGCTCCGCCAGGCTGCAACGGGGTCGGAACGGGTTTCCAAAGCCTCCTGCCACATCTGCAAAAGAACCGAACGCATATAGGGGTATTTCAGGCGCAGCGGGCTGTAGACGTACCATGAAAAGGTCGCTCCCCTGGGGCATCCTCGGGGTTCATAGTCCGGGCTCTCCGGTCCGCAGTCGGGATAATCGCCGCGTTGCGTTTCCCAGACGATGATGCCGTCTTTTACGTAGACATTCCATGAGCATGATCCCGTGCAGTTGACTCCATGGGTAGAGCGCACCACCTTGTCATACTGCCAGCGTCTTCGGTGGTAATCCTCCCAGGAGCGGCCCCCGGTTCGGATCTCGGTCCAGCCTCCGGCAAGTTTCTCCTTTTGCGCGTACCCCCCCTTGATAAGGGGTTTAAAGAAGCGTAACGCGGAAGAAAAATCTTCTTTTTGCATACACTGCGCTCCTGGAGATTCAAAGTCGCAAGTACATTCTGTTTTGCGGCATGAACCGGTTTCGGTGGGGTCCTGGTAACGAGTTCGAAGATTACCCTCTTACGGCCGGCGTCGGATAATAACTCCCCTTTGCGGCATTGGCCGGCGCATCGTTTCGTTATATTTGCAGATTCAATTGCCTGATCTCGGGTTGTGTTCGAGCGCAACCTGCCACAGCGAATACAGTCCCCGCGCTAGAGCGAATGAGCGACGGAGCCGGGCCCTTATATCGACTTCCGTCTGCTCTTTCAGGCCAAAGGTTTTCGCTTTCGACCTTCGACCTATAAACGGGGATCAATGCGTCCTGGTCCTCCGCACTCAGGCGTGTAGCAGGTGACATTCAGGAACTCGCATTTTTGCTGACATTGCGGGCATATGCCCGGAGGCTTGGCGGCAGTGATGAGAAAACCGCATTTGCCACACTTCCAGTACGTCAGCCCGCATTGCGGACAGATATCCCCTTCGAATCGTCCGTCGCTTGTATAGCCGCAGTGAGCACAGGTCATGTTTTTCTGTTCAGTTTGCATGGTTTTCTCCTTCTTTGTATTTATCGGCGACCGGCCGGTTGTTTGGGCGGGAAAACCGTTTCCCGCCCTCAGGACCGAGTTTCCCGGCGCCATTCTCGAGATGGTGTCGCTCATTGTTCCCAGGAAATGCACTCATTGGGACATGTATCGATAGCTTCTTCTATGCACTCTTCGTCTCCTCCCTCCGGGAGGATGACGTGAGCCTTTTCCTCTTCTTCGTTCATTTCAAAGACATCGGGACAGAGTTCGGCGCAAGCGCCGCACCCGACACAGCATTCTTCGTCCAGTATAACCCTTCGTGCCATCTCTTTTTCCTTTCCTTCAGCCTTCGACGTTTACTTTTTTTGGGGCTACTTGCCGGCCATCATTGCCGCAATGTCTTCGGCAACCGTGCCGATGGGTTTGATATTGAACTTTTCGACCATGACGTTGGCCACGTTAGGGGAGAAAAAGCCAGGTAAGGTTGGGCCCAGCCGAATTCCCTTGACTCCGAGGTGGAGGAGCGCCAGAAGGACGGCCACAGCCTTTTGCTCGTACCATGCGATGTCGTATGAGACCGGCAGGTCGTTTATATTTTCCAGCCCGAACGCTTCCTTGAGCTTCAGGGCGATAAGCGCAAGAGAATAGGAGTCGTTGCATTGACCGGCGTCGAGCACGCGGGGAATGCCGCCGATGTCGCCTAAAGCCAGCTTGTTGTAACGATATTTGGCGCATCCGGCGGTCAGGATTACCGTATCCTTCGGCAGGTTCTCAGCCACGGCGGTATAATACTCCCGCGCTTTCTGGCGACCGTCACAGCCCGCCATGACCACAAAGCGCTTTATCGCCCCTGACTTCACTGCCTCAACCACTTTATCCGCCAGGGCGAGCACCTGATTGTGGGCGAATCCGCCAATGATCGAGCCGGTTTCGATTTGAGCCGGTGGAGGGCAGCTCTTTGCTTTTGCAATCAGGACGGAAAAATCCTTGGCGCCGCCCGGAGGCCGATCCGGAATGTGCGCAGCGCCCTCATAGCCTACCACGCCTGTCGTAAAGAGCCGGTCCAGATAGGTATTTTCCTTTTTCAACGGAACCAGACAGTTGGTGGTAAGAAGGATGGGACCGTTAAAAGATTCGAATTCCTGGTTCTGATGCCACCAGGAACTCCCGTAGTTGCCGGCAAAATGAGCCTGTTTCTTGAATGCCGGGTAATAGTTTGCGGGGAGCATTTCACCATGGGTGTATACATCGACCCCTGTGCCCCGGGTTTGTTCGAGCAGTTCCTCCATGTCCTTGAGGTCATGGCCGCTGATTAGAATTCCCGGATTGTTGCGAACTCCGATATTGACTTTCGTAATCTCCGGATGGCCATAGGTGGATGTGTTGGCTTCGTCGAGCAAAGCCATGGTTTTGACCGCCGTTTCTCCTGCTTTCATGATGAGCCCGACCATCTCATCTGCCGAGAGCTCTTTTAAGGTGGACGCCAGGGCCTCCATCATGAAGTCGTAGATTTCCTCCCTTTCAAACCCCAGGATCGCGGCATGGTCGGCATAGGCGGCAATACCTTTCAACCCGATGGTGAGAACCTGACGCAGAGACCGCACATCTTCGTTTTCAGTGCTCAGAACGCCTACCGACTTGGCCTTCTCCGCAAATGCAGCCGTATCGTCGGCAAACCAGGTGGCGGCATCAGGCAGCGGTTCATCGAACTGGCGGCCGGTCTTTTCCCTGTAAGCCATAAGCAACCTGGTTCGCAAATGTTCCCGTCGCTTCAGCGCCTCTTTGATCATGGCGACAAAGCGACTGTTGTCCCAGTTGACATTGGTAATGGTTGCGAACAGGCCTTTTGCCACAAATCGACCGGTATCCTTGTCGACTCCGCCAAAATCCCTGAGACGCTCGGCATAGACGGCAATCCCTTTGAGAGCATAGATTAGAAGATCTTGGAGGTTCGCGGTTTCCTCCGGTTTGCCGCAAACGCCTCTAATGGTGCAACCTGTGTTCTTGGCGGTCTCCTGGCATTGAAAACAAAACATTTTCTCTCCTTTCACGTTTTCCTGGGGGTTAAAAACGTAGGCCGCTTCGATCGATCATCTTTTGAAAATCTAATAAGACGCTTCGGTTGGAAAAGCTTTGATTCAGGTCAAATTTATTTACGGTTGCCCGGGGTTTTTTACAATCCCCCCCTGCTTCCGGAAGGTACAGCGGACGCGGGCTCAAGCACATGAAGCAGCTCGAGCCCCGGATTTGCCTGAACGGTCTTGCCGAGTATCAGTTCTTCGTCAGAATTTCGTGCGAGATGTTATCGACGACGACAGGGCATTCGAAGTAGGTGAGCAATGCATCCGAGCCGTACTTTTCACGCACGAAGCTCTTCCATTCCTGTGTGTAAACCCGGTCCGCACTTTCCCTGGAATCCCAAAGATAGACGCCGCCGGCCGTTGCTCCGTCCTGCGACAGGATGTAGTACTTACGGATAAGGCCAGGCAAATCCTTGTATCTTGGCGCTGTACTCAGAAAGGTCTGCCGAGCCTGTTCGCCGGTAATCGGCTGTGGGAGCTTGAACTGTACTATTACGGTAATCATGCGCATAAACCTCCTTTTGAAAAGAAGCGACCATGCGGTTTGCCGAAAGTCTCAACCGCCCGACCCGCCAATCATCTTACCATGCCGCCGCGGTGTTGAGGGAGTACTTTGTCCGGGAGTCGGAGGCTCCAACTCCGTTTCACCCTCTTCTGCCTTCGGTCTGCTTTCCTTGGGCCGCTACTGAGAAATGTGTGGACTTGTCAGTGCTGTTGACAAAATGCACACATTGGCTTATTTCAATTATCAATGAAATACTTTTCTTGGAACGATGAAAAGAATGAACAGCTTAAAAGGGACCGGGGCGTATCGTTTGAGGAAGTCGTCCTTCACATCGAGCGCGGCGACATTCTTGACATTGTCGAGCACCCGAATCGGGTTAAGTATCGTGGACAACGCATGTTCATCCTCGACATCGAGAATTATGCCTGGTTAGTCCCTTTTGTCGAATCCGAAGAGGAAGTATTTCTTAAAACTGCGATTCCAAGTCGCAAGGCTACAAAAAGATATTCGGGAGAAAAGAAAGGATGAACAATCTGGAACCGGAAGAAAAAGAAATCCTGGAATCCTATGAAAGAGACGAATGGAGAACGATCTCCGACCCGAAATCCGAAGCGGCTCGCTATCGAGGCTACGCCTCCGCGACCTTCAAGAAGGACAAAAGGGTGAACATTCGCATCTCGCAAAAGGATTTAACGGCAATTCAAAAGATAGCGCTGGAAGAAGGAATACCGTACCAGACTCTGATTGCAAGCGTTCTTCATAAGTATATTTCCGGTCGCCTGACAGAAAAGAAAGCATGAGGGTTCTTTTCGATAGCGGATTCTCACAGCCTCCTGCTCATGTAACCGCCCGGCGTGCTCGCACATAGCGGTTCAGTCTCCATGAAAACGCGATTCAGTGCTCTGCGAATTTTTTAGCGAGGTCATTGTCGATCACGTATAGGCATACTTCCTTTGCGCTGTTTTCGCTGTACCCGTACCTGGTGTTGAGGTTGCGCATAAGGAGGGCGACGTCCTCCCTGATCCGCTTGTCGTAAGTCTTGAAGCTTTCCGTTGCGTAGTCCTTGACACCGCTTCTGAAGTTGTCGTTTTTGAGGAAGGGATCGAGCACGTTTTCTTTCAGGTTATGGACATACCGGTCGTACAACGATTGGTAGAGATGGGTTTCACATACCGATTTTCCCTCGATCAGTATCTCCTGGGCAAGGGTCTTGGACGCATAGATGTTCTGCACCTCCTTTCGAAAGGCCTTTCGTTTGTCTCGGGTGGAACGATGCCCCAGGACCTTCTGCTCGATGGTTTCGAACAGTTCTTCGGTAATCTTCAGTTCATCGTTCGTATAGTGGCATTTCTGGGTCTGTCCGATTTCGAAATTGACTGCAAACAGGTAGTTTTGAATCTGCCGGGAAATGTGATCTTCATTGTAATAATAGAGCGATTCCTTTACCTCCTGCAGGACCGTGTAATCGTAAAGTCCGCTCAGGGCGTCGGGAAAATCTTCCGGAATGGGTCCGCCCGCGCAGCAGTGCTTCTTGAAATAGAGGTTCAGCATGGCCATCGTGATAGGCTTGTCCTTCTTCGAGTAAGCCTGGAAAAATTCGTTGAACATCCTGATCGAATCTCTCCCGGTAAAGCCTCTGTCTCCTTCCGACTCGGATTCCGCAATGATTCTTCGCCGCCTTTTAGCCGTGAAATTTTTTCGGTCCTCCTCCGATAGCCAGGAAGGAATGATCCCCGCGTATATATCCATTTTGAGCAGCAAAAGATTTCGATCGCAATAGATGCGGTATTGCCCCGGGTCGGGTATCCACTCGGCCATGGCCGCGGATTGAGGATTGAGCCGGGAAGAAATGATGATTTTTGCGAAGTTTTCCAGGACCATTGGAAGAAAATATTTCCGGATCTGGTTTCCGAAAATGTTCTTGTAGATTTTAATTTCGGTATTGAAATCAAGTACATAGGGTATTTTCACATAAGTGATTCGATCTGTAAAGGACTGGGTATCGGATATATTCTCACGGTCCTCCGGGTTCATGACTGCAAAGAAAAGCGAATTCACATTTTCTTCTATACAATCGACCTTATGGACTCCTTCACTTATTATTCCGTGTAAATTGGCGAAACGCTCCTTATTGTGGCCCTTGATATCCATTATGGCGTAAATGCCGTTATTGGTGTTAGCATAGCGTGAATAGAGGTACTTTACTCTATTGCCGTCCATCAATATGGCGTTGAGGTGGTTTTGGATATGGTCGTCGCTTACGGCATGCATCCTGTGTATTCTGTCGCCAGGGTTGAAAACACTGATCCCGATCCCGAGTCTTCTATTGAACAGATACCTGCGGGCATAGATCATTTCGAAGACTTTGGAGGGTGAGTCCAAAATATCCAGGAGGGCGTTATACAAAGACTGGCAGATAGTGCAGGGGCTATCCTTGAAAACCCATTCGTATTGCTTGTGAGAGAAGAGCTTGTGTTTGAAATCCTTGTTGGGAATCAATTCATCGAAGAAGTCCCTGCGGTATGTTTTGGGAATCAGAAGCAGGGGATTGTCATGGCTCGGGCATGCGATTTCCAGATGTTCTTTGCCGGCGGCTGAGGGGCCGGGGGCCGGGTCCTGTTCGCCCCTGGTGGAGTGGTTGACGATGTTTCGCAACTGCTCGACGAGGTACTTTGCCGTGGGGTCCGTTCCGTTTCCAAGGAGTTTCCTGTTTAGCCGCCAAACCGTCTCGAAGCTTGACCCTTCCTCGGTCTCGGCGTATTTTTCGAATTTCATCAGCACGTTATTTAGAAAAGTGCTCTTGCCGCATCCGTGAGGACCCTCGAAAATATAGATTCTGTTTTGCCTGATGCCGCGCCTGAAGGAGGAAATGTGGCCGAGCAGCCTGTTTACGAAAAGCCGGTCGCCAAAGAACGGCCGGTCCGTGCCCTGTTCGAACAGGCGGCTGGAATCGTAGGGGACGTAGTTGATCGATTCGGGATCGTCGGGGTATTCATCTACTCCAACATCTATGTAGCTGTGTATCATGTCATAGAACATCTGGAAGATATTGCGGAAGATACGTTCGGGAAATTTGGCGGTGAGGGCGATGTATTCGGGAAAACTGAACGGCGTGCGCCGCCCCCGTTCCTGTATTTTTGCGCAGAGTTGGTCAACCGCGCGACGTCCATTTTCCATTTCCGGTTGCATCACAGCAGTGTCCTCGAAAGCTGCCTGTTTTTCATGGTGTAGAGCACCCTTTGGTAAGAGGGGCCCCTATCGGCAGGGGGATGGGACTCCCCGGGTTGAAATTCGCGCGCTTTTGCAATCGGTTCGGAAGTCTCGAGTTTCACCGGCCCGCCCCAGAGGTATTCAATTCCCAGCATGGTATTGGAAATGAATTCCTTTACGAGCGGTTTGCCCTCGAAGCGGTGGTTGAGGTAGAGACAGTTGTCTTGGGTCCCGGATTGTTCGATTTCTATGAAGGGAGGATGATAGAGCTGGTCGAGGAGCATTTGCCTGTACTGTCCTGCGTCCCTGCTTCGCACGTAGTACTCCCGGGTCCGCTTGGCGGGATTTAGCCTGATGCCGGCGACGAAGAGTTTGTGCCTGTCCACGAATTGCTGGTCTACGAAGCTGTTGATGAACATGAAATCGTTGAAATCTTCCCTGACCCTGAAGACGTAGTCCAGTCCCGAACCGGTGGCCTTATCGTAGTCGCGCCGCTGCTCTGCGTTTTGGAGCTTCTGAAAATCGTAGGACAGCCTGCCTTTGTCAGCCATCTCTTCGATGTGGCTCAAAAGCCGCATTCCCAGGGCATATGGATTTATGCCGACCCTTGGCAGCGAAGTGACCAGCGCATTGACCCGGGCAAAACCCACTTCATTTCCCCTTATCCGGTCGTCTTTGAGGAAGAGCTTCTCATGCCAGTAGCTGGCCCATCCTTCGTTAAGGATTTTTGTGCGTATCTGGGGCTGGAAATAAAGCGAGGTCTTGCGCACTATTTCGATCACCGACTGCATCCACCTGTTTTCTTCCTTTTGCAAAAAGGGTGAATTGAGCAGCAGGAATTCAAGAAGGTCCCGCGCTTTCCTGCGTCCCTGTTTTTTGTGCCGGTCGAAAAGAGCATCAAATTCCGGATAAGACCTGGTCACCTGCGAGAAAAACAAGGTCTCGGCCATCTCTCCATATTGGCGGGCCGCTTCGTTATAGCGGTCGATCTCCTTCAGATATTCGAGGAGGTTCACTTTTCGGATGGTTTGCAGAAAAATGTCGAAGTAGAAGTCGAGCTTTGCAGAGGTCTTGATTTCCCGGGGCTCGTTTAATTCGGACAGCTCGGAATGGAACCCCACCAGGTTGTCTATGCTGCGGCTGAATTCGATCACATAATCGACCCATCGGCCCTTTTCGGAGCGAAGCATGGCGATGGACCTTTTGTCGGAGAGGGCGCGTCCGGCGAAATCTTCATCCCGGGTGTGTTTGAAGAACATATTGTTTTGGAAGAAATCAATGTGGCCCAGGACGTGGTAGAAAATCATGACATTGAGCCAGTCGGGATTGTTGTCGTTATAGAAGGAAATAGCCGGGCGCGTATTGATGACCGTTTCGTAGGGATTGTTGGGGTAGAGTTCGTACCTTCCTTTCTCCTTGAGCACTTCGACGTCGTTTACCCAGTAATCGTAGAGGGTCGGGATCATGTGTTTGGAGGAAAGTTCGATCAAGTCTTTATTGGTGACGATGTATTCGAGCGTTTCGTCTTCGAAGCGCAGTCCCGACTTTCGGGCCCTTTCCTTGCACCCTTCCATTATTTTCTTGGTGTGCTGATTGATAAGCTCCATAGTCGTAATTCCACGTCAGGAGAGCAGTTTTTTTATTCCCTCTATGAGCCGCACTTCCGTAGCGTTTTCGCCTACGTTGTCCATGCGAATCACCCGGGGAAATTCTTCGAGCAGGCCGGAGCCCGCTATATACTTTTCCACGATGGAAGACCCGCCATTCAAACCCGCAATGGTCACGCCGACTCTGTTGGCGAAGCCCAAAGTTTTCCTGATTTCCGGAAGGGTATTTTGTCCCTCCGAATCCCAGTCGTCTCCGTCCGTACCGTGGAAAACGTAGATATTGTAATCGCGGGCGAGATTACCGGCTTCAACGATCTCGTTTACAAGCCGGTAGGCCGACTCCACCCTGGTCCCGCCTGCCACCGAAGAGTTGTAGTAGGTATAGAAATCGGTGACTTCCCTGGCCGTCGTGTCATGAAGAATGAACCTTGTTTCCACCTTTCTTTCATACTGATAGAGGAGCCAACTGTAGATCAGCACGTGCTGGGTAACGACTGCATCTGTGGGCTGACCGGCCATCGAACCCGAGTAGTCCCTCAGGAAGAAGATCATGGCCTGCGATTCGTAATCTTTTTCCTTCGATAGAATTCGATAGACTTCGTCCTGAGGGGAAACCAGAAACCGGGAGGGGTCGATTTCCCCGTTATTGTCGATGTTGCCGAGGTTGATATTGGTTTCGATGATTTTTCTAAGTGTCGCCTTTTTGTCGAGCAACTGCCCGGTTCTTGCGTGCCTGTCGGTCAGGTCGTAGGTGTAACGGGAGAGCGAGCGCTTTTTCCCCTTGTTTTTCAGATTGGGCAATTCGAACTTCTCGCCCAGGACTTTCCCGAGATCATAGGCGCTCGATTCTATTTCATGATCGGCGCTTTCCCCTCCGCCCGGACCCGAACCCTGGCCATCGGCCTGCGGAACGCCGTCGGCAGGCTCCTCTCCAATCACTTCCCCTTCTTCTCCTTCGCCCGTTCCGCCGGATGAACTTTCTTTCTCCGTTTCTCCGTTTCTTACGTCATGGATAAATTTTTCCTCCACCGTGGTGGGCACCAGGATGATTTTGTCCTTGCCTCCGCGACCGGGCTTGACCAGCCTTCCAACCCGAATCTTGCGCGGAAAACCGTCCTTTTCCCGCTGCTTGTCGCGTTCGAGCAGTTCGTCTATGGCGCTGAGACTTTGAACGTGAGAGGCCATGGAAGGCGATGAGTTTTGCAGAAATACCATGTCCCCGCTCCAGAAGGCCATGTCCGGCGCTCGCGGACTCATGAGCGCCGGTCCGCATTCCGGCGCATCGTGCCGTGAAGCCTCTTCGGTCTTCATTTCCGGGGAGTCTGAAACCATTTTTCTCATGGGGCCCTCGTTTACCCTTCCTCCCGGGTCGTCGGAAATTGTAGGATGGGTGGAGCGAAGCGAAACCCATCACATCAGATTGTAGGTTGTAGTAGATTGTAGGATGGGTGGAGCGAAGCGAAACCCATCACATCAGTCTTGAACCTTGTTTCAGTTCTCATCACTTTTGGTGCAAAAGTATTCTACGGTTTTCTGGGCACAGGTCCGGCAGTATCCCAGCTTGTCCAGCATGGCGTTGATAATCCGGTCGTAGAGCTTCTGGTTTTCCTCGTTTGTGCGGTTGGCCAAGGCGCCGATCAGGCTGCCCGCCCCGGCGATGTCCGATTTTAGCCGCACATCGGTTACAGCCTTGACCAGTTCGAGATTGTCCATGAAATCATAATCCCGATCCGTGGACATCTTCTGGCCGTATATTTTGCGGATCGACGTCCTGAAGGACTCCCTCTGTTCGCGGGTTTTGAGCCCCAGCCTGTCTTCGACGCTTTGAATGTAGCGCTCGTCGATCTTCAAAGCCTTGAGCTCTCCGGTCTGCGGGTTTTTGTATTTCCACATCCTGTCCGGGCCGAGGTCCTCGGCGTCTATGCCTATTATCATGTTCACGTAGTTCATCACGTCCTTGCGAATGGCATGGGGTTCATCCATATAGGCGTTGAACATTTCGGTCATTATCCGTTCGCGGTAGAGCCCTTTGGCGATTTTGAGATCGTCGAGAAACTTTGCGCGCTCATTTGCCTCGGAAACGTAATCCAGGATCACCCGTTCGATGGACTTGAAGATGTCGTAGGCGAACATGCATTGACCGTCGTTGGTCTCCGAGGTCTCCATGAGCAGTTGGACGGCCCTGCCCAGATTGCGCTGGCCGAGTCCCTTCTGACCGAATCTCTTGGTGATGTCGGGCTCATGATTGAGGGAGTCGATTACCTCTGCGAGCGTCTTTATGCTCTTCTCGCCTGCGACTTCGCCGGCAGCCAGCTTCATCGTTTCGATGGGAGTGAGTTTTTCCGACTTGGGCAGCCTGGTCAGCACCACCGCTGCGGAGGCGGCGCTGTTGAGGTTGGGGTCCTGGTGGAGCTTTTCCTTTGTCAGGGTGGTTTTGGCCTCGCTGCCTATTGCATAGGATGTCAACTTTTCCTGGAGGCGGTAATCGGTATTGTGGGCGACATAGCAGATCCTGCATCGGTCGACGATGGGCGCCTCTTCCTTTTCAGCAAGGAACCTGTTGAATTCCGAGTTGTTGCTGGTGGCGATGATGAGGGTGTCGAGGGGCCAACGGAACCCGTCAATTTCTATGTCCCGGTTCTGGATGACCCCAAGGTAGACCTGGACGAGGTCCTTTTTGTTCTTGAAAATTTCATCGCTGAAATGGATTCCTCCGCCCGCGACTCGCGCCAGGGCGCCTCGTCTCAGGTCGAATCGGTAGGGGTTGTTGAGATCGGAGATGTGGAGCAGCCGCTGGATCGATTCTTCCCCCAGCAGATCGACCGCCGATGAAGTTATTTTGTCCTTAGCGGAATATTTCCCGGTCATCGATCCCATGCTTTCGCTAAGCGGGACCGGGACGACTTCGAAGAAGCTTAGAAGCTTTTCGAGATCTTGCTTCGAGTATTCCCTTATTTCGTTCAGGATGTAGTCGCTGCACGCCCCAAGAGGCCTGTAATTGAGATAGAGTCTGTCGATCTGCTCCTCGGAAAAGCCGGCCGATTCGGAAAGAAACTGCCTGTTTTTCTCCAAGGACTCGAAGAGATTCATGGCCAGGATCATGGGATCTTCGAAGGTCTGGGACTGTATCGCCCTTATCTTGCCGTAGCTCCCCAGTGTTTCCAGATTTTTGATATTGAAGGTATATCTTCGGTTTTCCTCGCGTGCGATAAAATTTCGGTAGAGGGAGCACAGGTAGTCGACAAAGAATGTTTTTCCGTTGCCCGGTTCCCCGACGAGAACGAAAGCCATCTCCCTCGATGAACCCCCTTCGGCGGCGTCCTTTACAAACGAGACGAAACTGTTGATCTCGTCGTACATGCCTATAACGTGCCTGGGGAAGGCACGGAAAATTTTGAAATCATAGGTGCTCTTGCCGTTTACCATCACTTTCTCTATGGCGGACGGTTCGTTGAGGATCATTCTGGCAACGGCCTGGTAGGCGTTTTCAAAATGTCTCTTTTCCTCCCTGATCTGTTGAATATGGTATTGAAGGCTCCTGGCGTTTTTCGCGTCCATCTGTTGCTCCAATCTGAAGAGGTTGGGTGACTCTGTGGAAAACTCTTCCGGATTGTCCTCAGGTCATTCAAGCTTTGTGCCTGGTGGATAATGATTCGCTTCGAAAAATGATTCTTTTCGTCCCCCGGCCCGGAGAGTATGGCACAGGTGAGGCGGTGCGGTCAAAGGGTGAGATCTGAGAGCCGCTCCATGACATTTTTTTGGCGCTGTCTTTTGGGCGCTTGAATCTCCCGGACCGGTAAAAAGAGAAGAACGTCATACTGCTGTCCACCGTTTACCTCGGCGATGGGGTTCCAATAAAGGGAGTCAAACGGTGGACATCTTCAGTTCGGGATCTTTCGTCCGGGGGGATGGAGAGAGCAGGAAAAGGGCCGTTACCGGTCGATCAGATAACGAAGCGCAGTGCTGCGGGGTGAAGCCGCACTTCCATGGGGGTCAGTCCCAGAAGTTCTCCGTCCGCCTCCACGTAAGCCGGCGGCTCCGCTTCAATGCTCAGCCGCCCGGCATGCCGGCTGCAAACGCAAGGATCGCCCTGATGCCTGCCCCTGTAGACCTTGGCAAGGAGGCTCAAAATTTTAAGGTGTCCAACCCCGTTGGACCAAAGGACCTGAAAGCTTCGGGCCAGCGGAGAGGCATCGGGCGCTATCATCATGCCGCCCCCGAAGTATCGGCCGAGTCCGGCTATGAAAATAACGCTTCGGGCCTGAAAAAAAACGGAGTCCAGTTCGCCCCGGAACCGGTATGATTTGTGTTGGACCAATTCCTTCAGCGATTCGACGAGAAAGGATATCTTTCCCAATTTTCCGTTTCGGGCAAGGCGCGCCACGACGTTGGCGTCGTAGCCGGCGCCCAGAACGTTCAGAAAGACCCTTTTAAGCGGTTTGCCGTCAAGACCGGTAAGCGCGACTTCCCCCACACCGACGTCCGCAGTGGGGTTCAACATGGCGGCCGCCAGCCGTTCGGAAGGCTTTCGGGCCGTCTCGAAACTGTGCACGTAGTCACACGCCGTCCCAAGGGGCGCAATCCCCACAGAGGGCAGTTCCCCCTCACTTTCCCACCACAGGCCGTTGACTGTCTCAAAAAGGGTCCCGTCTCCCCCGCCCACGATGACTCGTTCAAACCCCAGCCTGCGGGCTTGGGCAGCCAGGGCCTCGGCATGGCCGGGGCCTTCGGTGTACCACGTCTCGAGCCCTTTTGTTTCTTTCGGCAGCTCTTTTATGAGCCGCCGCCATATGTGCAGGGCGCTACCCCGGCCTGCGGCGGGATTGACGATTGCTACGGTTCTCATTTTTTCCTGGTCCGATGGGGTTCATCGGTATGATACATCAACTTTCCGATTTCTCATATAGGGATGGACAGGAGATTCGTAGCAAGAGAGCAATCAATACATCAAAGCGCGGAAGTTTTCATCATGAGATCACGCCGATTGACCGACATTCCCGACCTCTACGGACATCTGCTCGATGAGAGCTTTTCCCGGCGGCATTTCTTTGCCAAGCTGCCCGTACGCGGCCACCATCTCCAGGAGCGCATCGCGGAGCATCATCCTGCATTCCCCGATATCCGAACCCTCCGTAACGACTTCCGGCCATTCAACAATTTGTCCCATATAGCCGGAACGTATCTTCGTGTATTTGGCAGTGTAACTGGTCATGGAATACTCACCCCACCCTGGATTATCCAATAGGTCTGTTTCTTGAGCATTTGGTTCGTCGGACCGTTATTTTAATCTTACTACATTGAGTTACAAACACAAGTGAGCCGGCGTGGCTTCATCTCAAAGAAGCTGGATTGAATCCAAATCGCGGATACCCCGATGCTCCGGCCGAATGGCGTGGGCGGGTCTTTTGTGAGAGAAGAATATGGCCAAATTCAAGTTTTCGGATATAGAGGATGCCTTCATGAAAAACGAGCTCGGTCTGGGAACCGACCTGGTGTTCGATTTCGTGGAGGAGCATCTGCCCGAAGACTATGATCAGGTCCGGCGGATGTTTCGTCGCGGCGGCGCATATTCCCGGTATAAGGGCCTTTTGGAACGGCGAGGGCTGCTTCAAAAATGGTACGACTTCGAAAACAGGCGGGAAGAACAGGCACTCCGCGAATGGTGCAAAGAAAACGACATAGAATTGGATGACTAACGATACCTTGCACTTGACTATTTAGTGTCCATCCGGAAACTTCTTGGCGGGCACGATCAAACTTGTGCCCACCCTACGTAAACCCTGCCCCGCTGTAGGGTGGGCACGGGATTGCCGTGCCCACCATTCCCCGAGACAGGGGTTTCCGGATGGAGACTATTTACTTTGCGCAGCGCAAGTGAGGACGCCCTCAGGTCAATTAGCAATCCCGAAAAAGCTCACAAAGCCAATCCTATGGACATATGACGCTCTCCTGCCGTAACCTTTGCATCTACGTCTCATTTTAGGGCATCGGCGCCGTGCAGGTGTGGCGGGGCCGTTCACCCTGAAGATTCATGTGCTTCATCGGACCACGTGATATAATCAGAGCATCCGAAAGAACCCTATCCCACACTGGAAATTGTGGCAAGGAACGAACTTATGACATTCACGGTAGAATGCGAGATGGGCTTTGGCTGGCTGAAGTGTTGGAGCTTCCAGGGGTCCTTGCCTACGGCGAGACAGCCTGGCAGGCCGTCAGCAAAGCACAGGCGCGGGCGCTGCGTGTTCTCGCCGAAAGGATCGAGCACGGGGAGATTTCCCCTGAAACGCTTAGCATCAGGTTTGCTGCGGCATGAGTGAGTGGCCTTCCACAAAGGCAAGACGCGTTCTCGCTGCTTTAAACCGCATCGGAACAGAACATCCCCGTTTGAACACCCGCATCTATTGACCCGTTATAACCGGTATGTTAAATGGCGACGTGAATTCATTGCCGGATGCGAAATGCATTATGCGATCTGAATGTCCTGCCGTCAATCGGGGGAAAGTCCCGTGCACGAACTCTCCATTGCCCAGAGCCTTCTTGATATCATTGTCGATGAGTCGAACAGGCATCGTCTGGGGCGCATAAACAAGGTCAGGCTCCGGATCGGGGAGCTTGCGGCCGTGGTCCCCGAGTCGCTCAGGTTTTGCTTCGACCTGGTCAGCCGCGATACCGCGGCTTCGGGGGCGCTGCTCGAAATCGAAACGGTCGGGGTTACGGCGCGCTGTGACAAGTGCGATTTTTCTTTTGAAGTTCAGGACCGGGTATTCGAATGCCCGAAGTGCGGTCAGCCCGTCTTCGAAATGCTTAGCGGACGGGAGCTTTACGTGATGAGCATAGAGGGTGAAACGGGAGAAGAGGATGGCTGAGATAAAGGTGCCGGTTGTTCGCAACATTCTTCAGGCCAATGAGCGGCTCGCCTCTGAAAACCGGAGGCGATTCGACAAGGCCGGAATCTTTGTGGTAAACCTCATGAGTTCGCCCGGGGCGGGCAAGACTTCGCTGCTGGAAAGAACCATAGACGCACTGGCCGGGCGGATGAACATCGCGGTAATCGAAGGCGACCTCCAATCGTCCTACGACGCCGAGAGGATACAAAAAAAAGGCGTTCAAGCCGTGCAGATCAACACGGACGGCGGCTGCCACCTCGACGCCAACATGATCCAGATCGCCCTGGACTCCCTCGATCTGGCCGGAGTCGACCTGCTGATAATCGAAAACGTCGGAAACCTCGTCTGCCCCGCCGAATTCA
This sequence comes from Deltaproteobacteria bacterium, assembly GCA_021793275.1. GTDB lineage: Bacteria > Desulfobacterota > Syntrophobacteria > Syntrophobacterales > Syntrophobacteraceae > SbD1. The sequence goes on along the minus strand of JAJYTC010000032.1, from coordinate 12,479 downwards.
ATCTTGGCGAGCATGAAAAAATCATGATCCTCAGCGTTACCGAGGGGGATGACAAACCGATCAAATACCCGCTTATGTTCCAGATTTGTTCGGTCCTGCTGGTGAATAAAATCGACCTGTTGCCCTATACGGACTGCGACCTGGGGAAAATCCGGCAAAGCGCGAGACAGTTGAACCCGGCGGGCAAGGTCTTCGAAATTTCGTGCAGGACCGGGGAAGGTTTCGCCCCCTGGCTCTCCTGGATCGAAGATAAGGTGAGCGAACACCGGAAAAACCGGGCGGGCGCCGCCGCCTCCCCTCACGCGGGCAAACACTGACGGTGAAATCCTCAGCCGGAGAAACACACTCCGATCAGCCTTGCAACACCGACAAGAACGCGGGACGCCGTGTTCTGGTCAAAGTCCGTGGGATCGTCCAGGGAGTCGGCTTTAGACCCTTTATTTACCAGTTGGCCGGGCGATGCCGGTTGAACGGATGGGTCCGCAACCAGTCGGACGGTGTGGAAATCGAAGTCGCCGGTCCCGCCGGCTCGGTCGAAACCTTTATCCGCTCGATTTCCCGGGAACACCCGCCTTTGGCCAGGATCGTCGGTGTTGAAACGGCAGACCTTCCCTACCGGGAGCTTGAAGGGTTCACGATAGCCGGAAGCAGGGCGGTCGAATCGCGCTCGACACTGATTTCTCCCGATGTGTGCACCTGCTCCGACTGCCTGCGCGAACTCTTCGATCCAAACGACCGCAGATTTCGCTATCCGTTTATCAACTGCACCAACTGCGGCCCCCGTTATACGATTATAAAGGACATTCCATACGACCGGGACAAGACCACGATGTCGCAGTTCGACATGTGCCCGGAATGTCTCAGCGAGTATGAAAACCCCCTTGACCGGCGTTTTCATGCCCAACCCAACGGTTGCCCTGAATGCGGCCCGCAGGTGTGGCTCGAAGACTGCCGGCGAAAAGTGATCGCCTCCCGTGAGGAAGCCGTGGTGAAGGTGACGGCGCTGCTCGATGCGGGCGCTGTTGTCGCGGTAAAAGGGCTTGGCGGTTTCCACCTGGCGGTGAAGGCTACCGATGAAGGGGCCGTGAGCCGGCTGCGGGGCCGCAAGATACGCGAGGAAAAGCCCTTTGCCGTTATGTTTGGCGGAATCGAAGAGATCGCGCTCCATTGTCATCTTGACGGCAGGGAAGAGGAGTTGCTGAAAAGCCCGGCGAGGCCCATCGTGCTTCTGTGGAAGCGTCGGGATTTCGCGGGTGTTCCGATTGCCGCGAGCGTGGCTCCGAAAAACAAGCGTCTTGGCGTTTTTTTGCCCTATACGCCGCTTCATTTCCTCCTCTTTGACGGCGCGCCCTGCCGCGCGCTCGTAATGACCAGCGGCAACCAGAGCGATGAGCCGATCGTAACGGAAAATGAAGAAGCCAGGCTGAGGCTGAGCGCAATTGCCGACTACTTCCTCTTTCACGACCGCGAGATTTACATTCGCTGCGACGATTCGGTCGCCTGTGTCCGGGGAGGCCATGCCCGATCTCTTCGCCGGGCGCGAGGGTACGCGCCGCTGCCGGTTTTTTTGCGCGATCCGTGCCCTTCGGTCTTGGGAACGGGCGCCGAGCTGAAAAATACGGTCTGCCTGACACGCGGTAATAGCGCTTTTTTGAGCCAGCACACCGGGGACCTTGAAAATCTCGAAACGCTTCGCTCCTTCGAGCATTCGATCCTCCATCTCGAACGTATTCTCGAAGTCAGGCCCGAACTGATCGTGCACGATATGCATCCCGATTATTTGAGTACACGGTGGGCGCTAAAACAACGGGAGCTTCCCGTAATGGCCGTCCAGCACCATCACGCTCACATTGCCGCGGTAATGGCAGAACACGGGATCGATGAGCCGGTAATCGGCCTGGCCCTGGACGGGACCGGTTTTGGCGAAGATGAAACGATCTGGGGTGGTGAAATCCTGCGAGTCGATAAAGCGGGGTTTAAAAGGCTCGGGCATTTCAAAAACGTTCCTCTGCCGGGAGGCGCAAAAGCGATAAGAGAGCCGTGGCGAATGGCCCTCGGCTACCTGTGGAGCATCGACCCGGAAAATGCCGAGAGCAGGTATGCGGATTTTCTGGCTTCGTGGCCGCCGGGGGATGTGCGAATAATTTTGCGGATGCTTTCCCGGCGCCTCAACTGCCCGCTTACATCTTCTTGCGGAAGACTCTTCGATGCGGCTGCAGCCCTTTGCGGGATGTGCCTGTACACCACCTATGAAGGGCAGGCTGCAATCGAGTTCGAACAGGCTATAGAACCCGATGACGGACATTATGAGGGAAAAATCGAGACCGCAAGCACCACTTCCTCTACCTCGCTCGATGACCCGTCTATGATCGGTCTTCGCGTGGCAAAACCTTTCGTTTTGATCGACCAGTTCCCGATAATCGAGGCCCTTGTCGAAGATGTCAGGCGAGGGGTCCCGGCGGGTAGAATCGCCGCGCGGTTCCATAACTCCCTCGCGCGCATTCTCGGGGAGGCTGCGCTCGCGGCGGCGGCAAGAACGGGCATCAATCGCGTGGCCCTTAGCGGCGGGGTCTTTCAGAACGGTTATCTTTCCGATCGGCTGGAATCAGACCTTTTGGCCATGGGCCTGGAGGTCTTCGCCCACAAAGAAGTCCCGCCCAATGACGCGTGCATATCTCTTGGCCAGGCGTGGATAGGCGCCCACAAGCTCATGGAAAAGCGAGGAGAAGCCATCGCGGCAAAGGAGGAGCATTTACCGTGAAATACCTCGATGAGTACAGGGACCCTCAATTGGCGAAGGAGCTTATCGAAAGGCTTCGCCGCAGGACTTTTTCCAAAAAGGAAATAAGGCTCATGGAGATCTGCGGCACGCATACGGTCGCCATCTTCAGATCCGGCCTAAAAGAGCTTCTGCCTCCGGAAATCAGGCTGATAAGCGGTCCGGGCTGCCCCGTGTGTGTTACGGCAAACGAAGATATAGACAGGGCCATATGGCTTTCTGGAAAACCGGGGGTTATCATTACCACCTTCGGAGATCTGGCGCGGGTGCCTGGTTCGTCTTCCTCGCTTCATATCGAAAGAAGCCGTGGGGCGGACGTGCGGATCGTCTATGCGACCCTGGACGCTCTCAGGATCGCTCGGGAAAACCCCGACCGCGAGGTGATATTCATAGGGATCGGCTTCGAAACCACGGCGCCGACTATTGCTGCCGCGGTCCAGCAGGCTCGGAAGCTGGGAGTGGAGAACTTCTCCGTTTTTTCGGCCCACAAGCTGCTGCCGCCGGCGATGAGGGCGCTGCTCGATGCCCGTGAGGTAAATATCGACGGGTTTATATGCCCGGGCCATGTGAGCATTGTAATCGGCGCCGGGGCATACAGGGAGGTGGCGGAAAATTACCGGATCCCATGCGTGGTTACGGGCTTCGAGCCCCTTGACATCCTGCAGGGCGTAACTCTTTTGATCGACCAGGTCGAAAGCGGGCGCGCTGAAGTCGAAAACCAGTACCGCCGGGCTGTCACATGGGAAGGAAATGTCGCCGCGCGTAAACTCATAGATGAAATTTTCGAACCCGCCGATTCCACCTGGCGAGGTATGGGGGTTATTCCGAAAAGCGGGCTTCGTTTTCGCCCGGCCTGGAAAAAATTCGACGCGGCAGAGCGCTTTGCCATGCCTGACATAAAGGTTCGCGAGCACCCGGGCTGCAAGTGCGGAGAAGTGTTGCGCGGGATTATGCTGCCGACCGAATGCGGGCTTTTCCGAAAGGGTTGTTCGCCCCAGGAGCCAAAGGGCCCGTGCATGGTGTCTTCCGAGGGGACCTGCGGGGCGTATTACAGGTATCAAAGTGCGCCTCTGCGTTAGATTTTGGGGGGGAGAGGATGGATCCGGGACTTGTTCAGCTCGATCAGGGAAGCGGCGGGCGCGCGATGCACGAACTCATCGACGCGCTTTTTCTAAGCGCTTTTGAAAACCCGCTGCTCCTGGAAAGAAACGACTCCGCCGTTTTTGAAATCGGCGGCGGGCGCCTGGCCATGACCACCGATTCCTACGTGATCGACCCCCTGTTTTTCCCCGGGGGCGACATTGGAAGCCTTGCCGTGCACGGTACGGTAAACGATCTTGCCATGCGGGGCGCAAAGCCGCTCTATATTACGGCGGGCTTCATCCTGGAAGAAGGCCTTTTGGTGGACGATCTAAAAAGAGTGGTGGCGTCGATGGCGAGGGCGGTGCGCGAAGCCGGCGTGCAGGTGATCGCGGGCGACACCAAGGTGGTGCCGAAGGGAAAGGCGGACAAGCTGTTTATCAACACCTCCGGGATCGGGATCGTGCCGGCGGGACTCGACATCGCCGGCGCCAATGCCAGGCCGGGCGACCTCGTGCTGATCAACGGCACGATAGGCGACCACGGTATGGCGGTGTTGTGCAAACGCGAGGGGCTTGAGTTTGAAAATGAAATCCAAAGCGACTCCGCTGCGTTGAACGGCCTGGTTGAACGGATGCTCGAAGCTTTTGCGGGAATTCACGTACTGCGCGACCCGACGCGGGGCGGGGTGGCGACGACCTTAAACGAGATAGCCGAACAGTCAGGGGTGGGAATCCGGTTGTTCGAAGAGGCGCTTCCGGTGCGCGGCGACGTGGCCGGCGCCTGTGAGGTGCTCGGGCTCGACCCGCTCTACGTGGCCAACGAAGGGAAAGTCCTGGCGATTGTTCCGGCCTCTGGCGCCGACGCCGTTCTTTCAGCAATGAAGTCCCATCCGCTTGGAAAATCCTCCTGCCTTATGGGTGAAGTCGTTTCCGACGACCCCGGAAGGGTCTTGCTCAGGACCAGGATAGGGGGCTGCCGCATAGTGGATATGCTGCGGGGAGAGCAGCTTCCCCGCATTTGTTGATACGGAATTGATCTATGTTCATAAGAGGAAAATGCGTATCGGGCGCGAAAGACGCCAGGTGCCTTCTTTGCGGTGAGCTTCTGGGCGAGGCCGCCTGCTTGATTGGTATTTGTCCGTCCTGTGTCAGAAAACGTCCGGAGGAGAGCAGGGAACACATCGAGCGGCTCCATGCACAATCCAGGGAAATGTTCGGCCTTCCGACCCGTCCTCCCGCCAACCCGGAGGGAATCGACTGCAAACTCTGTTTTCATCGCTGCAGGCCGGGCAGGAACCAGAAAGGGTACTGCGGGGTAAGACACGGTACCGAATCGAGCATGCGAATCGACGGCAGGTCGCGCGCGCTGGTTTCTTTCTACCGCGACCCTCTTCCCACCAACTGTGTTGCCGACTGGGTCTGCGCAGGCGGCACGGGGGCGGGATATCCCCGTTTTTCAAACGATTGCGGCCCCGAAGTCGGTTTCTATAACCTGGCCGTATCTCTTGAGGCGTGCAACTTGAATTGCCTCTATTGCCAGAACTGGTCTTTCAGGAAAGCCCATCTTGCGCCCCGGTGGACCGGCATCGAGACCCTGGAGAAGGAAGTCGACGATGCTACGAGCTGCATATGCTTTTTCGGCGGAGACCCGGGGCCGCAGCTGCCGTACGCCGTTCGGCTCAGTCAGGCGGTGAGAAAGAAAAATCCCGGCAGGATACTTCGTATCTGCTGGGAAACCAACGGCGCTCTTCACCCCTCGGGGCTAAAAGCAATGATGAAGCTCGCCGTTAAATCGGGAGGATGCGTAAAAATCGATCTCAAAGCCTGGGACCCCTCAACTTACCGCGCTCTTTGCGGATTTGAAAATTCAAAAATACTGGATAATTTTGCCAGGGCCGCCGAATGGGCCTCGAAGCGTTTGTCTCCGCCGGCGCTTGTGGCAAGCACTGCACTCATCCCCGGCTTCATCGACGAAGAGGAAATTTACGGGCTGGCCTCCTTCATAGCCCGAATCAATCCGGACATCCCTTATGCGCTGCTGGCATTTGCCCCGCAATTTCTGATGGACGGTTCTCCCACCACCTCGGCCGCCCAGGCCCGCGCCTGTCTAAAAGCCGCAAAGCTTGCCGGCCTCACTCGCGTTCGCATCGGAAACGAACACCTGCTCAGCTGATTTTGCAGGTGGTCGGATCCGGCCGATTTTTTCTTGCAATTTTGAAAAGGAGCACTTATGTTGGGCGGGAAGTCATCTAGATGACTAGATGGCCGGCTGGCTTCCACCACTCTTTCCTTTTCGAGGCAACGCAAATGATCCTTATCGGTGAAAAAATAAACGGCACCAGAAAGCAGGTTGGCGAGGCGATTGAAAAGCGAGACGCCGATTTTATTCGCGATCTTGCCTTGCGCCAGTTTCAAGGCGGGGCTTCCTATCTGGATCTCAATGCGGGCAGCTTGCCCGAGCGCGAGCCCGAGGACATGGCCTGGCTGGTTGAAATCGTGCAGGAAGCGGTCCCGGATGCGACGCTGTGTCTCGACAGCCCCAATCACAAGGCCTTGCGGGCGGGTATCCAAAAGGCCGCTAAAACGCCCATGTTAAACTCCCTTAGCGGCGAGCAATTCCGTGTGGACGGCGTGTTGCCCCTGGCCTGTGAATTTGGAACCGAACTGATAATCCTTCCCATTAGCGACAGCGGAATTCCCGGCGACGCCGCAGGCCGCCTGGCCGTCGTGAGGCGCCTTGTGGAGATGACGCGCAAAGGCGGGCTGCCTGATGAAAAGCTCTTTGTAGATCCTCTTGTGATGGCAATTTCGACCGGCGTCGAGAACGGGAACATCACTTTTGAGACCTGCCGGAAGATCAGCGAAGAATTCCCCCGGGTTCACATTACGTGCGGACTTTCCAACATTTCCTTTGGCATGCCGCTGCGATCCATACTCAACCAGGCCTTCCTGGTCCTCGGGATACAGGCGGGGATGGACAGCGCGATCCTCGATCCGGAAAGACGCGAACTGAGGGGGATGATGATGGCAGCAGAGACCCTTTTGGGAAAAGACCGTCACTGTATGAATTTCAATCGGGCCTTTCGGGCCGGGAAAATCGGGCCGGCCAAGGGCGCCTGAAAGGACCGGCAGGGCTGAGAACCGCAGGGCGGGCTTCCAGAACCGTAGGGTGGGCTAAGCGAAGCGCAGCCCACCGGGAGTTTCTCGAACCACCGTTTCGAACCACACAATTGATTAGGAGAAAAAAACATGATCGAAGGATGGGAAAACATGTCCTCGGACCAGAGGCAGGAAGCCTTCCTGGCAAAATGGGTCTCCGGAGAAGGAATCGAGTTTGCAGGCGATGAAGTGAAGGCCGCTTACGCATACCGGGCCGGACTGATCAGGGATGCGGCAAAGCTTAAGAAAACCCCGGAGAGGACGCCGGTCGTCGTACTGAGTACTTTCGCCCCCACCATGCTCGCCGGCTGCCCGGCAAAAAAGGCAATGTACGATCCGGAGGCTCTCGGAAAAGTCTGGGTTGATTTCGCCAGGGACTATGATGCCGACACATCGGGTAATCCCGCCCTGGTTATGTACGGCCCGCCGCTTGAAATTCTTGACTACAATCTCTATAAGTGGCCGGGTCACGGGATCAAGGAAGAACAGGGCTACCAGTTCCTGGAAAAGCCCTATATGAAGGCGGAAGATTATGACCACTTCATAGCCGATCCGACCGACTACTGGTTTCGCGTCTGGTTTCCGCGGACCCATGGCGCGCTGAAGGGTTTGGCCGCATTGCCTCCGGTCTACGGCACCATGGAATTGCCCGCCGCGGGGCCCTGGCTTGCCACCCTGGGCGCGCCACCGGTCCAGGAGGCCTTGAAGGCCCTCATGGAGGCGGGCAGAGCAAGCTTCGAGTGGATAGGGAAGCTGCTTCCCTATATGGGAAGGATTTTGAGCTCAGGCTATCCGATGTATGCCGGAGGCTTCTCGAAAGCCCCCTTCGACGTTTTGGGCGACTCGTTCAGGGGGACCGGCGAGCTCATGATGGACCTTTACCGGAGGCCGGAAAAGGTGCTCGAAGCCGTGGACAGGATCGTGCCGCTGATGGTCGGTCTTGGCTCGGGCATGGCTGTGGCCAACAACAACCCCCTTGTCTTCATTCCGCTCCACAAGGGCGCCGATGGATTTATGTCCAACCAGCAGTTCGAAAAATTCTACTGGCCCAGCCTGAGGAAGGTGATCGTCGGTTTGGCCGAAAAGGGCTGCGTTCCGCTTTGTTTCGTCGAGGGGGGCTATAACCAGCGGCTCGAATATTTGGCCGACCTGCCCAAGGGCGAGTGTATTTTCATTTTCGACAGGACAGATATGGCAAAGGCCAGGCGGGTACTGGGGGGCAAGTCGTGTATCGGAGGCGGGTTTCCGGTCTCTTTGATCATGACCGGCAGCCCGAAAGAGGTGGAAGAGGAGACCAAGAAGCTGCTCGACAGGGCGGCGGGTGACGGCGGATATATCCTTAGTATCGGCTGCGCCATGGACGACGCCAGGGAAGATACTCTCAAGGCTTTTATTCAAACCGGCAAGAAATACGGCAAATATTAGGGAGGGACAATCGATGCAAGAGCTCGTGAACGCGATAGTGGAAATGATGGAAAATGACGCCCTGGCTCTCACAAAGAAATATCTCGAGGCTGGAACGCCCCCGATGCAAATCGTCGACGCGTACAAAGAGGCGTTAAAAATAATTGGCCAGCGCTTTGAACAGGGGACCTATTTCGTGCCCGAACTGATCCTTGCCGGCGAAATGATGAATGCCGCCTCAGACCTTATAAAGCCCTACATTTCCGCAGAAGAGGGAAAGGGCGGCGGCAGCGCTAAGGTCGGAAGATTTCTGCTGGGCACTGTGGAAGGGGACATTCACGATATCGGCAAGGGTATGGCGGGCATGCTCATGGATATTAACGGGTTTGAGGTAAAAGACCTCGGAGTGGATGTGCCCGCGAAACGTTTCATTGAGGAGGCCCGGCAGTTTCAACCTGATATAATCGGCCTTAGCGGTCTTTTGACCCTGTCCTACGATTCGATGAAGCAGGTGGTCGAGGCCCTTAAGGAGGCGGGGATGAGGGATAAGGTCAAAGTGATCATCGGCGGGGGCCAGATGGACGAGCATGCCTGCCAGTATGTCGGCGCCGATGCCTGGGTGACCGATGCGGTGGCCGGCATTAAATATGCTCTCGGATGGATGGGAAAATAATCAGGCGATGTCCGAGCGGATCGACAAAGACCGTTTCGAACCGGCGTATGCTCAGTTGGCGGCCATTCTTCGCCGGCAAATAGCCGGGGGGATCTACCCGCCGGGCGGGAAAATCCCCTCGGAGTCCTCCATTGGCAAGCAGTACGGGCTTTCCGTAATGACCGTCAGGCAGGCGATAGGGGTGCTTACGGAGCAGGGCCTGGTCGAGCGGGTTCAGGGGTGCGGGACATTCGTCAAGTCTATTACGTTAGCCGGTTCCAGGTTCGGCCTGGAGAGCATCGAGGGGATCTTCCGGGACCCTGCGGGCACCAGGGTCAAAATCCTTCGGATGAGCCCCGAGAGAGCGGATGCGAAAACCGCTGAAAAGCTCGGCCTGCCCGGGGGCGCCAGGGTGATTTTGATCCGCCGTCTTTTGCTGCGTGAGGAGCTGCCCGTTATGTGCCATGAGGGGCGCGTCCTTTGTGATTTCACCCGTCCGCTTGTGGAAGCCGAGTTGGATGTAGGGCCCCTGTCCGACCTTTTCAGAGGTCACGGCGGCGGGGTAGCGAAAAAAAGCGAGCTGACGATCATTCCGACCGTTTTCGACGACGAAGAGGCGCGTCTTTTGAACCAGCCGGAGGGCAGGCCGGCCTTTCGGCTGGAATATCTGGTTTATGACTTCGACGATATTCCCTTCGGTTGGGGATGGTTTACGGCTGCGCCCGAAACCATGGTTCTCAAGACAAAACTTGGCCTGTGGGATGTATCTTAGAGTGCGGAGCGATGCTCGTGCCGGGAAAAAACAATAACTCGACTGTTCTGGAGACAGGGGAACTGGCCGCCCTGGTGGCTGATCTCCAAGAAGAGGAAGCTTTGCAGTGCATCGAACGAAGGCTCGCTGCGGGCGAAGCGCCCGCCGAAATTCTGCGCGCCTGCCGGGAGGGTATGCGTCTGGTTGGCTCGATGCACGAGCAGGGCCATTATTACATCTCGGGACTGATCATGGCGGGCGAGATAATGCGGCTGGCAGTCGAACTGCTGCGGCCCGTCATGGTCGGGAAGGCTTGTGGCGGGAACTCGGGGCGGGTGCTGCTCGGGACCATTGAGGGCGACCTGCACGACATCGGGAAAAACCTTTTCCGGGACCTCCTGGAGTGCCACGGTTTTACCGTTTTGGATCTGGGCGTCGACGTTCCGCCGGCCGACTTTGTTGCCGCCGAGCCCGAGTTCAAGCCTCACGTGGTAGCCGCTTCGGCCCTTATCACGGACAGCTTTCCCCATCTTCGGGAACTTGTTCGATTATTCGAAGCCGGAGACCGCCGGCCGGCCGGCCGGCGGCCTTCCATCCTCATTGGAGGAGGGCAGGTGGACGAAAGGGTGTTCCGGATGAGCGGCGCGGACCATTGGGGGGAGGATGCTTTTGCCGGGGTCCATATCTGCCAGAGACTCATGAAAAAGAACGACGCCCCGTAAGAGTAGCCAGTAGGGCCTTTTCTCCTTCACATCGATATAATTCTCATCGTCGATCCGTCCCGGCGGTAAATATTTTCCCGCCGGTCCTGTTGACCTGTTCCGTTTCCATAGACATTTAAAATCGGCTGTTCCACGGGCCCGTAAATAGCTTGAGCGGCTCAGGGGCCAGGATCGGGCCGGTGTCAACTACCGGACCGGCCGGCACATACCGCCCATTTCTTTTTGTGAGGATGATCAGGTGACCCCGAGCAGGCGGGACGGAAATTCCGACGGCCGGGTCGCAGGTTTTCGGGTTAACGAAATGGTAGAACAGAAAGGTGTCTTCCGTTGTAATATGGCAGGCCCCCCGATCCATATGGCGCCCGGGTGGCTTATTCCGGCTATGGGATCATAGGTGCATTTCTCGAACAACACCTCCCCGTGATTCTACAGCTATGAGGACTCTTACTCACACATTTGTGATTGCACTTTTGTGCAAAAGTGTGCAACTTGCCTCAGCGGGGAGTTTTACATCCGGATGACACGTAAGCTCGGCAGGACGAAGAACGTCCTTCTCCACGAGATCGAAAACCAGACTTACGCGAAGACCCTTCTGAACCAGACGACGTTTGACCGAACGGTTGCGGCTCCGACCGGCAAGCATGCGAAGCTTGCGGTCAAAGACGAATACACCTTTGATTTCCTCGACCTTGGTGAAGAGCATAGCGAGCGGGAGTTGGAGCGCGGCCTTATAAGCCGGGTTGAGAATTTCCTCCGCGAAATGGGCGGCCTCTTTGCATTTGTTGGAAGTCAGTACCGGCTGGAAGTCGGAACTCATGAGTACTTCATCGACCTGGTGCTCTTTCACCGCCCATTGCGCTGCCTTGTGGCCGTGGAATTAAAGAATTGTGAGTTCCAGCCGGAACATGTCGGAAAGATGCAATTCTATCTTGCCGCCCTGGATGACTCGGCCAGGCAGGAAGGTGAGAACCCGGCCATCGGGATGATTCTTTGTAAGACCAAGGACAGAACCGTTGTTGAATATGCGCTGCGCAAATCAAACAAACCTATCGGCGTATCCCGATACCGGATCGTCTCGACCCTGCCGGCCGACCTGAAGGGGCAGCTACCCGATCCGGAGCAGATTGCGAGACTGTTGGATCACGTATGAGGAGGACTTCGATGAGCCAGACTCGACACAGCGTACAAAAAGAAAGGCCGGCGAGGACAATCTTGGAAGAGATTCGGTCCCGCCATTTTTGAGCGGGACCGGGAGAGAAGAGCGGTATTTAAATTATTGCACAACCACTTTGCCGTCTATAAGCCGTGGAAGGGGTGGTTTATCGGGGACTCGTGCGTCGGGAAAAGTGCAATTTGCGCGAAACGCTTTTTGGCGCCAGGGCGATAGTGAACCGAGATGAGGCTTAAGAAACTGGACGGAGCCCGGCTTTTTGTCCAGTTATTGGAAATGTAACTTTCCTTTGCATTTAAGGAGTGAACCGAGAATTGAACAATACCATTGCAGCAGCAATCATCAGTGCGGCCGCCAGTGTAATTGTCGCAGCTTTGACTTTTTATCTCACAAAGAGGCATGAATTGTCCGTTCAGTGGCGGGGCGAGAAACTGAACCACTATAAAGTACTCTTTTCGGCTCTTTCTGATCTGGCAGTGGATGGAACAGATAAAGATGAGGCAAACAAGAGATTTGCGATGGCGGCTAATACGATATCGCTAGCAGCCCCTCAATATGTAATTGATGCCCTTATGGCATTCCCTGACGAGGGTAAGTTCTCAAATCCAAACAAATCAGCAGAGCGCCATGACAAGTTGCTTAACGAGTTGTTGTTAGCAGTTCGAAGAGATATCGGGCTAGCAAAGGGGGATAATGGTGCGACTTTCAATTTTCATTTGATTGGATCGGCACCAAAATAAAAGTTGGAGATTGAGTATG
>JAJYTC010000204.1 GCA_021793275.1 Deltaproteobacteria bacterium | reverse complement strand
AAAGCGAGTAGTATGCGCGATTTTTGCGGCCCATGTCTTCCTCTCTCGACATCGGAAAATATTTTAAAACCCGGGTCCCTGCGTAAACGATTATAGACAAAAGACCTGCGGGCGCAAAACGGCAGCGAGAAACGGAAACGAGAAGCGGCAATAGAAACGGCAACCGGAAGGGGCAAACATAAGAAGGCCAAAGCCAAAAGAAAATGGGCAGTTCAATCCTCTGCGAAATTTCTTAAGCATCCATCAACATGACCGCCAGGCTGTCGGCAACAAGAAATCCCCTCCGGGTAGGCCGCGCCCTGCCGTCGCTCACCCTGACAAAACCCGATTTTTGCCATTCCGCCAGGACTCTTTCGCTATGCGCAACGTCTTTAAAAACGCTCATATCCAGGCCGTCTTCGGTTCTAAGAGCAAGGTCGAATGTTTCGAGATCGTATTGCTCCCTGGAAAGGGACTCGGAACCCGCTACCGGCGTTTTCCCTTCCCCGAGCAGCCTGCAGTACTCCCGGACCGATTTTACGTTCCACCATCTCCGGATCCGGGGTGCGCGAGCGAAGGCTGCCGGCGTGGACCCCGGCTTAAGGCCTGCCGGGGTGACGTTGGTGGTGTCCATTCCGGCCATTGGACCCAACGACAGCGAGTGGGCCGAAGGACCGAGGCCGAGATAGGGAACATGGCGCCAGTATTTTCGATTATGACGGCACATGAATTCGCGGCCCGCGGCAAAGTTCGAGACTTCGTAATGATAATACCCGCGCCTTTGGAGATAACGGGAAGTCCATATGAAAAATGCGGCTTCCATCTTTTCCCCGATGGAGCGGACCCGGCCGGACTCCCTCATCTTCCATAGCGCAGTGGACTTCTCGAAGGTCAACTGGTAGCAGGAAATATGCTCCGGCCTGCATTCGAGAATAAGGTCGAGGGTGTTTTTCCAGCTTTGCAGGGTCTGAGTTTCCAGGCCGTATATGAGGTCGACGCTCAGGTTGGAAAACCCGGCCGACCTGCACGCTTCAAGCGCTTTTAGCGCCTGATCTGAATCGTGTCCTCTTCCAAGGTATTTCAGGTCCGTATCATGCAGAGATTGAACGCCAAGACTGATGCGGTTTACGCCAAAATCCCGGACTGTTTTGAGCTTGCCTGGCGAGAGGCTTTCCGGGTTGGCCTCCATGGTCATCTCCGTGCCGGGGCCAAAAGCAAAATGTTTTCGAAGAGATTCGAAAAGCGAGGCGAGCTCGCGCTCCTCCAGGACGGAAGGCGTCCCGCCGCCCAGGTAGAGAGAATCGAAGGCGGGGAACTCTTCCTTGTACAATATCATTTCCGTCCGGACCGCCTCCAGCCATGCCGGGATCTCGGAGCGGGAAGCAACCGAGTAGAAATCGCAGTAAAAACATTTCGAGCGACAGAAGGGAGCGTGGATATAGAGGCCCGGGAGTTCCTCTTTATTCATCTTTAGTTTTCAGGACGGAAACGAAGGCACTCTGGGGGATCATCACAGAACCCACCATTTTCATCCTTTTCTTTCCTTTCTTCTGCTTTTCGAGGAGCTTGCGTTTCCGGGAGATGTCACCGCCGTAGCACTTTGCCGTGACGTCCTTTCTGAACGGTGAAATTGTGGAGCGGGAAATAATCTTTCCGCCTATGGCGCCCTGAATGGCGATCTTGAAGTTATGTCTTGGAATTTCCTCTTTGAGGCGGTCGCACACCTGGACTCCCCAGTCCCTGGCGCGGTCGCGGTGCACTATAAGGGACAGGGCGTCCACTCTTTCTCCGTTCACCAGGATATCGAGTTTTACCAAATCGCTCTCCCGGTACTCGGTAAGCTCATAGTCAAAGGATCCGTATCCCTGGGTGACAGTTTTCAGCCTGTCGTAGAAATCGAATACCACTTCGGCAAGGGGCATGTCGAACGTTATTTCCACCCGGCCCGGGGTCGGGTAGGCGACCCTGGGATTACTGCCCCGCCGCTCCATGCACAGTTTCATCACCGCGCCCATGTAACGTTCGGGCAAAATAATGACGGCTTTGATAAATGGTTCCCTGGACTGTTTGATATTGACGGGGTCGGGATAGTACTGAGGGTTTTCGACCGTCATCGACGAGCCGTCATTTAGCGTGAACTGGTATTGAACGCTTGGGGCCGTCATGATGATGGCCTGGTCGAACTCGCGCTCCAGCCGTTCCTGGACGATATCGAGATGAAGAAGCCCGAGAAAGCCGCAACGAAAACCCTGCCCGAGGGCTATGGAGGAATCTTTCTGGTAGACAAGCGCGGCGTCATTTAGCTTGTACTTATCCAGAGAGTCCAGAAGGGATGGATAATCGTCGGAGGAGATCGGGTAGATGGAGGAAAAAACCACCGGCTTCACATCCTTGAAGCCGGGCTGAGGAGCCGAGACCGGGTTGGAATCAAGAGTCATCGTGTCGCCGATTCTGATGTCGGCAACAGTTTTTATTCCGGCGATCACGTATCCGACGGACCCTGCCGAAAGCTCTTTTTGAGGGTCCCTGTTCAAGCGAAAGAACCCCACTTCTTCAACTTTGTGGGTCGCCCCGGTTGACATGAACCGGATGATGTCGCCAGGCCCGAAGTTACCGTCAAAAATGCGGCAGCTTGCAACCGCGCCGCGAAAAGGATCGTATTGAGCATCGAAAATAAGAACGGAAAGAGGCTTCGCGGGGTCCCCCGAAGGCGGAGGCACACGGCTTATGATGGCCTCCAGAACGTCTTCGATCCCTATGCCTTCCTTTGCCGAACAAAGGACGGCGTTTTCCGAATCAAGCCCCAGGTCATGTTCTATCTCTTCCTTGACCCTGTCGACATCGGCCGAAGGAAGGTCGATTTTGTTGATGACCGGAATGATCGCGAGATCGTGCTCCATGGCCGCGTAAAGATTTGCTATGGTTTGCGCCTGCACTCCCTGGGATGCATCTATTAGAAGCAGCACGCCCTCGCATGAAGCAAGGGCCCTTGACACTTCGTAAGAAAAGTCGGCGTGACCCGGAGTATCGATAAGGTTTAGCTGGAACGTCTCGCCCGACCGGCTGGTGTAGGGAAGCACGACGGTCTGGCTCTTGATCGTGATGCCTCTTTCCCTTTCTATGTCCATGTTGTCCAGGATTTGGTCCCGAAACTGCCGCTCGTCCACCAGGCCTGCGTGCTGAATCAGGCGGTCGGCAAGGGTGGATTTTCCATGGTCGATATGAGCAATGATGCTGAAATTTCTGATATGCCGCATGTAGTTTGTTCTTCCTTCATTGTTATCAAACCACCATCGGCATTATCAGGCTGAAATATCCGGGATCGTCGGGGCCCAGAAAAATGCCGCCGTGACCGTCGTCCACCCACTCGAACCTGATTGTCTTGCTGTCCATGGCGGCAATGGTTTCCATAACGTACTTGACGTTGAATGCTATACTGACGTCCTCTCCGTCATATTCGATATCGATAATGTCGTTGGCGTTACCAAGTTCGGGGTTTCCGGATTCGAGTTCGAGGGAGTTTTTGCTGATATTGAATTTGACATGCCTGTAGCTGATGTCGGTTACGAGCGCAACCCGCTTAAGGGCAGGGTAGAGCACATCGGTTGCCACAGTGATTGCATGCGGCCTCTCGGCCGGAATGATCGTTTCATATTCCGGAAATTCAGCCTCCAGGAGCAAAGTGCTCAAAAACGCGCCGGGAGTTCGCAGCACAAGTGATTTTTCATCCATTCCGATAGCCGCCTCGCTCTCTTTTTCGAGCAGCCTGTGCATCTCCTGGACAGCTTTTCGCGGCACCAGGATCTCCGTGGTTATCTTGAACCCGGGGAAAGCCGACGCCGGGACCTCGTAATAGGAAAGGCGGTGACCGTCTGATGAGACGAACCGCAGGTCGTTTTCCTCCGTGGTATGCCACAGAAGACCGGGGGTGGCAAAAGATTCCTCTTCCATCGGAATGCAGTAGAGAGTTTTTTGGAGCGCTCGCCTGAGGACCTCGGCGTCGCAGTTTGTAAGGGATAAATCCTGATAAAGGTTTATGTTTGGAAAATCCTCGGCAGGAATGGTGGACAGTTCGAAACGGGATCGTGCGGCTTTGACCAGCAGCCTGCCCCGCGGGGCGTCCAAATCGAAGGATATGGTGTCCTGCGGAACTTCACGTACGATTTCAAGGAGCTTTCGAGCCGACACCGTGGTTTTGCCCTCAGTTGCCACCTGCGCCGCCATTCTTGTCCACAGGCTCAGTTCCAGGTCGGTTGCGGAAAACTCGAGGGTCCCATCCCCGGTCGCCTTTATCAGGCAATTGTTAAGAATGGGCATGGTGGTTTTCTTTTCGGTCGCGCTCTGAATCCTTTGCAGGACCTGGACGAGATTTGTTTTTCCCACCTGGAATTTCATAATCCGGTCATTCCTTCCGGTTTTTTTATTGTCTTTATTTTTTTTCTCATGTGAGAAGATCATAATATTAGTAAGGGGTTCCAAAATTGTCAAAAAGTTTGTTAACCATCCGTAATCGCAACGGATACGAGTTAACAATCCATTGACTCCGCCTATTGGAATTTACCCTGAG
This sequence comes from Deltaproteobacteria bacterium, assembly GCA_021793275.1. GTDB lineage: Bacteria > Desulfobacterota > Syntrophobacteria > Syntrophobacterales > Syntrophobacteraceae > SbD1. Next base: position 1,954 of record JAJYTC010000204.1, on the reverse strand, counting down.
CCCGGACTGATTTTAGACTTTTATACATTTTGTCGACAGTGTTTGAACACTACCTTGGCGGAAACTGACGAAGTTTTGAATAAAAATCTGTTTTTTAAGGCTCCTCACTTGAAAAAAGTCCTTCCAGAACATAGAATCCCTGCGCTGTTTGGGTATTTGACGATCCGGGGAATCTTGCTTTCCGGCGACAAAAACGGCCCGGGAGGCATCGGGGGACTGAAAAAAAGTGGCGGAACGACTTACAGAGCCCTAGATTCCTTTAAAGGAACATTTAAAAAAAATCTCAAATTTTGAAGGGGATCGGGGTGGGAAGAGAATACAGGCCTAACGCCAGGGAATCCGCGGTGATATCGAAGCTGGACCATCAGAAGGAATCCCGCAGATATCACGCTATGAATCAGCTTCGTCACAATATAGAGGAAATGGCCGACAGGATCTCGATGAAGCTCATCGAAGAGCGTCTGATCGAGACGACCAGCAAGGGGGACTTGCAGGACCAGATTCAGTCGGCCCTTCAAAAGGTGCTCGATTCCGAAGAATTTGAAATCCAGTACCAGACGGCCAACCTTCGGACGCTTGTTCCGAGGCCCAATTTTGTGAGTCTCTTCGTGACGGCTTATATCGTGGAAAAGCTTATCGATCACAAGTGCATAGTCGATATTTTCGGGACGGACGAAGAAATTTACAACAGCGTTAACAGGCAGGTGAGCCGGTTCATCCAGATGGATTGAGATTTGTGAACGGAGAAAAGCGAGATGAACGGCGTTGAAACCAGGGTCCCGCCAAATTTTATCCGCAGCCTTGTCGCCGATGACGTGAAAAACGGAAAAAACGGCGGAAAAGTGCTTACGCGGTTCCCGCCCGAGCCTAACGGTTATCTGCACATCGGGCACGCAAAATCCATATGCCTCAATTTCGGGCTGGCGGCCGAGTTTGGCGGCCTTTGCAATTTCAGGTTCGATGATACCAATCCCGGCAAAGAGGAGATGGAATACGTCGATTCCATAATGAACGATGTGCGGTGGCTCGGTTTCGACTGGCAGGACAGGCTCTACCACGCATCCGACTATTTCGAGCGTTTATATGAGTGGGCGATCGACCTCATAAAAAGCGGCAAGGCCTATGTGGACAGCCTCAGCGCCGACGAAATCCGGGAATACAGGGGGACTCTTACCGAAGCCGGCAAGGAAAGCCCGTACAGAAACAGGTCGGTATCCGAAAACCTGGATCTTTTTGAGCGAATGCGCGCAGGGGAGTTCGCGGACGGCGAACATGTTCTTCGAGCTAAAATAGATATGGCCTCGCCCAACCTCAACCTGCGCGACCCGGTCATGTACCGCATCCGTCACCTGCCGCATTGGAGGACGGGGGATAAATGGTGCATCTATCCGATGTACGACTATGCGCACGGGCAGTCGGATGCGCTCGAAGGCATCACCCATTCCATCTGCACGATGGAATATGAGGACCACAGGGCCCTCTACGACTGGTTCCTGGATAACCTGGATGTCCCGTGTCATCCCCGGCAGATCGAGTTTGCGCGGTTGAACCTTGCCTACACCGTTATGAGCAAGCGAAAACTCCTGCAGCTCGTTCAGGAAGGCTATGTGGCCGGGTGGGACGATCCGAGAATGCCGACTCTGGCCGGTATGAGGCGGCGCGGCTATCCGCCGGAGGCAATCCGCAACTTCTGTGAACGGATCGGCGTGGGCAAGCGCGAGAGCCTCGTGGATTACGGGCTGCTCGAGTACAGTGTGCGGGAAGTTTTAAACTTGAAGGCCCAGCGCGTGATGGGCGTTTTGCGGCCATTGAAGGTGGTCGTCGAAAACTATCCGGAAGGCGTGGTTGAGCAACTCGAGGCGATAAACAACCCGGAAGATGCTTCCGCCGGGGTGCGCAACGTGCCTTTTTCGAAGGTTATTTATATCGAACGAGACAATTTTATCTAAAATGC
>JAJYTC010000031.1 GCA_021793275.1 Deltaproteobacteria bacterium | reverse complement strand
CTCAGGTCACTCTCTACGTATTCGCGTCCATTTGCGTTCATTCGCGGTGCACTAAATTATGGAAGTGCCGGACAAGGTTCATCAAGGCATCGGCAAAGTGGCAACATAGACTGCTCCTCCTTAGCTAGTGTCCATCCGGAAACCCCGGTCCAGGGGAATGGTGGGCACGGCAATCCCGTGCCCACTCTACACCAGGTGCGGATCCAGGTAGGGTGGGCAAAAGCTTTATCTTGCCCGCCAAGAAGTTTCCGGATGGACACTGGCTAAGGTTTTGGAGAGCACAATATTGAGATCCCGCTAACAGTCAAGAAATAAATGTCGTTGTAGGGTTCTTCGCCCGCTTCGTGGTTAAAAAATAGTGCACCCACGATAAAGAAAAGCGGTGTGCTACGGACAAAACTCCCTGAAAACGGCCCTTATCTCCCTTCTCAACCGCAGGACGTCCTGCCAGGTTTCGATCCATTCTCCGTTGACATGCGGGGGCCAGAGTCCAAGCAAACTCATGGCCTCGAAGCGGCTCGCATCGAGTTTGGCAGAGCTCGAGTTGGTATGAAGCCTCACTCTGTGGTCCAGGGCGCGCAGAGCGCGAAATGAGCCCGCAAGTTTGTCTAACCCAGGTTTTGTGTAACTTTTCGAGATCTCCTCCACAATTCGCCTGACTGAGCGGCCGGAAAATGCCGACCTGGACTTCGGCGCCGGCGCCATACCGCCGGTAAGTATTTCGCCTTGAACGATAAATTCAATGTCCGCCAGCCCCCCCATCCCAAGCTTCAAGTCGATTTCTCCGCCGCTTTCCGCTGCGCGCTCCTTTTCCATGCGGCCTCGCAAGTGACAAATCCTGGGCCATACCGATTCGGCAGGTCTGGGTCTTAAGCAGATTTTCTCCGCTTTGTCCTCGATCCAGCGTCCAAGCCGATCATCTCCCGCAACGTGACGCAGCCTGAGAAGCGCCTGGATTTCCCATATGTCCGCCTTGCCATAATATTCGAGCCAGGAGTGCGGTGTCACAACGAGCGGGCCGTGGGTCCCGGTCGGCCGCAGCCTCACGTCCATCGGGTAGCCCGGTCCTTCGGCCAGGGGGACCTGGAGCATGTTCATCAAACGCTGAATGAGCCGTATTACGTCGCCGGGAATCATATTCTCCTGCTCGTGTGCTCGCGGCGCGTAAACGAAAACCAGGTCGAGGTCGGAGAGATAGCTCATTTCCCCGCTTCCAAGCTTTCCCATTCCGAGCACGGAAAGAGGCAGGTCCTCCGGGAGTCCGAGCTTGCCCCTGACCGCAGCAAGCGTATTGCGAACGGCGAAATCGGCAAGAGAACTCAGTTCTTCTTCGAGGGCCGCGAAATCGAGCCACCCACCAAGGTCGCCCAGCGCAAGCCGGATGGTGCGCTCGTTTTTGAGCTTTCTGATCCACTCCAGTTTCTCCCCGTAATCCCCCGCCCTTTCCACTAGTTCAATAGCGGACTCCTCCCATTTCCGGTAGGGTTCAAAGCTCTCCGGCCCTCCCGTGCAGCCTTCGACAAGCGCCGGGTTGTGAGTAAGAAGCGCAGCCACAAGCTCGCTCGATCCGATCGCCATGCAGAAAGGCTCAAGCCAGGGCTCATCGGAACCGAACAGTTTCCTGAGCCCTGTCCTGCGGGCCACCCTTGCGAAGTAGGTATCCAGCCTCACAAAAACCTTTTCTAAAAGCTCCCGGTCGCCAATATGCGAAAATCTTTCCATCGTCCGGGCCGGCGTGCCGCCGGTGTCGGGTTGCCGGCTTGCAGAATCGCCGCCGGCGAAAACCGGTACAACCCCGGAACCGGCTTCCGCGCTTGCAAAATCGCCGCGCGCAACGGCTTTAGAGGGCTTGGACTTTTCCTCGAAAAGGTTGCCGAATGCGGCGTGCACGATCTGACAGTGCGATTCCAGCGCCTTTAGAAACGCACTCTCGTCGTCTTCGAAGCCCATTGCCAACGTGAGCCTCATCCGCGCTTCCTCCGAGAGAGGCATCCGCTGGGTGTGACGGTTCTGATCGAGTTGAACACGGTGTTCGACGTTTCGCAGGAAAGTGTAGGAAGCCTTGAGATCGAAAGCGGTATCCTGCGGCAGGAGCCCGAGGCCGGAAAGCTTGTCAAGGCAGCGCAGAGTGTTGGGTTCGTCGAGTTCGGGCTTGCGCCCGCCGTATATGAGTTGCATCGACTGGACGAGAAATTCGATCTCCCTTATCCCGCCGATGCCAAGCTTCACATCGTAGCCTCTTGCACCCGGGTGGAACCGGCCGGCTTCCTCCAGGACCCGGTTTCGCATCTCTTTGATTTCCGAAAGCGCCTGGAAATCGAGAAACCTGCGGAACACAAACGGGCGGACTTCGCGGATAAAACCGTTTCCTTCGGATCGATCCCCTGCAACGGGCCGGCACTTTAACAGCATCTGGCGCTCCCACGCCTTGCCGTGCAGCAGATAATGCTCGATCGCCCCGCTCATCGACGGCACCAGAACGCCTTCTTTACCGCTTGGCCGCAGCCGGAAATCCACCTGGAAGACGCGGTCGCCCTCGAACTGGTCGGACATGAGCCTCGAGAGCCGATGGGTCAGCAGGCTGAGCAGCCGCACCGGCGGCACACCGGCGCCCGGCGATTCTGCAAGAGCGCAACCCGACTCCGGCGGCACGCCTGCCGGGGGTACGCCGGTAAGGAAAATGAGGTCGATGTCGGATACGTAATTCAGCTCATGGCCGCCCAGTTTTCCCAGACCCAGAATAACGAGCGGGACAGGGCCGTCAAACAGCCGCCGCCCCTCCGACTCTTCCTCCGGCATCCACCAGTCGGCATGGGCCGAAAGGACCTCCAGGCCAACCTGGAGCGCCACCGATGCAAGGTCGCTCAACTGCCCCGTCGTTTCGGCAAGGTCTGCGTAACGGCAAAAATCCCTTGCGCCTATTCTCAAAAAATGGCGCTGCTTAAAACGGCGGAAGATCCGGAGCAGGTCGTTAAAGGACCCCGCCTTCGCGGCCTCGGCTTGGAGGGCTGAATACAGCCCCGTAAGAGGATACCTGCGCCTGAGGTTTCCACCGTTTAGGAGCCATTCCTCGCAGTCTGGATCGTTGCGCAGAAGAATATTAAAGTACTGGGAGCATTTTCGAACATATTCGATCTCGGTCATCCATTTTCCTTCGAAAAGCAGGCAAAGCCCGACCGGCGTTTAAGGTGGCCGGCCATTTATAAACATCAGGCAAAGTCTTTGTTGCATCCAGTCACAAGTTTAGCATAGTATGGCGCGCGCTGAAAATTCCGGGGCTTTATAAAAGTTTGCCATTTTGTGCACACTCGTTACAATTGGGTTTCAGGAAACTTTCCGGAACATTTAGAATTTTCACTGTTGGATCGAAGTTGCGAGGAACATTTTATGAGCCTTCCCTGGAATCGCCCCAAAGCAGTTCTTTTGCTCGAGGACGGGACCGTTTTTCATGGATACGCCTTTTCCGGCAGCGGCAGGACGCTGGGAGAGGTGGTTTTCAACACCGGCATGACCGGCTACCAGGAGGTGCTGACCGATCCTTCCTATAAAGGCCAGATCGTAGCGATGACCTATCCTCTGACCGGCACTTACGGTATAAACAGGGAGGACATGGAATCGGCAGCCGTCCAGGTAGAAGGTTTCATCGTAAAGGAATACCAGGAATTTGCCAGCAACTGGCGAAGCGACCGCTCCCTGGCCGCTTTCCTTGCTCAATACGGTAAGATCGGCATCGAAGGCATCGACACGCGCGCCCTTACCAGGCACCTGCGGGTAAGGGGCGCTATGCGCGGAATTATCGCCACCGATACGGACAACCTGGCTGAACTCATGGACCAGGTCCAGACATATCCGGGGTTGAACGGCATCGATCTGGTGAAGGAAGTGACGTGCCAAAAACCTTACAGGTGGCGAAACGGCAAAAGAGAGGAAATAGATTCCCCCCAATGGCTGCCGAGCGACGGCAGGTTGCGCGTGGCCGCTCTTGACTGCGGAGTAAAGTATAATATTCTTCGCATGCTGGAGAATGCCGGCTGCCAGGTGCTTGTTTTCCCCGCTCACAGCACCGCTTCCCAGATTCTTTCGTGCAACCCGGACGGAATTTTTCTCTCAAACGGACCGGGCGACCCGGCTGCCGTCCACTATGTTATTGAAACCGTTCGGGACCTTTTCGGCAAAAAACCCATCTTCGGCATCTGCCTCGGCCACCAGATGATGGGACTTGCGCTCGGGGGCAGGACCTTCAAGCTGAAGTTCGGCCATCGGGGCACAAACCAGCCGGTAAAAGACCTCACTACAGGCAAGATCGAAATTACATCGCAGAACCACGGGTACAGCGTCGATCCGGATTCGCTTTCGCGCATGCCTGTGAGGCTTACGCATATAAATCTCAACGATAATACGCTGGAGGGCATGGCTCACCTGGAGATTCCCGCTTTCTGCGTCCAGTATCACCCGGAAGCCTCGCCCGGTCCGCATGACGCTTCTTACCTTTTCGACCGGTTTATTGAAATGATTCGGGACAATAAGCCGGCAATAAAAGCAGCCGTATAACGAGCGAGCATTCAAGGAAACCGAGTTAAATGCCCAAACGCACAGACATAAAGAAAATACTTCTCATCGGCTCGGGGCCGATCATCATAAGCCAGGCGTGCGAATTCGACTATTCCGGCACCCAGGCGTGCAAGGCGCTTCGCGAAGACGGCTATGAAATAGTTTTGCTCAACAGCAATCCCGCAACCATCATGACCGACCCCGAAACGGCCGACCGCACCTATATAGAGCCGATAACCCCCGAAGTTGTCGAAAAGATCATAAAACGCGAGCGCCCTGACGCCCTGCTTCCTACTCTCGGAGGGCAAACGGCCCTGAACGTAGCCGTAAAAGTGGCCGAAAAGGGCATTCTCGAAGAGTACGGCGTGGAGATGATCGGGGCGAGCACAGCGGTCATAAAGAAGGCCGAAGACCGGCAGCTTTTCCGGGACGCCATGGCCAACATAAATCTGAGGGTCCCCGAAAGCCTTATCGTGAGCAATCTTGACGACGCCGAAGAATTTGCGCGGAAAATCGGCTATCCAATCATTGTGCGGCCTTCGTTCACCCTGGGCGGTACCGGGGGCGGAGTTGCTTATAACAGGGAAGAGCTTCTCGAACAGACCCAGATGGGTTTGGACGCGAGCATGATCCATTCGGTAATGCTCGAAGAATCCGTTCTGGGGTGGAAGGAATTCGAACTCGAGGTGATGCGCGACTACATGGACAACGTCGTGATCATCTGTTCGATCGAGAACCTCGATCCGATGGGCGTGCACACGGGAGACTCCATCACTGTCGCGCCCGCCCAGACGCTCACCGACCGCGAATATCAGAAGATGCGCGACGCCGCCATCGCCATTCTCCGTGAAATAGGGGTCGAAACCGGCGGATCGAACGTCCAATTCGCCGTCAACCCCCGAAACGGCGAAATGGTGGTCATCGAGATGAACCCGCGCGTTTCGCGTTCATCCGCGCTCGCCTCCAAGGCCACCGGATTTCCCATAGCAAAGATTGCCGCCAAGCTCGCCGTCGGCTATTCGCTGGACGAGATCGCAAACGACATCACCCGCGAAACCCGGGCTTCCTTTGAACCGACCATAGATTATTGCGTGGTCAAGGTCCCAAGGTTTACCTTCGAAAAATTTCCCCGCGCCGACGATCTTCTTTCCACTGCCATGAAGTCGGTGGGAGAAACGATGGCGATCGGGCGCACGTTCAAGGAGGCGCTTCACAAAGCCATCCGCTCGCTCGAAATCGGTCGCTACGGCTTCGGCGATCCGCCCGCCTCCATCGATTCCGAACAAATCGACCAGTTGAAGCTGAGCCTTTCGAAGCCTAACTCGCAGAGACTCTTTCAGATTGGCGAGGCCATGAAGCTGGGCATATCGGTAGATGAGATTTACAGGCTCACCTCTATCGATCCGTGGTTTTTGAAGCATATCGGGGAAATTGTCGAAATGGAGCAGGCTATAGCCTCATCGGCTGCCGCCGGGGCCGCTTTTCTCGATAATGGTGAAAAGCTTCGAGCCGCCAAGGCATGGGGATTTTCCGACCGCCGTCTCGGGCAGCTTACCGGTGTCGATGAGGAAACCGTGCGTCAAAAACGGCTCCAAAACGGCATAAAGCCGGTCTATAAGCTCGTAGATACTTGCGCTGCCGAATTCGAAGCTTACACCCCCTATTACTATTCAACCTATGAAATCGAAGACGAAGCAAGACCTTCGGACAGGCCTAAAGTGGTGATCCTCGGGGGCGGTCCGAACAGGATCGGCCAAGGCATCGAGTTCGACTACTGCTGCGTTCACGCTTCATTCTCACTCAGGGAAGAAGACCATGAATCGATCATGGTCAACTCCAATCCCGAGACGGTATCGACCGACTACGATACTTCCGACAAGCTCTATTTCGAGCCTCTAACCCGCGAGGATGTTCTCCACATACTGGAAAGCGAAAAACCCAAAGGGCTTATCGTGCAGTTCGGGGGCCAGACCCCGCTTAACCTCGCGGTGCCGCTTGAAAAAGCCGGCGCGGCCATTCTCGGCACCTCGCCCGACGCTATCGACAGGGCCGAGGACCGGAAGCGATTCCAGCAGCTTCTTCACAAACTACGCCTCAAGCAGCCCGAAAACGCCACGGCCTTCAACATCCAGGAGGCCTTCGAGGCTGCCGACAAAATAGGTTTCCCGGTGGTTGTCCGCCCTTCTTACGTCCTTGGCGGACGGGCCATGGAAATAGTCTATGATAAGGCCCGGCTCGAAGAATTCATGAAAACGGCCGTCAACGTTTCGCCGGGGCACCCTATCCTCATAGACAAATTTATCGAAGACGCAATCGAGCTCGATGTTGACGCTATCAGCGACGGAAAGGCTACGGTTATCGGGGGCATCATGGAGCACATCGAGCAGGCGGGAATTCATTCCGGAGATTCAGCCTGCGTGCTTCCTCCCTACAGTATCTCAAAAGAGCTGCAGGAGGAGGTAAAGAGGCAGACGAGGTTGCTCGCCGAAGAACTCGGCGTAAAGGGCCTCATGAACATCCAGTTTGCCGTCAAGAACGGCGAGGTTTTCATCCTCGAGGTGAATCCGAGGGCCTCCCGGACGGTCCCTTTTGTAAGCAAGGCCATCGGACGTCCGCTCGCCAAGCTCGCCACCAAGGTCATGCTGGGTAAGAGCCTCGAGCAGCTGGGGCTTGAAAGCGAAATCGAGCCTGAGCATATATCGGTTAAAGAGGCGGTTTTCCCGTTTTCCCGTTTTCCCAAAGTGGACACCCTGCTTAGTCCGGAGATGAAGTCCACGGGTGAGGTTATGGGGATCGGTGAAAGCTTCGGGATCGCCTTTGCAAAAGCCCAGGCAGCCGCGGGCTACGAATTGCCCAAGGGCGGAACGGTTTTTATCAGCGTTCATGATGGAGATAAAGCCAAGGCGTTGCCTGCGGCAAGAAAATTCACCGAGCTGGGATTCAAACTGATTGCAACTGAGGGGACCGCAACGTTTCTCGATCGTAACGGCATAGCTGCGGACCGCGTATACAAATTGAAAGAGGGCCGCCCCAACGTTGTGGACAAGATCAAGAACGGTCAGATACAATTAGTGGTCAATACGAGTCTTGGCAAAAAGACTACTTCCGACTCGTATGAAATCAGGCGTGCAACGGTCACGTACAATATCCCCTACGCCACCACCATTGCCGGGGCGCAGGCGATAGCTGAAGCGGTCTCGACGCTGCAGAAGGGCGACTGGCAGGTAAAAACGCTCCAGGAGTACCATCAGACAATCGAGGGGCAGGGGAAAAGCAAACAATAGGTTTTCCTCTGCGCCCACTGCGCTTCTGCGGTAGACTTTGGGGTAAGTATTATGTTTTCCGAGGCGAAAAGGATAGAACCGTGACAAAAAACAGGCTGTTTGAGCGCAAAATGACAGCCTCCGCAAAACGGCGGATTTTGGCGCCCTATATTCCGACCAAAAAGGAAGAGTGCGGCATCTTCGGGATTTTCGGCCATGAAGATGCGGCCAAGCTCTCTTATTTTGGCCTTTACGCGCTTCAACATCGTGGCCAGGAAAGCGCCGGGATCGCCGTCTCGGACGGAAGCCGGATCACCACGCACAAAAGCATGGGGCTGGTCCACGATATATTTAACGAAGAAATCCTCAAGAGCCTCAGGGGTTACCTGGCCATAGGCCACGTGCGCTACTCCACCACCGGATCCTCTCTTCCCGCCAACGCGCAGCCTTTCGTTGTCTTTCACGGCAACAACCATTATGCGATCGGCCACAACGGCAACCTGGTAAACGCGGTCGAGTTGCGGCGTGAACTGGAGAGAAAGGGAGCGATTTTTCGCTCCACAATGGATACCGAAATTTTCATGCATCTGCTGGCGAGAAACCTCTCGTACGGAATCGAGGAAGCCCTCGTCGAAACACTGAAAATGGTAAAGGGCGCCTACTCGCTGGTAATGAGCACCCGGGACATGCTCATAGGGGTGCGGGACCCCAACGGATTCAGGCCTCTTTGTCTGGGCGAATTGGACGGCGCCTATGTGCTCGCTTCAGAAACCTGCGCTTTGGACTTGATAGAGGCGACCTACATCCGGGATCTGGAGCCGGGCGAAATTCTCATTATCGACGAGGACGGCCTGCGTTCGATTTTCCCTTTCCCCAAAAGGCGTTCTTCTTATTGTATTTTCGAATTCATCTACTTCGCAAGGCCCGACAGCAATATTTTCAACCAGAACGTCTATATGTTCAGAAAGAAACTGGGATCTCTGCTGGCCAAGGAGAACCCCTCTCTTCACGCTGATATGCTGATGCCCTTCCCCGACTCGGGAAATTACGCCGCCATCGGCTTCGCCCAGGCCAACAATATTCCACTGGAGATGGGCATGATACGAAATCATTACGTGGGCCGAACTTTCATTCAACCCAGCCAGGCGATGCGGGATTTCCAGGTCAGGGTCAAATTGAACCCCGTGCGTGGATTGCTCAAGGGCAAAAGCGTTCTCATTGTCGAGGACTCCATAATTCGCGGCACTACGACCAGGACCAGAATAAATTCGCTGCGGCAGGCCGGCGCAAAAGAAGTTCACATGCTGGTCAGTTGCCCCCCTCACCGCTTCCCCTGCCATTACGGAATCGACTTTTCCACCAAAGGCGAACTGATTGCCGCCTCACACACGGTTGAGAAAATACGCGATTTCATCGGGCTCGATTCTTTGAATTACCTGAGCATCGAAGGATTGCTCGAGGCAGCCGGGGCAGTCTCGGACAATCATCCCTTCTGCCTTGCCTGTTTTAACGGGGACTATCCGGTTCAATTCGTCGATGAGGTCGGAAAGCACTGCTTCGAAGAAAAAAATGTAGAGCGTTGCGGATGTAACTTGCGCCTTTGAGTCTTAAGTTCAGTTTTCCATAGAGAGGAATTGAGGACTCAAAACTTTTCGAATGTATAATCAACTTATCTACTTTATCGTCGTTCTGCTGCTTTTCAGCACCCTGCCTTCAACAGGCAAGCCGCCTGTCCCGTCTTGGCCGGATGCTCTCTATAGCGTCGTACTGTTTTGTTTTTTCGTCTTCAACTGCAGGCGCACTTTTGCAAGACTCCAAAGGTCTGCAGACGAGTCCGTTTCACATTCCGTCCTGACCCGCGCCTATTTTCGCGCGGAGACCCTTCTTTCGATCACTGCCATCGGATTTATCGCGGTATATCTGTACGGTTTGAACCTTGGCGCCTACCTTTCCGTAATTCCGGGATACACTAAGTTCACGACCGTCTCCGGGTTTACCGGCCTGGCAATCTACATGCTCCATCTGGTGGTGGTCTGGTATTTCGGCCAGCCGGTCCACGAGGCGCTCTCGGGCGCCAGGTCATCTCGAGCGCATTTCATAAAGGGGCACGTTTCTTTCACCTCAGTCATCCTGGTCCCATGGTTCCTGATTTCTATCTCCGCCGACCTGCTCGAGTTAATTAAAGCGCCCGCTTTCATGGCTTCGGATTTCGCACAGTTGGCGATCATTTCCATTGCGCTGTTCGCCTTCGTGCTGTTCGGGCCCTGGCTGATCATTCGAATGTGGGGCTGCAAACCGCTTCCACAGGACTTTATAAAGAACGAACTGCAAAGCTTTTGCGACCAACATGACTTCAAGACCGGCGGACTTCTCATCTGGCCGCTTTTCGGATCGGAGGTTCTCACGGCCGGAGTAGTCGGTATTCTGCCCCGCCTGCGCTATGTCCTTATCACATCCGGGTTGTTGAGGACCCTTGACATTGGCGAACTCAAGGCCGTAATTGCCCACGAGATGGGGCACGTGCGAAAAAAGCACCTGCTCTTTTTCGTAGTCCTTTTGATCCTTTTCGTCCTTCTCATCCTCGAGTTGGGCGATACTGTAAAGTGGCTCGCACTGTCCAACGGGACCATATTCAACTGGTCGGTTTCCACGAGCACTTTTACCGCTTCGATGTTTTCTCTGCTTTCCGCCCTGCCGATAGTCCTGGCAATGGTTCTCTTTCTTCGGTTCGTTTTCGGCTATTTTCTCCGCAACAGCGAGCGGCAGGCCGACCTGTACGCCATGGAACTCGTGGGCGACCCCGAGCCTCTGATCTCCTCGCTTCAGAAGATCGCCTTTCACAGCGGCAGGATAGAAGACCTGCCCAGTTGGCATCATTACAGCATCAGGCAGAGAGTGGACTTTTTGGTAGAGGCGTTCAGGAACCGGAACCTCATCCGCAGGCACAACCGAAAACTCTACGGGTCCGCCCTGCTCTTCACGGCGGTGATAGCCGCCCTTCTTTTCGCCAATTGGAGCGCCAACAAGGCAGGCTTGAGCAAGGACCTTCGAACCGACGTCAAGCTTCTGATAGTCGAACGCTCCATTGCCAGGGACCCCGGCAATGTGGAATATCTTTCGGCCTACGGGGCGCTTCTCTGCGAGAAGGGCAGATACTCGCAAGCCGAATCGGTCCTCAGGTCCGCTATTGCCGAGGCGCCGGACAATGCCTCTGCTCTGAACAACCTGGCCTGGCTTTATGCGACCGGCCCCTATTCCTTCCGCCACCCGGAGGAATCTCTCAAACTCGCTTTGAAGGCTGCTACCCTGGACCCGGCGCCCGATATTCTCGATACGCTCGCCGAGGCTTATTTCGTCAACGGCAGGTATGCGGAGGCTGTCTCTGTCATCGACGATGCGCTCGCGGAGGGCGGCAATCTGCGCAATTACCTCCTCAAGGAGAAAGAAAAATTTGAAAAAGCATTGGCGGGTCAATTGCGAGTCACTTAAGACCGATTATGGGTTCTCTTTGTCCCGCGCCCTTTAACGCCTATTTCCGACGGACAAAATTCGTAAAAAGATTGTCAACATAGAGCAAACGGGTATAATGGCGCCGACTCCGGCAGTTCGGAATAATCGTCCGTTTCAGAAAGACTCTGTCACAATTTGCCAATTATGAGGAAAACAGCCATGCATCTTCGGAAAAGATGTGCAGTAACCGGCGGGGCCGGGTTTCTTGGTTCCCATCTCTGCGAACGGCTTCTAAAAGAACAGCAGGACGTTCTGTGTATCGACAATTTATATACGGGCAGCAAAAGAAATATCGTAGATCTTTTGAACAACCCCTATTTCGAACTGATGAGACACGATATTACTTATCCTTTGTATGTCGAGGTCGACGAGATTTACAACCTTGCCTGTCCCGCCTCTCCTATTCACTATCAAAACGATCCGGTCCAGACCACCAAGGTGAACGTGCACGGCTCCATCAACATGCTGGGGCTTGCGAAGCGTCTGAAGATAAAAATCATGCAGGCCTCCACTTCCGAGGTTTACGGCAACCCCTTCGAGCACCCGCAGAAGGAGACCTACTGGGGCAACGTCAACCCCATAGGGCCACGCTCCTGCTACGACGAGGGCAAGCGGTGCGCCGAAACCCTTTTTTTCGACTATTACCGGCAACACGCACTGGATATCAAGGTAGCCAGGATTTTCAATACTTATGGACCAAGGATGCACCCTAACGACGGCCGGGTCGTGTCCAACTTTATCGTCCAGGCCCTTACCGCTCAGCCCATAACCATCTACGGAGACGGCAAACAGACCCGTTCCTTTTGCTACGTCGATGACCTGATAGAGGGCTTCATAAGACTCATGAACTCCCCCAAGGGTTTTACGGGCCCGGTCAATCTCGGAAATCCCTCCGAGTTCACCATCCTCGAACTTGCGGACATGGTTATCGAAATGACGGGATCGAAGTCCCCGTTGATTCGAAAACCCCTTCCCCAGGACGATCCGGTCAAACGAAAACCCGATATATCTTTGGCACAGGAAAAACTTGGATGGCAGCCCAAGGTTCCACTGCAACAGGGACTGAAAAACACGATCGATTACTTCGACGACCTGCTGCGAACAAACGGGTCCGAGGCTGTTTCCCCAACGAATGCTCGGAGTGTGGCGTAGTGAGCTGAACAAATGGCGGTACTGACTGGCGAGTCCGGCATGAGGGAACTCGCAGAAAAGCTGCGGAAGGCCAGGCGCGTCGCGGTCCTTACCGGAGCGGGAATTTCAGCCGAATCGGGCGTTCCCGCTTTCCGGGGCAAAGGCGGTCTTTGGAATTGGAACCTACTCGCACAAGGGCAGGCTGCCGGCTTGCCAGCCGCCTCCCAGATATTGGATGAGAAGCGCATCGGCGACCATGCGTTGGCCAAGGATGTTGGCTGCCGTCAGTTCGTCGCTAAGGGCTATGGTTTGAGTGGTGATTACATCCAGGGCGCTTACCACCCCGGCCTTGTACTGGTTGGTTTCCACGACAACGGATTTCTTCGCCGCCTCTACCGCCTCGTCCTGGACAAGCGCCTCCCGCTCCAGTATGCGAAGCGCGGCCAGTTCATTCTCAACCTGCTGAAAAGCAGTGAGCACGGTCTGACGGTAGTTTGCCACGGCGGCGTCATAAGCGGCCCTGACCTCTTCACTCTCGGCTCTTAACAGTCCTCCTTCGAATATGGGCTGCCCAAGGATGCCCGGGCCGAGCGACCAGAACCGAGACGGCCATGCCAGCCATTGAGCAACATTGGTAGCCTCAAATCCGCCCGATGCGTTGAGGGTAACCGTTGGATAGAACGCTGCTATAGCTACCCCTATCTCGGCATTCGCAGCGGACACCGCGCGTTCGGCGGCTGCAATATCGGGCCGGCGTTCGAGAAGCTCAGAGGGTATGCCTGCGGGCACGGGCGGCGGCGCCAGGTTGAGCGGTGAGGGAGGAATACTCACATCCGAAGGGGCCTTGCCCATTAGCAACGCTATTGCGTGTTCAAGTTGGGCGCGTTGCACGCCTATGTTGATTTCCTGGGCCTCGGCGGTCTTTAGTTGCGTTTGGGCTTGAAGCACATCGGCCTGGGACGCCACGCCTGTTGCATACCTGTTTTTGGTAAGTCTGAGAAACTCCCCGTAGGCGGCCACGGTTGTATGCAGGATCTGTTGCTCGGAATCCAGGGCGCGAAGCTGAAAGTAATCCTCTGCAAGTTGACCGGTTGCCGCCAGGAGGACTCCTTCCAGGTCGGCGGCGCTGGCCTGGGCGCTTGCCCTGCTTGCCTCGACCGTCCTGCGGATCTCGCCCCATAGATCGAGTTCCCAGGAAACGTCGCCCGAAAGCCGCAGTTCGGACGTTGTAGAGCTCGAAGACACCGGCGCACCGCTTACGGCGGAGCCGCTGCTGGAAAAACCCGTCCCTATTCGCGTCTGGCTGGTGGAGATTCCGGCCGTCACCACCGGGAAATAGCCGGCGCGAGCGACCTGAACCGCTGCAAGGGCCTCTCTGAACTGGGCTTCGGCCGCGGCAAGGTTCTGGTTCGTGATGCTGACCTGCGCCTCGAGCGAGTTGAGCTCAGGATCGCCAAAGATTTTCCACCATTGGCCCCGAGGAATGGAGGCCTGCGGCTGCGCCTGCTTCCAGCCCTTCAGTTCCTTGTAGGATGGCGGAATCTCAGTTTTCGGCCTGACATAGTTGGGGCCTACCAGGCATCCGGCAAGAGCCACGAGCATGAACGGGATGGTTGCGAGCCTGATCAGTTTTGCCGGCGCCATACTTGTTATCCCTGGTTTGATCCATCCCGCCAAAGGCGCGGCCCTAAATTCTTTCCAAGTTTCCATGTTCGCAACCTTTGCCCCGCATGCGCAGGAGCCAAAATCGCATACGGTCCATGTAGAGGTAGATCACGGGAGTGGTGAACAAGGTCAACATCTGGCTAAAAATCAAACCGCCGACGATCGATATCCCGAGCGGCCGGCGCAACTCGTGGCCGACACCCGTGCCGAGCGCCAGTGGCAGTGCCCCGAGCAGAGCCGCCATAGTAGTCATCATGATCGGTCGGAACCTGAGCAAAGAAGCCTCATAAATGGCCTCCGCGGGGCTCTTGCCTTCCCTTCGCTCGGCTTCCAGGGCGAAGTCGACTATCATTATGCCGTTTTTCTTGACCAGACCGATCAGAAGGATAATCCCAACCACCGCTATCAGGCTGAGGTCCATTCGGCAGATCAGCAGGGCGACAAGAGCTCCTACGCCTGCGGACGGGAGTGTGGAGAGGATTGTAACCGGATGGACGTAGCTTTCGTAGAGGATTCCAAGCACTATGTATACCGAAATCAGCGCCGCGAGGATCAGGAATGGTTCATTGGCAAGAGAGGCCTGGAACGCCTGGGCTGTGCCCAGAAAACTTCCATGAACGGTATCCGGCATTCTCATATGTTCGGTTGCCGCCTCAATGGCGTCCACTGCATCTCCGAGGGCCACGCCGGGAGCGAGGTTGAAGGAAATCGTAACGGCCGGGAACTGACCTGCGTGATTGACCTCAAGAGGCGTGGCCCGCTGTACATAGTGGGCGATCGCGCTGAGCGGCGCCTCGGCCCCGGTCGAAGAGCGAATATAAACGTTGCTAAGGGTCGCAGGCCGCTGCAGGAAGGGCGGCGCCAACTCCATCACCACGTAATACTGGTTGAGCGGGGTGTAGTTGATGCCGACCTCGGACTGGCCGAAAGCGCCGTAGAGAGTGTTGTCTATAAGCCGGGTGGAAATGCCGAGACGAGAAGCGGTCGCATGATCGATTTGAACGAATGTCTGCCTCCCCATGTCCTGCTGATCGCTGCTCACGTCCCTCAATTCCGGCAATTTACGAGCCATAGCCAGTACGCGGGGCGCCCATTTATCCAACTCGGACAGGTTTTCGTCCCGCAAGGTGTATTGATATTCGGCATTGCTCATATGGCCGCCCACTTGCAGGTCCTGGACCGCTTGAAGATAGGTCGGCGCGCCGGCCACCCTGGCAAGCTTCTTGCGCAGCCGTCCGATAATCTGCATCGCCGTCGCCTTCCGCTCTGAAAAAGGTTTCAGCGAGATGAACATTCGAGCGGAATTTGTCGTGCTGGCGCCATACCCTCCCCCGCCGGTAAAACCCATCACATAGGCGACGTCGGGGTCTTTCCTGATGATGTTCATTGCATGAGTCAGCTTCCTGCTCATAGCCTGAAAAGAAATGTCCTGCGCCGCCTGCATCCGGCCCATGATACGTCCGGTGTCCTCATTGGGGAAAAATCCTTTGGGGATATAGACAAACAACACAATGTTGACACCGAGGGTCAGCACCGTAAGGGAGAGCATGATGAGTGAATGCCGAAGCGCCCAGCGAAGACTTACCTCGTAGAGGTTTCGCAAATGCTCATACACCCACTCCGTAGCCCTGTAAAGCAAGCCGTGAGCCCCGGGTTTTTCTTTTTTCAGGAGCGCCGCGCACATCATCGGCGTTGTTGTAAGTGAGACCGCAAGGGAGATGGTAATCGCCACGGAAAGGGTTACCGCGAATTCTCTAAACAGCCGTCCCACCATTCCGCCCATCATGAGGATCGGAATGAATACCGCCACCAGCGAGACGCTCATCGACAACACCGTAAAAGCAATCTCGCGTGCGCCCCCCAGCGCCGCCTGCATCGGAGACTGCCCTTCTTCCAAATACCGGGTGATGTTTTCGAGCACAACTATTGCGTCGTCCACCACAAAGCCGGTGGCGATGGTGAGCGCCATGAGAGAGAGGTTGTCGAGGCTGTAGCCCAATAGATACATGACCCCGAAGGTGCTTATGAGCGATACCGGGACGGCGACGGCCGGAATGAACGTACCCCGCAGGTTCCGCAGAAAGGCAAAAACGACCAGAACGACCAGTATGCCCGAAATGATGAGGGTATGCTCGACATGCTCCAAAGAGCCGCGGATTGGCGGGCTGCGATCCAGAACCACCGATAGATGGACCCCTCCGGGCAGCAGGGCGGATAATTCCGGCAGTATTGCGCGGATCCGCTCAACCGTATTGATAATATTTGCGCCCGGCGAGCGGAATATAATCAGCATTATGGCCGGCTTGCCGTTTACCCCGCCTGCCGTTCGAAGGTCCTGGACGGAATTGTCCACGGTCCCGAGATCGCCAAGGCGCACCGGCGCTCCGTTTTGATATTTTACAATGATCCGGCGGTATTGGGCGGCTGTATGCAGTTGGTCGTTTGCATGGATTTCCACGGTTTCCCACCCGTTTTGGAACTCTCCCTCCGGCTGGTACACGCTTTCGCGTTGTATTGCGGAGGCTACCTCATTCAGGCCCAGCCCATACTTGCTAAGCGGTCCCGGATTCAATTCCACCCGGACAGCCGGCAAAGCGCCTCCTCCCGCAAAAACCTGGCCTACGCCCTTCAGCTGGGAGAGTTTTTGCGCCAGGACGGTCGAGGCAGTATCATACATCTGCGCCTTGCTCACCAGGGTGGAAGTAAGAGCAAGGATGAGGATCGGCGCGTCCGCCGGATTAACTTTGCGATAAATCGGATTGCGGGGCAGATTGGATGGCAGATAACTGCGCGCCGCGTTTATCGCTGCCTGCACATCACGCGCTGCGCCGTCGATATTCCGGTTGAGGTCGAACTGAAGTACGATAAACGTACTGCCCAGTGTGCTGGTAGATGTCATCTCGGTGACCCCGGCAATATGGGCGAATTGCCGTTCCAGAGGGGCGGCCACCGATGTGGCCATGGTCTCGGGGTCCGCTCCGGGAAGGGCCGCAGAGACCGCTATTGTTGGAAAATCTATCTGCGGCAGCGGCGCAACCGGCAGGAAATGAAAAGCGAGGACCCCGGCCAGCGTCATTCCAATTGTCAGAAGCGTTGTTGCTACAGGGCGCTTTATGAAAATTTCGGAAAATTTCATGCCGGCCCTACCCCATTGTCGTCATCACGATTTTTGGAACGAATCCTGTGCAGGCCCCTGGCCAAACGGTCGAACCACAGGTAAATGACGGGAGTCGTATAGAGGGTGAGGACCTGGCTGATTATGAGGCCGCCCACTATGGTAATGCCCAGGGGGCGGCGCAGTTCGGACCCCATGCCGCTCCCCATGGCCAAAGGGAGAGCGCCCAGGATGGCGGCCATCGTGGTCATCATAATAGGCCGGAACCTCAATAGACTAGCCTGATAAATGGCCTCCCTGGGTCCCTTGCCATCTTTTCGTTCAGCCTCGAGCGCGAAGTCGACGATCATGATGCCGTTTTTCTTAACGATACCTATCAGCAGAATAAGGCCGATCAGCGCGATCACGCTGAATTCCAAATGAAAGATCAGCAGCGCCAGAAGTGCTCCTATGCCCGCGGAAGGCAGCGTCGAAAGAATCGTGATCGGGTGTATGTAGCTTTCGTACAAAACGCCGAGCACGATATAGACGGTTACCAGGGCCGCCAGTAAAAGAATCGGTTCATTGACCTGGGCCGCCCGGAATGCTTGGGCCGTTCCCTGAAAGCTTGTCTGAATGCTGCGCGGCATGCCCAGTTTGGCCGCAATCTCCTCGATGTCGTCGGTGGCCTGCCCGAGCGACGCCCCCGGCGCCAGGTTGAAAGAAACGGTCGCGGCCGGGAACTGTCCCAGGTGGCTGATCACAAGAGGGCCAGTGCCCATTGCAAGGCGCGTGATTGCGCTCAGAGGCACTTGTCCCTCCGGGCCGGTCATGATCACTCCGGCAGTGGTCGAATTCGTTGTAACGGCGGAAGGCGTTGCCGGGGCGGATGCGGCCGGGGATGTCACCGGTTTGGTTGTCGAAGCGATAGGCGTCACCGGGGACAGTGTATCGGGAACAGGCGAGACAGGGGTCGTTACCGCGGCCGTAGTGGGAATCGAGGTTGTTTGCGTCGGGATGTAGATGTCCTTAAGGTCGGCGGGGCTTTGTCTGAAAGCGGGTTCTACCTCGAGGATAACACGATACTGATTCAACTGGGTAAAAATGGTCGATATCTGTCTCTGGCCAAAAGCGTCGTAGAGAGTATTGTCCAGCAACTCGGGCGTAATCCCGTAGCGTGAAGCGGCGGAGCGGTTGATGGTTAAGTGCGCCTCCAGCCCCTGGTCCTGAAGATTGCTGCTCACATCGCTTAGCTCGGGACATTTACGCAAGGCTGCGACAAACTTCACTACCCATTTATTCAACTCCTTGATATTAGGATCTTCCAAAGTGTACTGAAACTGCGTACGGGCCACTTGGTCTTCGACCGTTAGATCCTGCACCGGTTGCATATACAGCGTAATGCCATGGAGTTTTGACACTTCTTTTTGAAGACGGCGAATTACCGCGCTGGCGCTGATGCGGCGCTCTTTTAGCGGTTTCAAATTGATCAACATCCGGCCCGAGTTCATGGTAAGGTTTGTTCCGTCTATGCCGATGAATGTGGACAGGCTTTGGACCGCAGGGTCCTTGAGGATTATCCCGGCAAGGGCCTGTTCCTTTTCGGCCATGGCCGGGAAAGATATCGACTGGGGCGCTTCCGAGATGCCCAGGATAAGGCCCGTATCCTGCACCGGGAAAAAACCTTTAGGCACGATAATATACAGCAAGACAGTCACCACCAGTGTCACCGCCGCCACGATAAGGACGGCCGTCTGCCGGTCGAGCACCCAGCGCAGAGTTCTTCCGTAGAAGCTGATGAGCTTCTCCCAGGCTATCTGGGATTTCCTGTATAACTTGCCCTGTTCTTCCTCGGGCGTATGGCGCAGCAGGCGGGCGCACATCATTGGCGTCAAAGTCAGCGAGACAACCGCCGAAATCAGGATTGTAACGCCAAGGGTAACGGCGAACTCGCGGAACAGTCTTCCCACCACGTCGCCCATGAAAAGCAACGGAATGAGGACGGCAATGAGCGAAACGGTAAGAGACATGATCGTAAAGGCGATCTGAGCCGAACCCTTCAGCGCGGCCTCAACGGGAGAGTCCCCCTGCTCGATGTAGCGCGCGACGTTTTCGATCATGACGATGGCGTCATCGACAACGAACCCCGTGGATATAGTGAGCGCCATGAGAGAAAGGTTGTTGAGGCTGAACCCCAGCAGGTACATGACACCGAATGTGCCGACCAGTGACAGCGGAACTGCGGCGCCGGGAATGATCGTGGCCGAAAGGTTGCGCAAAAATAGAAATATCACCATAATGACAAGCGCTACGGCCAGCACGAGTTCGGACTGAACATCCTCGACCGAGCTGCGGATCGTCGTGGTGCGGTCAGTCAAAATCCGAACATTCACGGCTGCCGGCAGTGTGCTCTTCAGCACGGGCAGCAACCGTTTGATCCTGTCTACAACCTGGATAACATTGGCCCCCGGCTGTCTCTGTATATTGACTATCACTGCCGGGGTGGTGTTCATCCAGGCAGCCTCGTCTTCATTTTCAGCCCCGTCGCTCACCGTCGCCACGTCGGACAACACCACCGGGGCGTTGTTGCGATATGCGACGACCAAAGGACGGTATTCCCCGGCGCTTAGAAGTT
The DNA here is from genome assembly GCA_021793275.1 of Deltaproteobacteria bacterium. Taxonomy (GTDB): domain Bacteria; phylum Desulfobacterota; class Syntrophobacteria; order Syntrophobacterales; family Syntrophobacteraceae; genus SbD1. The sequence continues at coordinate 14,146 of JAJYTC010000031.1, read as the reverse complement.
GATCGTTCGCTCCTATCAGCGAAGACTGCCTCGGGCCGTCGAAAGACCCTTTGGCCATGTTCACATTGGCGGCGTCGATAGCCTCGCGAATGTCCTCCAGGCTCAGCCCGTAAGCGGACAGGGCCACCGGGTTGACATCTATGCGGACCGCGGGCCTCTGCCCCCCGCTTATACTGACCAGCCCTACTCCGGGCAGTTGCGAGATTTTCTGGGCAAGTCTCGTGTCGGCCAAATCCTCGACCCTGGGCAAAGTGAGAGTCTTCGAGGTGAGCGCCAGCGTCAAAATCGGAGCGTCCGCAGGATTGACCTTGCTGTAGACCGGCGGGTTCGGAAGGTTCGAAGGCAGGAAAGTCGCCGCAGCGTTGATTGCCGCCTGCACCTCCTGCTCGGCGACGTCCAGACTCAGATCCAGGCTGAACTGGAGTATGATCACCGAACTGCCGTTCGAACTGTTGGAGATCATCTGTTTTAGGCCGGGCATTTGACCGAACTGGCGCTCCAGGGGCGCCGTTACGGTTGCAGCCATCACGTCGGGGCTTGCGCCTGGAAAGAATGTCAATACCTGGATGGTGGGATATTCCACCTGCGGCAGGGCGGAGACAGGCAATTGATAATATGCCACCGCGCCTGCCAGCAGAATGGCCACCATCAGCAGGGTGGTCGCAACAGGCCTGAGGATGAAGGTGCGAGAAGGGTTCATCAGCTTTGCTTTCCGGATGGATTCGCGCGCGGAGCTTGAACTCGGACCATGCTACCTTCTTGCAGCTTTTCAACACCCTCAACCACAACGGTTTCGCCGGGAGAAAGTCCTTTGGCGATAGACTGCCTGTCCTTTTCGGCAGGACCAAGCGTAACCCGGCGCACCGAAACGGTATTATTCTTCTCTACAACATAGACGAATGTTCCTTCCGGGCTTCGCTGTACGGCCGACGACGGAACTACCGTCACGCCCCGCAATGTTTTCATCAGCACCCTGGCATTGACGAACGCGTTGGGGAAAAGGGCATGGTCTTCGTTTGCGAAAATGGCTTTGAGCCTGATCGTACCCGTGGTGGTGTCGATCTGATTATCCGCGGCAAGCAGGCGGCCTGTGGCGATCACACGATTTTGGGCGCGATCCAATGCTTCAACCTTGAGGCTTTTCTTGGCGTTGAGCGCTTTCATGACCGCAGGCGCGTCCTCTTCGGGAACCGGGAAAATGACCGTAATGGGCTGGTCCTTGGTGATCACCGCAATTGCGTTGGTGCCGGTCGCGTGAACGATGTTTCCAGGGTCCACAAACCTCAGTCCCATTCGTCCCGAGAACGGGGCGCTGATCCGCGTAAAAGCCAGGTTTACTTTGGCCGCTTGGACCAATCCCTCATCCAGCTTGACAGTCCCTTCATACTGCTGCACCAGGTATTTCTGATCGTCCCTCTGCTGGAGGGCTATTGAATTCTGCTGTGCAAGGATATCGTATCGTTTGAGATCTCTTCGGGCCTCTGCGAGCAAGGCCTTATCTCTTTCCAACGTGCCCTGCGCCTGGAGCAGCGCCGCTTCGTAGGGCGCCGGGTCTATCTGCGCCAGCATCGCCCCTTTATTCACTACATCGCCCTCTTTAAACGGGACCGTTAAGACCTGACCGTCGACCTGGCTGAGTATGGTTGCGGTATACAGCGCGGTGACCGTCCCCAGTCCTGTGATATATACGGGGATATCTCCCTTCTTGGCGACAACGGCCACAACAGGAACGCTCATCTGGAAGTGCGGACGTTGCCCCTCCGCACGTTTTCCCCAAAATACCCTGCTTCCGGCATAGATTAAAATCCCCGCAAGCAGAGCCGTAAATACCCGAACTCCAAGCTTGCCTCGCGGCGGTTTCCGTATCGGAATCTTGTTCTCTTCGACTTCAGATGAAAAAGTCATTCGATTGCCTTTGCAGTAATCACAGATCGGGAAGCGCCCTTTTCACTCAGAACGCTAGCGAGCCTAATATGGTCAGGGGCGGATTCATGGGCGCATCCTAGCTATCTGCTGTCGCCCGGGCAAATAAACTTTTGTAAAAATTTGTTAATTGCCTTTACCCTCCTTGCAGGAGGTCGGGCAAGAGAAATTTTTCCTCGCACCATTCCGACCCCGGCTCCCCCTTGCCGCCATGGACCCGAATCTTTGCTCGGCCGCCCAAAAGTGCGGCATTCGCCTTTTTGGGGACTCAACGCTATAAATAACCGCGAAACGGTCGATAATCGCTTCATTTTGGCAAATGCCGGAATGGTCGCGCAACCGTGCGATTTGCTTGACTCAATGCGCAAAGATGAAGTAATCTTTCTCATAGTCGTGATGATTGGAAGTGTCTGGTTAGAACGGAGAGGATAAAATGCTCTGTGGCGAAAACACCGAGGGGTTGTCCTCCAGCCTGGAAGATTACCTGGAAGTCATCTTCCATCTCGAGCAGTCCAACCGTGTTGCGAGAGCGAAGGACATAGCCGAACAGATGAGCGTGCAGCGCGCTTCAGTGACCGGTGCTCTCAAGGCCTTGGCAGGTCGAGGTCTGATCAACTACAGCCCGTATAGTTTTATCACCCTCACGCCTTCCGGACGTGACATAGCGCGGGAAGTGATCCATCGTCACAAAGTGCTGAAAGAGTTTTTTGCAAATACCCTGCAACTCGGCGTCGAAGACGCCGAAGCCAATGCCTGCCGCATCGAGCACGCCATTGACCCTACGGCTACCGAACGGCTGGTGCGGTTCCTTGAATTCGTGAGCATCTGCCCCAGGACCGGCAATGACTGGTTCGACGCGTTCGGACGTTTCTGCAAGCTTGGCCTCCAGACCTCGGACTGCCTCGAGTGCCTGAAGCTTTGCATGGAGCGCCTGCAAACCCAACGCATCGAGGAGCATGAGGGGTAGATGCGGCAATGTTGCCGTGTGGCTGTGAATTGCGGGGATACTTATTGCTGGATCGCTGACCCTGAGCATAACCAGGTAAATTGATGGGACTGAAGCCGAAAATTCTCATTGCCGACGACGAACCTCTAACCCTTGAAGTTGTGGTCGAACGCCTCGAGGCCGAAGGATACGAGTTAGAGGTTGCGTCCTGCGGAAAGGAGGCCATCGAGGCCGCCGACAAAAGCAGCTTCAAACTGGTTCTCACCGACCTCTTTATGCCCGACATCAACGGGATGGAAGTCCTTGACCATTTCGTCCAACATTACCCGGAAACCCCCGTAATCGTTCTTACGGGATTTGGAACAATAGAGACGGCGGTCGAAGCGATCAAACGCGGCGCTTACGACTATCTTTCCAAGCCCGCCAATCTCGACGAAATTGTCCTGACTCTGAAAAGGGCGATCGAGCATAAAGACCTCAAGGAACAGAATGTGGCTCTTCGGTCTCAAATCCTGGAGCAGCATCGGCTCGAGAGGATTATCGGCCAAAGCGCGCCCATGCAGCAACTCTACGGTATAATCAAACGGGTGGCCAGGACCGATTCGACTGTGCTCATAACCGGGGAAAGCGGCACGGGGAAAGAACTTATAGCAAACGCCATCCACTTCCAAAGTCCTCGCAGCGATATGCCTTTTGTGCCCATAAACTGCGGCGCCATTCCCGAAGAACTGCTGGAAAGCGAGCTGTTCGGCCATGAAAAAGGGGCATTCACCGGCGCTTTCAAAGAGAGGCGGGGACGGTTCGAACTGGCCAATAAAGGCACGGTCTTCCTCGATGAAATCGGGGAAATGAGCCCGAAGCTTCAGGTGAAGCTGCTTCGTTTCCTGCAGGAAACCAAGTTCCAAAGGGTTGGCGGATCGAGAACGGTTGAAGTCGATGTTCGCATTTTGGCTGCTACCAATAAGGATCTGGAGCGCGCGGTAGCTGAAAACGAATTCCGCGAGGACCTCTTCTACCGGCTGAACGTAATCCCCATCCACGTCCCGCCTTTGAGAGAGCGTGCGGGCGATGTAGCGCTCCTGGTCCGGTATTTTCTCAATCAGCACTGTCAGAAAAAAACCATTCCCATCAAGCGGCTGTCCAATGCCGCCCTTGAGAGCTTGAAACAATACGACTGGCCGGGAAACGTCCGCGAGCTTGAAAATGTTATCGAGCGGTTGGTAATTTTGACCGATGCGGACGAAATACAGCTCCATGACCTTCCGAAAAGAATGCAGATCCTTGAAGAGGACTGCAAAGAGCCCGAAACGGCGCTCATAGAATTGGGCGAAGACGGGATAAATTTAAAGGAGTTGCTTGACAATCTCGAAAACCGCTTGATCCTCGACGCCCTGCAGCGCACGGGCGGGGTCAAGAACAAGGCCGCCAAGCTGCTCGGTCTGAACCGCACGACCCTCATAGAAAAGATGAAAAAGAAACAGATCGATTTCCCTGCCTGAAACGCCCTTTAAGCTATCCTACGAAAAACGGCGCGTGGTTGGAAGTAAACAGCGGCGGATCATTGGATAAAACCGCGGCGATTGCGGGGCGCCTTTTGAATTCGGATTCGAGAAAGTGCCTGACTTTCGCTCTGTCCCAACCTTTCGGGTGGCGAAACCCCGTGTAAAGGGAAAGGTCTCCTTCATAATGGGGAGAAGTTGCCAGTCTCTTTGCATCGGGGCTGTTGACCGGCATATTGAACACCGCAAGATTCAAAAAATCGATCAACGCAGCGTGACGGACCGTAAAATCGAGCGTATTTCGGGCTTCGGCTTCCGATTCCGATGGTGCGCCGAAAAGAAGGTAGACGTAGGTGCCGATGCCGGACTTTTTAAGCGAGGCAAGAATTCTTGAGGCAAGGCCGAGTTCCATGCCTTTGCCTTCGAGGTCGAGGACCGACTGATCGCCCGATTCGACGCCGAGCTTGAGCATAACGCAGCCGCCGGCTTTGAGCGCGCGGCAAAAATCTTCATCCGCAAGCCTTTTGGTCATCCGTGCAAAACCGTACCACGGTGCACCCGGCGGGTTTTCCGCAAGTCTGCTCAAAAGCGCCGGGCTCATTGCGCTGTCTACGAAATGAATGAGGGCCGGCCGATGCGCCGAGCATAACTCCCTTGCTTCCAGCACCGCTTCCTTTGGCGGGACCGGCTCGTAGCGGATCCCTTCAGCCTTTTCGGGGCAAAAGGAGCAGCGGTTCCACCAGCATCCGCAAGATGCGCTGTAGGACACAATCGGGCCGGGCGAAAGGTAATCGTTGGCAGGGAATGGAACATAGGAAAACCGGCGCTTGGCGATCCTGTCTATGCCGGCAAGATCGAGCAGCACCTGCTCGCCAGGCCCGCTCACAACCAGGTCGATCAGCCCCTCGAAAGGCTGTTTCAAGCCAGGCCCCCTGACCCACGAAGTCACCAGGCTGCCCCCCAAAACGAGCCTGATCCGTCCATACCGCGCCCTTATAAAGCCGATCATCGAAAACGCCGTCAGCGCCTGGCTTAAAAAATTAAGGGAAATACCGATCACGCCGGGCGAAATAAGCTCGATAGCACTGGAAATTCTTTTCGAAAAATACTCATAGAATGGATTGGCTTCGTACTTTTCAGCCGCCTTTAATAGATCCGCGGACCGAACCGGGGACAGCGCCAAATCCTGATAGTTGGAAAGTGTCAGCCGCGCCTGCCCGATGCTATCCGCCGACTTGCCCAGCAGCCGGTTAAGGTCCGAAACCGTTCGCTTGTACCGGTCCAAATTCAGGCGGGACTGCGGGCTGCGTATAAACTCCAGGTTGCGCGCCCGGTTTCGAACCGCGCGCGCCGTCCAACTGTCACAAGCAGGCGAACCCTTTCCCAATAGATACAGGATCCCCTCGATGTTCGCATCGATCGCCTCACACTCGACACCTTCGGCTCTTAGAGTCCCATAAAGCCGCGCAAGACCGGGCGGAGGCTCGGATGGCTTCACCAGTGGGGGATTTATCAATAGTATCATAATCGAATATCATACATGATCGTGCCGCTGCTTTCCAGTCGTCTCGAGTCGATCCATGAACCAATTTCCATTTTGTATTTCAGGTTCGATCCTGCAGCAAACGGAGCAAATCAAAAATATTCAACGATTGGCCTTATCATTTTCCTATAATTAGCCGAATAATAAAAAGGAAAGCCGAGAACCGGAATGCGCCGGCCCGAGCGCCGGATGTACCGGTGCGCCGATTCCACGAGCAACCCCCCCGGGAGAAGTTTAGAATGTCAGAACTTAAACGCTACCAGGTCTTAATGGCAGTTATTTCCGGCAGGGGCCCCGCCTATCTGCGGGGCGTCAATCTCGCCACCATTGATCTTTCAAATGCCGGATGGCTGGAGGAGGCCGATCTCCGTGGGGCCGACCTTGAAGGCGCAAACTTGAAGCGCGCCAACTTGAAAGGGGCAAACCTGGAAATGGCGAACCTGCATTCGGCCAACCTTTTGGGGGCGAATCTCGAAGGAGCCAACCTGTTCAAAGTGAAGGCAAGAGTTGCCAACCTGTCCATGGCCGTCCTTCGAGGAGCCAACATGAAGGAAGCCAACCTCACAGGGACCACTCTGATGAAGGCCGACCTCGAAGAGGCCGATCTCGAAGGCGCCGACCTGGAAGGCGCCAATCTGGAAGGAAGCAACCTTAGAAGGGCTAGAATTACAAATGTGAATCTCAAAATGACAAATCTTGACGGTGCGGACCTGACTGAAGCCATATTGGACGGATGCAGCGGCCTCAGCCCAGCACAAAACTGCTCCGGCGCGGATTTTCAGGGCGCCATCAAGGCCATCAGGCTCGCAGACCTGCTCCAGATCGGATGCCTTTCGCGCTCCGACCTGAGAATAGAGGTTTATTCGAAAGATAACCGGGGCGATATATTTATCGGCGCGGGCAAGGTCCTCCATGCGCACACGAGCGGGCTCGAAGGTGAAGAAGCCCTTATGAAGATACTCGGATGGGGAAAGGGCCGTTTTATCGCCTACCCCTTCACTCCGTCAGGAACCGTAACCATTGACAAGCCCGTAGAACACCTTGTGCTACAGTGGCGTCGCCTCGAGGACGAAAAAAACTTCCTCGATCTCGACAGCAGCCTTCTTATTGACGATCAACTCGCCGATGCGAGGTAGCGCCCCATAATAATAAAGGGGATAAACCTCCGGCTCTGCCGGCGGTCCCGCGCCTCGCGGGATTGACAGTTGCGGGAATCTACGAGTGTTTTACCATACGGACCGTTCAAATCTTCATGAGAACGACGAACCCTCGTGCCGTCATTCCGGCAGCGCTTTTGGGCCTGCTTTTAATTTTTGCCTTCGCGAAGTTTGCCTTTTCTCGTTGCCGTTTCTATTGCCGCTTCTCGTCTCCGTTTCACGTTGCCGCTTTGCGCGTCTAAAAACCTTCGTGGTACAAACTTTGTGGATTCAAGCGGAATCGAAGGACAGGCCTATAGCCCGCCTCACTCGCTAACGCCGCTCTTTGAAAAAAGAATCGCTCCGCAACGTTACGGATTCCCGGCTCGACACCCGCTCCTCACGCATCACTCCTCACGCATCACGGTTCACTGCATCACTGCTCACCGCTCTTATCACTGCTGTTACCCCGCTGTTATCTGGCTGTTATTTAATGCTGTTATTCGCTGTTATTTTTGACCTCTAAATCCTGAAATATCAATTAAATCAGTCTGATATCAAAAAAGAAAAATAAAAAAACGCTGTTTTAACAGTGGAAACAGCATACGGACCATTCAGCGAATGAGCTCACTGGCGATCTCGGCGCGCGGGACCAAACACATTCTGCCGCTGATCCTCTATTCAACACAGCTCTTCACTCCCCTTGCAGAACGCCATCGAAATTTGGACTCCCCTGCACAAATCTTGCATACATACTTTCACACGCGGTTCCACCATTTGGAGAATTTCTGACAATGAGTCTGATACTTACAAAAAATGACATCGGGAAACTCGAGGAGATCATATCGGACCAGCTCCTTGATTCAGGCGCCGAACATGTCGTCCTGACTGATCTTTCAGGTAATTTGATCCTGGAGCGCGGTTCGTTGGAAATGGAGGACATCTTCTCGCTGGCGGCGGTTTCGGCGGCAAATTTTGCGGCTACCGCCGAGATAGCAAGGCTCATAGGAGAGGAGGACTTCGCCCTGTTGTACCACAAGGGAGGCAGGCGGAATGTGCATTTCAGCCGCCTTGCCAAGGACTATCTCATCATAACGCTCTTCAATGACAATGTTTCGCTGGGCCTTATCCGACTAAAGCTTGGCAGCGCTATAAATGAAATGTCGGCAGTATTCGGAGAGCGCAAAGGAGCGGGTCCGTGGCGTTCATAGATTTGAGCAAAAACGAAATCCAGGCTAAAATAGTCTATTATGGACCGGGCCGAGGGGGTAAGACCACGAATCTGCTCTATGTACACGAGTCTATGTCCAAACAGGTTTGCGGTAAGATGGTGACCATCGACACGAAGGGAGACAGAACGCTGTTTTTCGACTTCCTGCCCCTCAATATCGGCAAGGTAATGCACATGACCATTCGCATCCAGCTCTACACCGTTCCCGGGCAGGTCATGTACAACGCCACCAGGAAACTTGTGCTCAGGGGAGTTGACGGCATTGTTTTCGTGGCCGACTCGCTCAAAGTCCAGAAGAACAAGAATATCGAAAGCCTGCAAAACCTCGTTGAAAACCTGAGCGACGAAGGGCTCTCTGTCGGGCAGGTGCCGCTTGTGCTGCAATATAACAAACGTGATCTGATGGAGTCGAACATCCCTCTTCTCCCCGTAGCCGAACTTGAATCCGATCTGAACGAAGGGTTGAACGTCCCCTTTTTCGAAGCCAGCGCAGCCAATGGAGACGGCGTCTACGAAACTCTGCGTGAGATAAGCAAGCGGACCGTAAAGAGCGTTATACGCAAAGTCGGCGGCCAGATTACCTGCTGACACCCCAGGGAGTCTGTCGAAGCAGGCATTCATCAGGTTTTTGTAACAAAATCCGGTTTAAGAGGAAGGGTTCATGCCTCAAAAAGAAGCCCCCAAACCAGAAACATGGGCGAAAGAGGATCTCAAGACCCTGGAACTGGAAATCGACAAGGGAATCGACTCCCTGTTCGTTCCGGTCATTCGGAGGGCCGAGGGAGATCCGGTTGCCGCCGCTAATGCCGGGCAAGACCCTCATCCACAGAAAGGCGAGCCCTCGGAGAGTCCGGGAGCGCCCCTCAATCTCGACGCCGTTCAGATCGAGATAGACAGGGAGATAGACAAACTCTTTGTCCCTTCCCGCCACTCGGACCTTTTCTCCGGATTATCGACTTCCTCGGAACCTGGCGCTCCGAGCACCGGGCTGCCAGGACTGATTGAACAATTCAATGCCGCATACCTTAGTCTCGACTGGGACTTTTCCAGGGAAAACCTGAAAAAATTTATCGACGCCCTCCAGCGACTTGAGCCAATGGCATCGCATTCCCCGGATGCAAAGTCGGTATTTAAAATTATGGAGGTCATTCTCAAACGGCTCCTCAACAGGCCCAATGCGGTAAACACCAAACTCGTTCAACTCATTCGCGATTCCCAGGGACTGCTTGCGCACATGCTTCTCATAGAGGGAAAGTCGGGACCGAGTGAGAAACAAAGGTTAAAAGAGCTGGTAGAAAAGTTTCAGGACCTGCGGCAGAAGGCTCTCGCGGCAAAGGCGGGAAGCGCAAGCCCCGATTTGTCCGGCGCCCCGCCGACTGGAACGTCGTCAGCTTCCACCGGCATCCTGTCTCAACCCGACATTTCGCTTTCGGCCCTATCGACGACTGTCCCGGATCGCTCCGATGACAAAACACCTCTTCGGGCACAAAAAGAGGATACTGCGCAGGCCGTTGCCTCTTCTCCCGAACCGGGCGAAAAGAGCGATCCGGTGCTGCGCGGCATTCGGCATGCGGACGCCTGCCTGCTTGTTACGGACGGAAAATGTTTTGCCTTGCCGGCATCCTGCGTGCTCAAGGCTGCGCGCTCAACGCGCAGGATTGGCCGCAGAGTTTTTAAGCGCGGATATGCGACTCTTTCCGATTTCAAGCCTCTTTTTCGCGGAGTAAAGAGCGGAGTCCTGGGCCAATGGGCGGAACTGCATCCAAAAGAACTCAGGTCTTACAAGTTCGAACCGCTTGGGTTCGATCTTGCCGGGCACGCCGACGCGACCGGGCCGATAGCTGTTCTGGCCGCCGACGACCAAACACACAGGATTATTTTCTGCGATGCTCTAAGTTTCATTTCAGACGCAGAAATCGCCGACGAGTCCCCGGCTGAGGAGTCCCTCTTCTTTAAAATCGTCTCGCGTGTCGAGGTCCCGTTATTCGATCTGCGCAGCTTGCGGAGCTCACCACCCGGCTCTGCGACAATTCAACAAAAGGACTGAGCGCTTGATGTCGGATTCCACAGACATCGGCAGAGGTGATAAATGCCGCCCGAGCAACTTGTAAAAGAATTCTTTGTTCGATTGACCGAAGCGCGCCTCTACATGGAGCAGGGCCTGGCGGATGGGACTGCCGAGATCATAAAGGCGATACTTGGCGAAATCGAGGCGGAAGACTTCCCTCACGCTGCGAAAGAAGAGATACGCTCATACGCCGAATCACTGCTTAACAGCCTGGGAACTCAATCCGACGAGGGGGCAGTTTCCTTCGATGAGCTTAAGGCAACGGATCCGGTCCAGCTCTATAACTACGGTTTGGCGCTCATTGACGGGCAGTTCTGGGAGGAAGCCATCAAAGAGTTAAGCCTGGCTGCCGACCTGGGATTTGAACCGCTCAAATGCCGGGAGTTATGCGGTGACTGCTCCGTGAAACTGGAAAGATGGCAGGAAGCGTTCGGTTACTACCAGTACGTCTATTCAGATCAAAGCCTTAGCGAAGAGCAGAAAAAAAGCATACTGGCAAAAATCGCGAAATGCTCCCAGGAACAGAAGAAAGAACATGCCGGCGCGTCAGCATCTGCTAAAACAGGCGTGGAGCTGCGCGCGAAATCTGAATTAAACAACCCGTCGGTCCTCTCTTTGAACTCCTATTTGGCCGACTCCGCTCTCGGACGGACGTTGACATCCTGGACCGACCAAACAGGCAACTCTCTATCCGGCTGCGTCCACACGTACAAAGTGACCGACCTCCTGCATATCGGATCCAGTTCTCTTATCGTGGAGCTGCAGGAGCAGAGCAACGGCAGGAAGTTCGCCGGCCAGGCGCTGACCGGAAGGCTCACGGACGCCCTGCCGGTCGAAAGGCTCACAGCGTGGACAAAAAGGCAGATGTTAATCGATTCCCGCCATTTGGTCCGGATTTACGATCTGGCGAATTTTGAAGGACACTTCTTCGTAGTGCGCGAACACCTGCCCCTTTCACTCGGCGAGCTGCTTTGCGAAGGATCGGGCATGCCGGTTCCTCTTGCCGCAAAGCTTGGCTACCAGGTGCTCGAAGCCCTGGGCGATCTCCACCTTCATATGGCCGCAGACGGCAAAATACGCAACTTTTTCCACCTGGACCTGCGTCCTTCGCGCATCCTTCTGGGCAGAGAAAAACCGCATCTCAAAATATACAACGGAGGCCTGTGGAAAGAGATAGAAAAGGCCAGTCCCGCCAGGGTCGCTCTGAGAGAACTCCCGCTCGTCCACCTTTCCTACAGGGCGCCCGAGCAGTTCAGGGTATATCTTGCCCGCAGAAGGCCTCCCGTTTTTACCGATATCTATCTTTTCGGGACACTCCTCTATGAAATGCTGACCGGCGTCCCTGCGTTCAAAGCTTCTTCTTTCGAGGAATATGAAATTCAACATTGCGAACAGTATCCGACACCGCCAAGGGTATGGAGATCCGAGATCCCTGAAGAGCTCAACGAGCTTGTAATGCGTTGCCTCGCATGCGACCCGATCAAACGTTTCCGGAGCGCCACCCAGATATCGCTCGCCCTGGAAAAGTCTTTCCCCACAGCGGTAAGCCGCGCCGGAGACGATCTATATCAAAAATACCTCGATAAACTAGGAATTTAGATCGACATGCATTCCAGACGGGAACGAATTATACCTCAGGCTAGAATATTCCAGGGATGAATCGTCTTGTCTTCGAAGCATATTCGCGGTATTCCGGAAAAACCTCCGCTAAAAGCTTCTCTTCCTGCAACGCCCGATAGACTTCACAGCCAACCAGGAGTACGAAGACCACGGACTTTGGAATTGACGCCGCCCACACCACCAGCCCCAACGCGCCTATGATTTCTCCCACATACACGGGATGGCGCACCAGGCGATAGGGTCCGCCGGTAACCAGCTTCCTGGTTTGCGGAATCAGGCTGAAACTTCTTCCGAGAGTGCCCAGAGCTACGAGTGTGAAAATCATCCCCAAAAGAAGTATCAGGCTTGAAACCATCAGAATAATTACGCCGGATGGTGCAGCGCCGCTAAGCACGGGGAAGGTGAACGGCATGAAGGTCGCAACCAGGGCAACAAGCTTTGCAGGTAAGGACCTGGTGGTCGAGCCTGCCGCGCCCCTGCTCAGATAAATGCAAACGAGCATGGTAAAGTATCCGGCCACAAGCAAACCATTGAGGAACACAACGATGTTCAGGAAGCTCAGAGGGACCATTATCCTCGCGTGCCGGAAAACGGCGCGAAAATCCTGCACCATAAAAAAACCAAAAACGGCAACGGCCATAAGTTCGCCCCGTTTCGATTTGAGCACGCTGTAAAGGCGGATAAAAAACTTTTTGAAATCTATCCCGGGCAATCTGTCTGCGGTTTCCATCCGATAATCACTCCAATTATCAGAAATTCACATTTTATGTTTTCCCAATAAAAATTAGTTACCTGGCAGGTTCTGTCAAGTGAAGTCCGGATTCCGTGTTAATCGCCGAAAACAAGACGTTTCCGAAGTGCTCCTCCAAAGGATGAATCAAATTATTTCCAGGCGGCTTTTTAACAATTTCAATATCCGGATATCGTTAATAATATTTAAATGATTCCCCCATACGCCTTAACCTATCGATAATAGCGGACTTCCCACCCGGTTGACATATGCAAATGGCGCAGTTAAGTTATTGCTAACACAGTTCGGAGCGCTTAAGAACGCTATGTATAAGCGCTGTAGAACCCCGAACAAGGTAGGAGGTGATAATGATGATGAGGAAGATGAGAATGAACAAGAAACTCGTTCTGGGGCTGGCCTTGGCGCTGGTGCTCGTGAGCGGCGCTTTTATAAATGCAAACGCCCAGTGCTTATGTCTGCCTCACATCTCATGCCCGGGTACTTGCCAACCCGCTGTGCAGGCGCCCTTGAATGCTACCTGCCAGGGCGCTTTTAGCTACGGGCCTGCCGCCCCTATTCCGATGGGCACAATGGGCGGTGCCGCAGCCGGGTAATGAACCTGTAACCTGAAACAGCGGAGAAAAGAAGACCTTCCGACTGACAGCGCAATTGAGTGAAAAGAGGCCGGCCCCCTAGGGATCACCCCGGGGGGTCGGAATATTTTTAAGGATCAGCTGCACTTTCATGCGGGCCGAAAAAAATGCGCCGCTCATTGAGAGCGGCGCATCCGAGAACTTTCAGGTTACGCTCCCCGGAGGGGAGCGCACCGTCTAAATCTTTCTATGAAAGTTTTCTATTTGTACCAATCGTACGGATTTCCGAGAGGAACCACGAGGCGCATCATAGCCCAGTCGCCGCCAACGTCGTTCTTCGTCATGAGCTGGAAGTTGTAAGTGAACAGCAAGCTGCAGGGGCCAAAATTGTAGCCGACGATCGGGCCTGCGGTCCAGTTCTCATTCATAGTGTTGGGGATCGAGCCGTATACCGGTACACCGTCCACAAGGACGTTGCCCTTGTCGTTGTTGGTCTGCGCCTGGCCTTCAGCGCCAAGACCGAACGTCCACTTGTTGACTGTATACGTAAGGGTGTAATCCATCGCCAACTGGTTGCCGTTCTGGATGTCGCTGGGATTGTCCTTGGTCCAGAAGGTGTACATAAATTCGGCACTGATGTTCCAGCCGCCGTACAGCCAGCTTATACCGATATCAGGCGTGAACTGGTAACTCTCGCTGCTCGACCAGGCGTAGAGATTCTTTCCGTCCCTGCTAAGCAACTGCTGACCGTAGATTTGAGTCTGCGCAGCAAGACTGTCCCCAGGCGACGTGGTGCCGTCGTTTAAGCCGACCGCGAATGAAGCGGCCACATGGAAGTTGCACGGGATATTCCAGGA
>JAJYTC010000203.1 GCA_021793275.1 Deltaproteobacteria bacterium | reverse complement strand
CGCCTGGCAAAACCCGGCAGCCTCCGGCAGGAAACCGGCAACCCAAAACGTGCTATCGACAATTTCGGACAAATGGAGATCTTAAGATGCTTTCACCCATTCTCCCATTCCCCGCTGCCCTTTCGCTGTTTCCATGCTGTTGCCTGGCTGTTAACTCCTGCTGTTATCCGCTGTTATTTCTGATCTCGAAATACGCAAATATCAATTAAATCAATATGATATTTAAAGAGAGAAATAAAAAAACGCTGTTTTAACAGCAGTAACAGCATATGATTGAGGAATCCAGCGCCGCCGCCTCGTCCTCGGACGCGGTTTGAACGAGAATGAAACTTATAGCTGCTTAAGGTCAAGTTCGTCACCCCGGCAATCCCGCTCTTAGCGGGACTAAGCCGGGGTCCATGGCGTCAATAAGCCCTTGAAGTTCCAAAAGAGCGGGAGCAGGAATCCCGGGGCGCCGCTCACTACTCGCTGTTTTTTAGACTTATTGAAGATATAATGAAAAATTATCTTGAGGTCGGCGCCTTTCGTTGCGGCCGTGCCACACATTTCGACGTTCACGTGAAGGATACTGATATGCTGCGTATTTTTCCAATTGACATTACCAACCCCGATCATTTTACGGTCACGCTCGAACTTGTGCCGGGGCGGGAAGCTTCGGGCAGGGCCGTCGACATCGTTATGGGCATAGCCCGGGACGCTTTCAGCGACGGGCGGGTATCGGCCGTTTCCATTACCGACAATCCGGGAGGCAACCCCTCGCTCAGTCCCGACGTCCTGGGGCACAACATTTTCGAACTCGGCATGGACGTGATAGTTCATTTTACCTGCCGCGATTCAAACCGGGTAGGCATGGAGAGCCGCGCCCTGCAACTGGCGATGATGGGCATGAAAAACATCCTGGCTTTGAACGGAGACTATGCCGGCAAAGGATTCGGCGGCCAGGGCGCTCCCGTTTTCGATATCGATTCGGTCCAGTTGCAGATCATGCTCGGCCTGCTGAGCGAACGTATCAATGCCTCCGGCGACCCGGAAGGGTTTTTTGCCGGCTGTGCGGTATCGCCTTTCAAGAGTACGGAAGGTGAATGTTTCGCCCAATATGCCAAGCTGTGCCGCAAAGTGGCTGCAGGCGCTCAATTCGTGATAACCCAACTGGGTTATGACGTCCGAAAATTCAAGGAATTGCTTCAGATCGAAAAGATCATGGGCATCAGCCTGCCCACGTTGGGGTCGGTCTATGTTCTGACCCCCAAAGCGGCATCCATTATCAATTCCGGCAATGTGCCCGGCGCAGTGGTCACTGACGCGCTTCTTAAGCGCGTTAAGGAGGAGTGGCGCGACCCGGCTTCGGGCCGCCGCGCGTCGATAGAACGCGCCGCCCGGCTGGCTGCCGTTTTAAAGGGCCTCGGCTATGCCGGGATCCACATCGAGGGAATACATCGTGATTTCGATACGGCGGGCCGCATTCTGGACCGTTTCGCAGAAATTCAGGACCAGTGGAAGGACTTCCTGGCCGATTTCGACTTCCCGCAACCCGGCGGCTTTTACGCCTTTTCTGCCCAAGCCGAGGATGGAGACCAACGACCCCTCTTCGGCAAAAATCCGCCGCAGATAACCATGCTGGAGCGCTTGCGCTATTCAATGCTGCGAGGGGTCCACAACACGTTTTTCGACCCCCGCCACCCCCTTGCGCCTCTATACCGCATACTGTCCAAACCCGTCGACCGGATGCCGGTGGGCGGGCTGTTGCTGCGCCTTGTCGAAGATATCCCCAAGCGCGCCATCCTTGGCTGTCAAAGATGCGGCGACTGCGCCATTCAGCACGTAGGTTTCCTGTGCCCGGAATCCCAGTGTGCCAAGCATATCCGCAACGGGGCCTGCGGAGGCAGCAGGAACGGCCGCTGCGAGGTATTCCCGGATCGGCCCTGCGTCTGGGATCGCGCCTATAATCGTATGGCAAACGCAAAAACGACGCGGCAGTTGAGCGAAGGATGCGTGCCGCCTCGAATGTGGGAACTGAACCATACCTCGGCGTGGTTGAATTTTTACCTGCAGCGCGACCATCAAGGCCCTACGAACGAGGTAGCCCAAAGGTGCAGGGTAGCCGGCTGCGGACTTTAGCACCACTGGAGCGCTTCTTGTCTTTTTACTTTTGCCTTTGCCTTCCTTCCATGCCGCCGCCAAGGGCTGTAAAGAGGGCGGAGGTGTCCTGGAGGCGAAGCGCCCTGGCCTCGATGACGGCAATTTTCGCCTGCTGGTACTGGTTGTCTGCGGTAAGGACATCGAGATAACCGGCAAGGCCGGCCTCGTAATTCGATTCGACGAGTTTCAGGTTTTGCGAAGCGGCCGCAAGCGATTCTGTTTGGGCTTCCAGGGTGTTTGCGTCGAACTGCAGCGCCCGCAGGGAATCGGCCACCTGCTGAAAACCGGCTGTTACAGCCTGGCGATAATCGGCAAACGAGACCTTGTATGCCTGTATTGCGGCGCGGCGATTAAACCAGAGCGTCCCTCCGTGGAATATGGGCGCGGCCGCGTTCGCTGCCATGGACCAGAAGTTGCCGGTCGGAGCGAAGAGCCCGGTAATGGCCGTGTTGTTCTGCCCGTAGGTTCCGCTCAGGGTGATGTTGGGGAACATGGCTGCCGTAGCGACTCCGATGTTCGCGCTGGCGCTGTGCAGCTGCGCTTCGGCCGCCAGGATATCGGGGCGGCGGTGGACCAGTTCGGAGGGCAGAGTCACGGGGACCTTCACGGGAAGCGTTAAATCGTCCAGATCGATCTGAGGCGGTGTCCACTGCTCCGGGGTTTTTCCTAGAAGCGCCGTTAACAGGTGTTCCGATTGGCTGAGATTTTTTTCGAGCGGAGGCAGGGTCGCCCTGGTAGCTTCGAGCTGCGTTTTGATCGCCAGGACGTTCGAATACGGCGCCGTTCCGCCTTCCGCCTGGCTTTCAGTAATCTTGAGCTGGTTTTGTTGAAGAGCGATAATCTGCCGCGTGGCCTTGATTTCCGCCCTGTAGGCTGCCGCGGCGATCACCGCGTTGACCACGTTTCCAACGAGGGTCAGATAAGCGGCTCGAGCAGTCTGTTTCTGATATTCCACCTGCGCCGCAAGACCCTCCACCTGGCGGCGTTCCCCTCCGAATACATCAAGAGTGTAACTGACAGTGCCTTCGAGCGTATAGAGATCGAAGACGGGAGCCGTAACGGTGCTTCCAAACATGAGCGGAGAAAACTTCTGGCGCTCGGCGCCGAATCCCCCATTGACCTGGGGGAAAAATACGCCGTAGCCCGCCATGAGGTCCTCCCGGCTCTGCTTCAAACGGGCCAAAGCCGATTGCAGGTTCGGGCTCTGGACGATCGCCTCCCTCACCACTCCATCGAGGGCGCCGCACTGGAACACGCGCCACCAGCCCGGGGCGATCTCCTGGCCCATCTCGAAGTGTTGCGCCCACCCGAGGGCGGTAATCGTCTTTTCGGGCGGCTTCTTGTTCGTATATCTTGTCACCGGCGGAGGCGCAGGGCGAACGAAGTCGGGTCCGACCTCGCAGCCGGCCGATAAAAAGGCGGTTGCGGCCAGGCAAAATAAACATATGAACCGGCGAATCGCCAATTGAGCAATGGTCATTTGTTCTGCCCGCTGTTTTTCGCCTTGAGGTAAACGTCGACGAGCTGCCCGGGGTATATGTTCACGCTCTTTGGCGGCTTGAATCTGAAAACGACCGGCAGCACCCTCACGTCAACTCTTTCGGTCCTCTGATCCGACAGTTCGATTTTGGGAGTCACGTAGGGCTGAATGCGCACGAATTGAAGGGGAACGCTGATGTCGGAGCCCCTTATGAACATGCGCGCCTCTATTTTCGAGGGCGGCGGGAGCCGGGGAATGAGGATTTCATCGACATAGCAGCGAACCTGGTAGTAGGGTTGCGCGCGGGCCATGACGATAGCCGGCGTGTAGCCCTGGGTATAAGTATCGTAGGTCCCTGTCGGGGCTACGTAGCTGCCAACGGCCGTATTCACCGAAAGCACGACCCCGTTGACGGGCGCCCGGATAGTATATTCGGCCAGCAGTGCCTTTCCGGCTTCATAGGTTTTTAACAGCGCTTTGTACAAATGCTCCTGGTTCTCAATATCAAAGATCCATGCCCCGGCCCTGGTCAACTCGTAATTTTTCACTGCCGTCCCCAGGTTGCCTTCGGCGACCTTTTCCGCATTGATCGCATCGGTCAACGCTTTCTTACTTACGGATTGGGGGTTGAGGGAGAAAGACCTTTGCTCGAAGGCCAGGTCGTCCTTGGCGGTCTTGAGGCTAGCCTTGGCAGCGACCACTTGGGCTTTGGAAACTGCAAGCACTTCCTTCCGGGGCTCCGCCTTGAGTTCCCGCAGCGTTGCCAGGGCGGCGGCGGCCTGGGCCTTTTCCTGTGCGACGGTCGCCTGCTGAACCGAGTAGTCGATCACCAAAATCGGCGTTCCCCGGCGAACCGTTGCTCCCGCGGCCGCAGGCAATTTGACGACGGTCCCCCCTACTTCCGGAAATATGTTGATGTCCGATGCGTGGGGCTGGTAGCTTTCGATGATGCCGTTGGCGTAAATGCCTTTTACGTAAGGGTCCCGGGCGGGACTGAACAGGGGCGGCAGAGGCGGTTTATGTAATGCGGACATATATGCGCTGACGATACCCGCAGCGACCCCCGCAACTGCCAGCACGATAAGCAGCTTAGCCTTCAATCTCGCCTCCGCTCCTCACATTGACTATCGTTCCGTCTTCCATCTCGATCACGCGATCCGCAAGCCCGAAGATCCTGCTGTCGTGGGTGACGACCACAATGCACCTCTTATCGTTGAGGATTTCGTTTTTTACAAAATCGAGAATTCTTTTTCCGGTCACTCCGTCGAGCGAGGCGGTCGGCTCGTCGAAGACCAGAAGGTCCGGGCGGCCGACAATGGCGCGGGCGATCGCCACGCGCTGCTGTTCGCCACCGCTCAATTTGGTCGGCGGCAAAGAGGCCTTGTCCGCCAGCCCGACCACTTCGAGAAATTCCATGGCAACTTTCATGGACCTGTTCCAGTCCTCTTTTTTGAGGATCAGCGGAATGGCCACATTTTCCACTGTGGTGAGCTTCGGGAAAAGATGGTAGTCCTGAAATACGAAGCCCACTTTATGGAGCCTGAAATCGGCGATTTCGTTGGGACTGAGCCCCCAGATGTCCCTGCCCTCGACAATGACGCTGCCTGAATCGGGTTTGAGGATGCCCGAAATAAGGCTTAAAAGAGTGGTTTTGCCACTGCCCGACGGACCGACAACGTAGAGCATTTCCCCCCAATAGGCTTCGAAACTGACGCGGCGGATGGCGTAAGTCCTGGCCGCACCTTCTCCGAATGCTTTCTCGAGCAGGATCGCTTTAACCGCCTCGGCCATCTCACCCCCTGAAGATTTCGAAGGGCTGGACTCTGATCACTTTTCTTACGGCGACAAGGCTTGAGATGCCTGCGATCAAAAGCACCAGGATAAAGGCCAGAAATAGGTTCCAGTAGCCTATGTCGGCGGTGTAATTGGGAACAAACTGCTTTCCCGTTGCGATCAGAAGAGCGGACATTCCTACGCCGAGGCCGTAGCCGACAATAGAAGCGAAACCAGCCTGAAAGAGGATCATGGAGACCAGTTCGGAATTTTTGGCGCCTATCGCTTTGAGTGCCCCGAACTTTTCGAGGTTTTCGAGCACGAACGTGTAGAAAGTCTGGCCCGAAATCGACAGCCCCACCAGAAAGCCGATGACCGTCATCATCAGTATGTTGGTCCCTACGCCGGTCTGGTATTTGTAGTAATTGGAAATTTTTGTTTGGAATTGCCGGTCCGTCATCGCCTTGTATCCGATCTTGGCGACGTCCCTTATTATACCGGGAATAGCGGCCTCACTCTTGGGTTTAACGAGAACATAGCCTATCGTGAACCTCATGTTCGGTAAATACTGGATAGCGCGGCTGTAAGTGGTGTAAAGGGTCGGGATTCCGAAAAGACTGCCCACGGGTACATGCCCGATGCCCACTATGACCGCCCGGTGATCGTTTATCTCGAAGGTGGTCCCGATGGTAGGCTTGCCCAGCTTGGCGAACTCCTGGTCCTTTATGGCAATGAAGGCGTTACTCGAATAAATATCTTCGATACTGCCTTCGATCAATTCGGGTCTTCCCAGCAGGCTCGTATCGTCCAGACCGATGACTGTGGCGGCCTGGTAATCGCCGCTTCTCAATTTGATCAGACCTACGCCGGAATAAATCGGAACGGCATAATCGACGCCGTTCATGCTGCGAACGGCATCCAGCACGTAGTCGGGCAGCGGAATGGTGTTAAGGGGGTTTTGAAGCGAAGGGTCCATCACCCAGACTCTCGCGCCGGTATTTATGACGGTCGAGGACGCCTTGGCCAGGATCCCCGAGAATATGGACGTCAGTTGTACTATCAGAAAAATGGCGAAAGTTATTCCCACGATCAGCGCGGCAAACTTTCCGCGGTCGTTGATGAGCAGCTTGAGAGCGATTTTGAATATTCCTCTCATCGAACGTTCCCGAAGAGAATGAACAAGAGATTCTTTTGCTGATAAGAGTTTTGGCCCCAGTTTAGTGAGTTTTCAAC
>JAJYTC010000030.1 GCA_021793275.1 Deltaproteobacteria bacterium | reverse complement strand
CGCTGGTGATGACAGGGGTTTTGTATCCCTTGACGTTTTCAAAAAGCAGCGCAGGCCCTCCGGCTTCTTCGTTCAGCTTGGCTATGTGCGATAGTTCGAGGTCCCAGTCGACTTCCGCCGTGACTCGCTTTACCATTCCAAGTTCCATACCCCGGTCGACGAAATCTCTCATGCTTTTCATAGCTTTGTTCTCTCCTTTCAAAGGTTTCAGTTGATTTTCTTTCCCATCAATAGGCCAGCCACTATATGGTCCATTGCCGATGACTTGGGTACGGACGCCGGTTCGGGCTTTTTGCTGCTCCAAACCGTTTCCGGCCTGCTTTGGAGAATCAACACCCGTCCTCCCGTCTGCATGTCCTTGTCGATAGCCCATTCGATGTCCATGGGTTTTCCGTAGTGCGCTTCTACGAGCTTGGCGACCCGGGCCAGTTGGACCACCTCCTCGTCTATAATGCACTGGTTGGAGGCGCGCTCCGCCGGACACTCGTGCTGTTCGACCGTCTGGGTCTCGAAGTTGGTCGCAAAGTAGCATTCCTTTGCGGAAATAGTGCGTTTGACGATCTCCATGGTCACCTTGTTGATCTGGAAATGGTCGGGGGTGCACAACCCGCTCACGACGCTTTCTCCAAACCCCCAGTTGGCGTCTATGACTATGGACGAGCGGTCCCCGTTTGCCGGGTTCAAGGTGAACATCACCCCGGCGGCAAACGAATTGACCATCTTTTGAACCCCTACGGAAATCGAGACTCCCTCGTCGGAAAATCCCATCTTTTTGCGGTAGGCAATGGCGCGACCGGTAAAAAGGCTCGACCAGCACTTGCGGACGTGATTGAGGACCGAGTCTGCTCCTCTTATCCAAAGGTAAGTGTCCTGCTGGCCTGCAAAGCTTGCCCCGGGAAGATCTTCGGCTGTGGCACTCGAACGGACAGCGACCGGTACGGCGGGGATCTGGCAGCGCTTGGACAGAAGGCGGTAGTATTCCCCGATATGGTCTTCGAGTTCGACGCTTATGGGCTTTTCTTCGATCAGGCGCCGAATCGCCAGGCTTGCCGCCTCAAGGTTTGCGGTATCCTCGGGACGGACGTCTTCGAGCAAACGCTTGACTTCTTTATCGAGGCTGTTTTCTTCCATGAAACGCGTGTAGGTCTCGGTTGTCACGGCAAACCCGGGCGGGACGGGGATGTCGGCTTTGAGCAGTTCACCGAGGCTGGCGCATTTTCCGCCTACAACAGGAACGGAGGATATGTCGCATTCCTGGAACCAGAGGACGTAGTTATTCGTCTGTTTCATTCATGATCTCCTGATCTCGTTTTCCAGGTCGTGAGCAAAATCGACCTGCATTCTTATCGGTAGCAGGCTCGTTGTTGGAACCGGGCCGACCTTTCCGGGCTCGACCAGCAAATATGGGGCGCGAGCGGAAACTATGAGCTGTCACGGGATCGAACTTAAGAACGGATCATGAAGTTCAGAACGAATAGAAGCGGCAAAGGAAAGGGAGATAGAGGGAGGGGCAGCAGGAACTGTAATATTCGGCAGCAGGGTGCAGCAATAAGAAAAAACTGTCAACTCAATAAGAATTATGCTATCGATAAGCAAATCTTATGATGGCAGCGCGCCAATCAGTTCCTGGTAATTGTCGAATATCGCATCGGGCTTTGCTTGGATGATATCTTCGCGGAGGTTCTCGCCGTTTGTGATAATCATCACTTTCAGGCCCGCATTTCGTGCCGCGTTGATATCGTCGAGACTGTCTCCGAGGAAGATGCTGTGGCGCCTGTTTGCGCCCATTTTGTGAAGGGCGAGATTTATGCCGTCGGGACTTGGTTTGAGGTTTGGTACGTCGTTGCGGCTAAGGGCCATATCGAGGAGCGACTCCAGGCCCAGGCGGGTGATTGCTTTTCCGAGGGCTCTTCCCCCCACGTTGCTTACCAGGGCTGTACGGATGCCCATGGTCCTGAGGGCGCGTAAGAAATCAGGGGCGCCGGGCCGAAGATTCCAGCGGGTGAGCGCGTCCTCGTCGTAGACGTCGTAGACTGCGCCGATTGCGTCTCGAACGTCTTGTGGCCGGATCCCTATTTGTGGAGCTGCCTGCATTGCCTGGATCTGAAGAGTCGAATATTTCCTGTTGCTCAGGTGTGTTGCGGTAAAGCCCATTTGCCGAAGTTTTTCCAGGACTTCTTCAACTGCCTCGGAAAGCTTCCACTGGAAGTCGACGAGCGTTCCCTCAAAATCAAAAATTACCGCTTCGAGATCATGGGTGAAAAGAGCTTCCATAGAGCGACCTTCCTGGTGTGGGGGAAAGGTCCCCGGCGGCGGCGCCTGCCGGCGCTTGCGCGGGGGACACGGAATACAAAAACAACGGAGCGGTGAATGGATCACCGCTCCCGAGCCTCTCATTTTATGTTCATGTTGCACTTTATCTCATGATGTTGATCTTACCCGTATTGCCATCCACCCTGATGCGCATGCCCGTTTTGATGACCGAGGTCGCCTGGCCGGTGCCGACAACAGCGGGCAGTCCGTACTCGCGGCAAACGATGGAAGCGTGGCACATCATTCCGCCCACATCGGTCACGCACGCTTTGATTTTCTGGAAGGCAGGCGCCCAGGAGGGCGAAGTTGTAGGAGCAACCAGGATTTCGCCGTCCTGCAACTGGTCGATCTCTTTGGCGTTTCTGCAAACGCGCGCAGGACCCTCGACCGAACCGGGTGAGCCGGCGAAGCCCGTCATTTCCGTCACCTGGTCAAGGTCGGTAATCTCTCTTAGCTTTGCCCACGCGGCCATACTCTCATTGGTAATACCCCAGAGCATGATGGTGAAGGGTTCGCTGATGGTTTCGGGAGGCTTGCCCACGGCGGGCGGAGGGGTCCATTCCCGGAATTTCTGATAAACCCCCTTGCGCCATGCGATTTCTTTGGGCCAGTAAAGCGGGCCGTAAGATTTGCTGCCCGTCGCCCACCCTGTGACCAGGTCCCAGAGCGCATCCTTGATTTCGGCTCGCTTCAAAAACCAAATATCCTCTATGTCGTTCAAAAAGCCGTGATCTTTCATGATCGCGGCCACTTCCCTCAGCTTGTTCCAGAAGATGGAATGGAACCAGTTTTCTACGTAGAACATGTGGTTTTCCACGTAGGGGAATACCAGCTTGGAGGTGTTGTAGAGCTGGTCGAAGGTCTTTTTGTCTTCTTCGGTCTGGAGCAGCGCTCTGTATTCCCTTACCAGCCGTTCCCGCTCTTCCTGAATATCGGCAAGAGGACGATCGATGCTCTGGCCCTCTTTCAATTTGCGGATGTAAATCTTCATGGCGTTCATCGGAATATTGAGATCGTCATTCCAGGAACTGTCGTGATGGTACCAGCCAGTACCCGTGGAAATGTAGAACCAGGGGTCTTTGGCGGCATCCCAGGCTTCGAGCCATTTGCGGCCGTCTGGGGAACCATTGATCCCGCTGGTGACCTCGTCGATTGTCTTTGCGCCAAGGATTTGATCGGCAATGCCTTTTTCCATGGCCAGCTTGGCGAGTTTTTTCAACTCCTCGTCGGGCTGGTAAAGGATGACGTTTATACCGCCGACCATCTGGGAAATCTTTTGAAGCGATATATCGGGGAATGCCTTTGTGCAGAAGTCGACAAAAGTGACATAGGCGGCGTAGCCGAGGTTCAGGAATTCAAAGTGGTACTGCCAGCAGAGGATGCCCAGGTCGATCAGCGTGTCGTAGCTTTTGAGAAGCTGGTATCCGCTGGATGTGCCGAGCCCTTCTTTTACCGTGGAGATATCTTCCATCTGGGGCAGGGGGGTTATCGGGAGCGCCTTGAGATCGTTTATGATCCCGCGCATCTTGTTTTCCCAGTTATCGTGGAGTTCGTTCCAGTGCTCGAAATAGTAGCCGGCCCGTTCCATGAACAGCGGAACGCGGTTCTGAATTTCCTGGGGATCGGCAACCGGAACGGGCGTAATATAGACGTTGCCGTTGATGATGCGGTGGTCGACGCCCAGGGCCGGAGGGATCATGAAGATGCGGGTGTTGAACTGGGAAAGGGCGAGGAACCATGCCTCATCCCAAATAATATCGAACGGATACATCGGTTCCGGGTAATGCAGGCCGTCGTTGAACCAGAACATGTTCTCTTCGTAGGTTTTGCGCTCCTTGTTTTCGGTGGAGAAGAGGTAGTGGTAGGGATACATCCGCTCCCATCCTTCAGTCCCCGGAATTGTTTCGATCTCATGTGGCGAAGGAAATTTCTGATCTCCCACAGGGCACCTCCTAAGTGGGTAAAATGGCCTAAGCGGTCATGCCGCTGAGCCGATTGGGGAATCGCATCGATGCCGGGCGGCGTGGATTAATAAAAACGAGGCCCCGGTCTCCTTACGGTCAACCGCGGTCCCGACCGGCCCTCTTAAAACCATCCGCCGGGCAGCCTGAACCAAAATCCTAAGGAACCAAAAACATAACTGAATGGGACTAAAGGGAGATCAATGGTCTTGCGATATAGAGCTGGGCCGATCCTGCATAAAGAGCATCAATGGAATCGCCGGGGGAAATTCTATTTGAGATTTTCACGGTGGCATAATCAATGAATAATATAAAAGAGTCAACTCATTTAAAGTTATACCAGTCATAAAGACAGATTATGGATTGAGGAGGAGGGGCAGGCGAGTACACGGTTGCTATTTTGACCCACAAATGTATAATAGCCTCGCTATGATAACAATACTCAGTGAAATCGAAAACGTTCCGGACATCGAAGATCCGCTCCATAAATCCATTTTCGAAAAGGCAGAACCCTATCTTCGCACCAGACATAACGTCATCCACACCGTTATTTCCTATTGGTATGCGATGCACCTTCTGTCCGTCGAGGGAGGGGCGCGCTCTATTGTGGCTCCTGCGATTTTGCTTCATGACGTGGGGTGGTCCACGCTTTCCGAGGAAAGGCAACTGCTCGCATTCGGCCCGGTAGTAAAAGAGCCCGATCTGCGAAGGCAGCATGAAATCGAGGGGGCCAGGCTTGCGGGGTCGATTCTGCGCCGGTTGCAATACCCCGAAGATTTGACGGGAAAAATAGAGTTGATTATCGACGGTCATGATTCCAGGGCCGAGGCGATAGATATTGATGATATGATAGTGAAAGATTCCGACAAGCTGTTCCGTTTTTCCAGGATCGGCTTTGGAATCTATTTCAAGGTGTTCGAACGTGAACCGGCGAGTTATCTGTCCTGGCTGTCCCGGGTCACGGAGAAGTGGTTTTTTACCGCAACGGCCCTGAGGCTGGCTCGCGAGCAAGCGGCGAAAAGAGAGGAGGATTTGGTCTCAAAGCTGTATGAGACCGCTGTCTGGCCGTTTTGTCGTTGCGAGAACCGGTGAACCTGCGGCTCTTTCCAATTTATCATCCCAGTTTTCTGCCAGCCAAGCGCACTATCGGTTTTGAGCACTTCCTCGAGGCCGGCGCGATTTCCCCCTGCAACCGGAACGAAAAACAGTTCGCATCAGAAAAATAGTGCCAAAGCGTTTGAAATTGTGTTATCCATAAGCGGAGATTATCTACCGGAAGACAGGGGTTTATTTTCATGCTTAACTTCAATCAGCTCAGGGCCTTCTACCACGCTGCCAAGTCGCAGCATTTCACCAAGGCCGCGAAGGAGCTTTTCATAACTCAGCCTGCAATAACGGCTCAGATAAAATCCTTGGAGAGTGCGTGCAATTTGACCCTGTTTAGGAAAAAGGGTCGCAAGCTCTATCTTACCAACGAGGGCCGCATCCTCTATGAGCAGGTAAGCAAAGTCTTCGAGTATGAAAAAGAAATAGAAAAAACGATCAGCGGGCTGTTAAATCTGTCGGTGGGGGTTCTGCGGGTCGGAACGACCAAGACCTATGCGCGCTACCTCATGCCCAGCCTGGTATCCCGTTTCCTCAAGATCCATCCGGACATCAAGATCGTGGTCAATGAGGGGACTTCCAAGGATATGATCCTGGACCTGCTCGAGTTCAGAAACGACGTTGCGATTATGAGCAAAGTGGTGGCCAGGGACGAGGTGAGCTACACGCCGTTCAGGCGCGAGGAATTGGTGCTGATTCTTCCTCCCTCACACCCCCTGGCCGGTTTGGAGACTATCGCCTTTAAGCAGATTGCCAAAGAACCCATTATCATGAAGGAACTGGGGTCTGGAACGCGCCAGGAGGTCAACGCTCTGTTCGAAGTCAACGAGTGTTCCCCCAACATCCTCATGGAAAGCGGCAATATCGAGCTTATAAAGCAGTTGGTCATGCAGGGACAGGGGATTTCATTCCTGGTGGGCGCCGGTGTGGCCGATGAGGTTGCGGCCGGCAAACTGGCGACTGTCCAGCTAAAGGGCTACCAGGCCGCGCTGGATGTGAACATCGCATACCTGAGAGACCAGCAGCTTTCGCTTCCTGCCCGGGCCTTCGTGTCGATGCTCGAGGAACTCCACACACACGAACTTCCGCGGGAAGACATCGGCACGCTGGTTGGAAGGATTCTCGCAACTACAACGGTGCACAGGCTTTAGAGCCAATAGACAAGCGGGCGGGTGAGAAGCTCGATCAGTCGCTCGACCGCCGATCTGTGCTCCCAGCTCTGCAAGGTGATCTCGTTGGAGTTTTTGAGATCGTTTTGAAACATGGTCTCCATCTTTTTAGCGAAACCGCGGCTCAAGATCACGGCATTGAGTTCGTTGTTCCTCAGGATACTCCACATATCCATATTGTCGGAGCCCACGGTTGACCAAACCCCGTCGATTACTGCAGTTTTGGCGTGCAATATCACGTCCCTGCGCTCGTAGACTTTTACCCCCGATTTCAACAGCCGGCTGTAATAATTACGGCCCCCGTATTGAGCCAGCTTAATATCGCTTTTGTGAGGAAGGATGATCTTTACGTCCACGCCGCGCCGCGCCGCGGCGGTCAGCGCCTCCATGATCTGTTTGTCGGGAATGAAATAGCTGCAGCTAAGGTCGATTGAATGTTTCGCCGAGCGTATGGCGGCAAGGTAGGTAAAGTAGTTGCCCCGGTTTTTTTCTCCCCACGTGCTGCCGACCGCCATCACCAAATCATTGCCTTGGGGTTTTACAGGCTGGAAGTAGCTTTTTTCGTCAATGGGCGGTCCCTTTTCTCTTTTCCAGGTAGCGAAGAAAAATTTTTGGAATTGGGCGACAACAGGTCCCTCAATTTCCACGTCCGTATCGCGCCATGGCAACTTCTTGCCCAGCAGGTCGGAAAGGAGGCCGCCTGGTTCGCCGCAGACGTCGGAAATATTGGCGCTTCCGGTGAAAGCTATTGAACCGTCTACGATCACAAGCTTGGAATGATCCCGATGGATCGGGGACCACCTCCAGGGCAGAGGCAATAAACTGAGCGGAGTGATCGGATTAAAGGGCAGCACTTTGACGCCGGCAGTGGTCAAACGCTGGAAAAAAGCGGGCGGAGTGCACATGGATCCGATGCCGTCATAGATAAGGTTCACATGAACGCCTTCGGCGGCCTTTTTCATCAAAAGGTCGGCAAAACTATGACCGGGCCTGTCGGCAGAAAGAATATAAATTTCGACATTGATACTTTTTTTGGCGTTCTGGATCGCTTTGAACATGGCGGCGTAAGCCGCAGGTCGATTGATCAGCAGGGTTGCCCTGTTGCCGGCAACGAAAGGCCGACCGCTTATCGCTTCTTCAAGCGCCATCTGGTGACCGAGGTTGTCGGCTGCCGAAGAGTTTTGTTCAAGGCCCTTTATGACAGCCCGGACTTCGACTGAAGTGAGCGGTTTGTGGTCGCCGACGATAGTCGGCAGTGCCTTCTGTCTGGAGCGAAAATAGCTGAACGCGGGTCCGGTCCGCGGTACGCTCAAACACCCGCCCGACAAAAGCGCGGCCAAAAGGGTTGAAAACAGGGCGAAAAAGTTGACTGTTGCAGCTCTATAGGGTGGTCGCATGCCTTGGCCTTGAAACATTAGGTTGCGCCGCTACGCGGGCGGCGTACGGGCTTAGCTGGGAGCAGTTCCACGCCAGTGCCTCGCCTTCGCGTTTACAGCAGTATGTTCTTCCCTTATCGTGGAAGCAGTATGTTAACCACGAAGGGCGCGAAAAATCCCGAAGGAAGATCGGGTTGCATTATACCCGTCCCGTTCGATTGACGATACCCCTGATTCATGCTAAGTGAATCATGAAATGGGAAAAAAAGGCTCGTTCAACCATACCTTTTCTACGGAAAGTCTATCTATACAGCGGGCGGTGATCATGAATAAAGTCTTGATCATCGGAGGGAATCCTTCTTTTCGGAAAAGACTTGCAGGGTTCCTGGAAGGGCGCTACGAAGTCCGTGTCGCAGGTTCGGGGGAAGACCTGCCGGCCTTGATTGGGGCCGCGAAGCCTTCCATGGTCCTTCTCGGGGACGATCCGCCGGGCATGAAAGCCCTTGAGATAGTAAGGCTTGTCCGGCAGGAATTGCCTCATTCCAAGATTATTCTTCTTTCCGCCCACCAGGACATGAACGCCACTATCCAGGCCATGAAGCTTGGCGCATACGATTACCTCCCGGAAGATATCGATTTTGAAGAACTGGATCGAAAAATTCAGAAGGCCATTCGGCTTCTTACATTGAATGCCAAGATTTCTCCGCTAAAACCCCCTGAATCCCTTTCGTCGGGCGGGTACGCACTGATCGGCCGCAGCAGGGCCTTGCTCGATATTTACAAGTTTATCGGCCTGATCGCCAACAGTACCGTTTCGGTTGGCATTCGCGGGGAGACCGGGACCGGCAAGAAGCTTATGGCCCAGGTGATCCATGAAAACAGTCCGCACAAGGACGGCCCTTTTGTTACCGTCGATTGCACCACCATAGTGGAAACACTTTCGGAGAGCACTCTTTACGGTCACGAAAAGGGCTCTTTTACCGGGGCCGTGGAAAGCCATCGAGGATTGTTCGAAATGGCGTCGGAAGGGACCATTTTCCTTGATGAAATCGCCGACCTTCCCTTCACCCTCCAGGGCAAACTGCTGCGTTTTTTGCAGGAGAAGGAGTATCACCGCATAGGCGGCGTCGCCCAGAAAAAATCGAACGCGCGCATTATCGTTGCGACCAACCGCGACCTCTACCAGGCCGTTGCCCAGGGGAAATTCCGAAAGGACCTCTATTACCGCATGAAGGTCCTGACCGTTTATATCCCTCCGCTGAGGGAGCGCCGCGAAGACATCCCCGTGCTCATTCAGCACTTTCTGCACAAAATCAATCGCGACCATCATACGGGGGTGTTGAAAATCGAGGACGGGGCGATTCGGCTTCTGGTCGAATACGATTGGCCCGGAAACGTGCGGGAACTGGAAAACCTTCTTATGCTGGCCTCTATTTTGGGAAAAGAGGAGGTGATCCTGGAGGAGACGGTAAGAGAGATCCTGGTTCGCAGCAAACGCTACCCGGATAGTTCGACTGTTACCTGGCTTGGCGAAGCCGAGGAGGAGATCATACGCAGAGCTTTGAAGACTGCCAACGGGAACCTCACCCAGGCCGCCAAGCTGCTAAAGATTTCGCGTCCCACCCTGAGAAGCAAGATTCAAAAATACAAGCTCGTGATTTAGCCCTTTTGATCCCGGCCCGGCGGTCCCGTCACCGAAGCGGTAAATATCTTTCCAGCCGGAAAGGAATTTTCCAGCAGATCTAAACATCACGTCCGTAACAGATCGATATTACTATATCTTTTTTCCAAGACCGTTGGCATCCAATTTGCTCATAAGCTCTGCTGGATAGGTTGGCGATTTTGTATCGTGAAACAGGAGGGTGCGCTATGCGGCTGAGTGGAAAGGTGGCTATCGTGACCGGCGGGGCGAAAGGTTTGGGCAGGGCGTTCTGCCTCGGGCTGGCCCGGGAAGGGGCCAAGGTGGTGGCCGTAACTCGAAAGGACATGGACAACCTGGACCAGACGGTGAAAATGGTGCGTTCGCTGGGTGGGGAGGCGGAAATGGTTCGCGCCGACGTTTCCTCGGAGGCCGATGCCAAAAACATGGTGCAGGCGACAATCGAGAGGTTCGGTCGCGTGGATGTCCTGATCAACAATGCCGCCGTCTACGACGGGATAAAAAGAAAGCCCTTTTTCGAGATCGACCTGGCGGAATGGGACCTGGTCATGAACGTCAATGTGAAAGGGGCGTTTATAGCTACCCGGGCCGTTTTTCCATACATGAAAGAGCAGGGTTACGGGAAAATCGTCAATCTGGCTTCGGAGGTTTTCTTTACCGGCTCAAATGGTTTCGCCCACTACGTGGCGTCCAAGGGAGGCATTATCGGTCTTACCCGTGCGCTGGCCGTTGAACTGGGACCTCATCAAATCTGCATAAACTGTATCGCCCCCGGATTTACGGACACGGAAGCCAGTCGTGGTCTGGCCGATGTTTCCAGGTACGATGTCTCAAAGACCCCTTTGCACAGATTGGAGAGACCCGAAGACCTGGTGGGGGCCGCGCTTTTTCTGGCCTCGGCGGAAAGCGACTTTATCACCGGTCAGACACTGTTGATAGATGGAGGTCGAGCAATGCATTAGACAATGGAAGTCGTTTATGCCCGGACTGATCGATCGCACTGTTCATCGAGGGAATTCGTCGTATTCACTATAGTCACCGAGTTCTTACCCTCACCCTCTTCCTCCGGCCGGAAGCGAAATTATCGGCATAACGCAGGATATTGAATTGAAAGGTCTTTGGTACCCCAGTCCAATTCTTTGCAGGTTTTTCCGGGCAAAATCCAGGTCTCGTAGTGAGACCGGCTACAACCACCAAAATGAGGAGAGGGAATATGAAAGTGTACGATGTCGTCCCCGGTTTGGAATTTGATGCTGAAAGAGATTTTGCCCAGTCGCCGGCGTGGTTTTTGGACGGTACCCATTCCGTGCCGCCCTGGACCCCGATGTTTGGATGGTTCTGGGTCAATTTCTGCCGCCACGGAATGCAGTACGGGGCGGAAAAGCTGAGCCTGCCCACGGTCAAGGGCTGGGACTGGAGGTTTCATAAGGGAGGCGGATATCTGACCTTGCTGCTGGTTAAGAGCGAAGAGGAAAAACAAAGAAGAGAAGCGGAATTTCGCAAGGCCATTTTGCCTTTCATTGAAGACTATGACGGTTTGTGGGGCGGCTTCGTAAAGGAGATGCTGGGCCGATACGAAAAACTGAAGGCCCTCGATGTTGAAAAAGCTTCGAATATCGAACTGCTGGATAATTTCGAAGAGACGATAAACACCTGCAGGCGCATGTGGGAAATCCACATGTACATGATGTACGGCACTTATACCGCCTATATACTTTTTGAGAACATGTGCCGTGAGTTGGCAGGAATCGACGACACCTCGCCCATTTTTCATAATCTGGTTTCCGGTTTTGACAACAAAGTGTTTCAGGTGGATCGCCGGCTTTGGGAGTTTTCCAAGCGGGCGCGAGAGGAAGGGCTGGCTGAGACATTGGTGCAAAGCAATGCCTCGGAAATCGTGGGCAGACTCGACGAATCGGCCGCAGGAAGAGCCTTTATGAAGGATTTCATGTCCTTCATGAATGAAGACGGCTGGAGGATGCAGCGCATGTCGGAAATAAACCTTCCCAGTTGGGTCGAAGACCCGACTCCCGCTCTGGTCAACGTCAAGCAGTTTATCCAGAAAGGCGGGAACTTCAATCTCGACGAAGAGAGGAAAAAGATTACCGAACAGCGCAAAGAGGCTGAAAAGACCGTGTTATCCAAGGTGCCCCAGGAACAAAGAGGCTGGTTCGAGCGCCTTATGGTCCTGGCGCAGAAAAGCGGGATATTCAGCGAAGAGCACGATCACTACCTGGATCTCTATACCCACGCCATGATGCGCAGGAGCGCTCTGGGTCTTGGAAACCGCTTCGTTCAGAAGGGGGCTTTAGACGGGGCCGAGGATATATTCTTTCTCATGCCCGACGAGGTCAGACGTGCGGGGATCAACCCCGACCAGTTCGATTTGCGCTACCTCGTCGAGCGGCGAAAAGGCGAGTGGAATGAATGGATGAAAACCCCCAACCCGCCGGCCTTGCTCAAAGAGGGTTTCGACCTGGATATGGCCATGGGAGTGCTGGTCCAGTCGATGGACCCCATCGCCCTCAAAGTGGTTGTGGGCTCCATGCCGCAGGTGCGTCCCGAACTCAAGGCCGACCTTTACGGCACCTGCGGTTCGCCCGGGGTGGCCGAGGGGACTGCACGGGTGATCCTGAGCGAAGATGAGCTCCACCTGATCGAAGAAGGGGATATCCTCGTGGCGGCTAGCACCTCGCCCAGTTGGACCCCCGTTTTCTCCATGATCAAGGGGGTGATCGTCGACCGTGGGGCAAGCCTTTCCCATGCGGCGATTGTGGGCAGGGAATACGGGATTCCGGTTGTCATGAACGTTTTCGAGGGCACCGCCAAAATCAAATCGGGCCAGAGGGTCAAGGTGGATGCCAATCTGGGCGCCGTGTTCATATTGGATAAATGAGATTTCGTCCAAGTCGCGGGTCCAGTTACCTGTCCGGGGTGTAAAGGTTTGCACCCCGGATATATCTCCACTCCATCTGCTTCGAGGCGTCTGAAGTTGATCGGGTTAGCCAAACCCTGCGAGTCCTGTTTTTCGGCCAGAGACCGCGACGATGATTCGAACCATGCCTGGATTTCGCAAGGAGATGATTTGATGAGTAAGAAGTGGCTGTACTGGTTTGAGGAATTGAATAGCGGACATAACGATCTGGTAGGGAAAAAATGCGCCAACCTTGGAGAGATGACCGGACTGGGGATGCGGATACCACCGGGATTTGCCATATCGGTGGAGGGATATGAACGATTCATGGCTGAAACGGGCGCCGGTGAGTTGATACGCCAATACGTCCGGGATAACGTGAACGAATTGAAAAACGTTAGAAAGCAGGTGGAGGCCAGCCGGACAATTCGGCAAATCATTGAATCGCAGGAAATGCCTCCCGACATGAGAGACGAATTGTACCGGTATTACGAGGAGTTGAAACAACGGGCGGGCGAGGACGAAATTGCCGTGGCCGTCCGTTCCAGCGGCGCAGTGAGCATGCCCGGCCAGATGGAGACCTATCTGAACGTGCGGCGCAAAGAGTCGGTTGTGCGCAAGGTTATCGAGGTCTGGGGAAGCGCCTTTACTACCAGGGCCATAGCCTTCAGGCTGGAGAAGGGGATGCCGCTTGACAAGGCGCCCATCGGGGTCGCGGTGCTCAAAATGGTGGATGCCAAGTCGGCGGGTGTAGTCCTGACTGTGCTGCCGACGGTTGGAGACACCTCCAAAGTCGTGGTGGAAGGAAACTGGGGGTTGGGCGAAAGCGTTGTCAGCGGAGAGATCACCCCGGACCAGTACATCGTGGATAAAGAGAGCGGGTGTGTGGAGTGTACGGTCAATAAGAAGACGAAGATGATCGTCTACAAGGATTCCGGGACCGCAATGACCGATGTGCCCGGGGACATTCAGGCCAAACCTTGTGTGGATGAGAAAGAGTTAAAGGAAATAGTGCGCATTGCCAAGGAAGTAGAGTCCTATTTCAACTGCCCGCAGGATATGGAATGGGTCCTGGATTGCTCGGGGTGCTGTCCGGAGAACCTTTACTGGGTCCAGGCGAGACCGGCCAAATACTCGAAGACCAAAGAAAAGGAAGCCGAATACCTGGCTGAGCTTATGACCCGCATGTTCAAATCTTAGGCGCTCTGGAAAAGGAGAAGGCATGGCCATCCTGTTTGTGCAGTACTGGGACGTGATACCCGGAAAGTTCGATGAATATTCCTCTTTTATCTTGAACACTTACAACCCGGGCCTGGAGGATTTGGGGATACGACTGGTGGGAGGTTATTACGTTGCGGTGGGGGAAGGTCCAAGGATAGTCGCAGTAGCTACGGTCGATGAGGCCGACAATTTGCGGCGGACCATTTCTTCGCGCGAGTACCTGGAACTTGCCTCCGGGTTGTCCGAATTCGTATGGAAATACAATAACAGGGTCTATGTCCCGGCAGGCCGCATGGAGGAAGGACCTTATCGCATTCAGACCGGGGTCTGGAAATTCAATCACTATTACAATGTCCTCAGCGGCAGGGAAAAAGAGCATGCAGATTTTGTCATTGAAGAATGCATGCCGGCGATGGAAGAATTGAAAATCCCCGTGACGGGGGCATGGCGGTTGGCTATAGGCAGCGGCCCCAGGATTCTTGCAGAGTGTACGTGCAGGAGCCTCGCAGCTATCGCGGAGGCCATCGAAAAGCCCCTTTTCAGAAAAATAGCCAATACCCTGAAAGATAAATATGCTACGGATTACAGCAACAGGATACTGGCTCCGACCGGAAGGATAGAAGTACCGTATTTGTTAGGTGAAATGATGAAAAAATTCTAATTCATCTGATGTTACATATATGTTGCTAGATGTGTTCAAGTAACTGTGGAGTGGTATGTCTATTGACTACAAGCTGCTGATCGTTTCTGGATAAGGAAAAGGGGTTTTTTATGATTCCGGAAAGGCCCATGTTTTGGAAAATAAATGATGTCTGGCTGTTTTATACAATAGCCTTTCTTGCCATATGCATATTCGCGGTAGGAGTCGGCATTCATATAAGTGTATGGCGAAAAAGCACATCAAAAAACAAAACGTCCTTTTCATGGCAGGCCGTGAAGCAGTCGATCTTCGAGATAGTGTTCGGCATCCGCCTGTTTAAAGGCGATATCCAGGCGGGTATTGCTCATTTCCTGACGTTCTGGGGATTTATCATCTTACTGATCGGCACCACATTGCTGGCTATAGATGGTCATGTGTATCCCTTTCTTACCGGAAAGAAGTATCTATTTTTCGGATTGTCGATGGAGATCGGCGGGATGCTTCTGCTGGCCGGGATTATCTGGTCGCTTGTGCGCCGATATATTCAGCGGGCGCCAAGGCTCGAACGAAGACTCGAGGACGGAGTCGTGGTTCTTTGGTTCCTGGTGGTAGTGTGTTCGGGCTTTTTTTTGGAGGCAGTGATACTTTCGGCCCAAAGACCTCCGTGGACCGAGTGGGCGTTTTTCGGTCCTCTTATCGCCGGTTTTATCCCGCAGGCGACGGCCCTGTCGATATACCCGGGCCTGTGGTGGGGCCATGCGTTGCTCTGTTTGGCATTCATCGCCGCGATTCCTTACACGAAGCTCTTTCACCTGGTCGGGGCGCCTGCTGCCTATTACCTGCACCATTCTCCGGTGGAAGCTTCGGAAGAGCCCGAGGAAGCGATTGCATCGGGTGTTCAATGGGAGATCGCCGAGACGGCTTTTCTCGATGCCTGCACGCGGTGCGGGCGTTGTGTGCAGGCATGCCCGTCGGCGGGAGCGGGCGAGCCTCTCTCACCGCGCGACTTTGTGCAGACCGCGCGACATTTACTGTGGCAGGAGCATTCGCCGGCCGGAGACATCCGGTTTTTGCTTAACGTGGACGGGATCGAGGGGGATAAGGCCGCCTGGTTTTGCACAACCTGCGGGGCGTGCATGGAAGTTTGCCCGGTGTACGGGGCTCCGTTCAGGGCCGTCGGGAAAAAACGGGCCATGCTGATCGAAGAGGGCAAGGGGGTGCCGGATGTTTTGAACCAGACCCTCGAGAGGCTCTTCAACTACGATAATCCCTGGGTTTCGTCCAAAAGAGACCGGACTGTCTGGGCAAAGGGGCTCGATGTGCCGGTTATCAAGGCCGGGGGGAAAAACGATGGTTCGTCACCCCGGCAAGTTTTAAGCCGGGGTCCACTTTGCTACTTCGTCGGATGCACCACCTCCTTTGACGCCAGGGCCCAGGCGATAGCCGTGTCCTTCTCGAAGCTTCTGAAACTCGCGGGGATGGATTTCGCGATCCTCGGGGACAAAGAGCCGTGTTGCGGAGACATTGCGAGAGTAGTGGGAGAACTGGGGCTGTTTCAGGAGAAAATGGAAGGCTGTTCCGAGCTTTTCGAAAAACTTTCGGTATCCGACATCGTAACGTCTTCTCCGCACTGCTTTCACACCTTTCTTAACGAATATCCCGGCTCGATGTTCAGGGTGCGCCATTATTCGGCGGTTTTAAAGGATCTGGTCGCTGGCGGGAAGCTCGAGCCGAAAAAGGCGCTGGACTTCACGGTGACCTATCACGATCCCTGTTACCTTGGCCGGCACAACCGCATTTTCGATGATCCGAGGCAGGTCATCCGCTCGATTCCCGGAATAAAACTCGTCGAGATGGCCCACCATGGTCCGGACAGCCTCTGCTGCGGCGGAGGAGGGGGAAGGATGTGGCAGGGGCAGGAGATTCGGGGCGAGGCCAGAATGAGCGAAATCAGGATCAGGGAGGCGCACCGGACGGGCGCCAGGGTTCTGGTCACCGCCTGTCCCCTCTGCCTGATCATGCTCGAGGATGCTTTGAAGACCGTGGGATTTGAAAACGAATTGAAGGTAATGGACCTAAACGAGTTGCTTCTCCAATCGGTTTCCGATGGACAATAAACAACAAGGAGGACTGGCTGAGATGAGCGAGATACTGCTGTTGGTTGAGGCCAAAGATGGAATATTGGACAAAAAGACCCTGGAGCTGATGCGGGGTGCAAAAGGGCTTGGCAGCCAACTGGGCGTTGAGGCCAACGCCGTGGTGGTTGGGAGTCAGACGGCGCAGTTGGCCGAGTCGGCCGCCTCTTTCGGGCTGGACAAGGTCTACAGGCTCGAACATCCCCTGCTCGAGGGCTTCAATGCCGATGCCTGGGTGGGCGGACTGGAATGGCTGTGCGGGCAGGTGAAACCGGGGATATTTCTCATGAGCCACTCGTTTGTGGGAAAGGAAGTGGGGCCGAGGCTCGCGTGCAGGTTGAATACCGGCCTTACCACCGACTGCCTGAACTTGAGAGTGGATCCTGAAGACGGCCTGCTTGTGAGGACAAAGCCGATCTACGGGGGTAACGCCATCGCTACGGTCAAGTGTGAGGGCGTTCCGCAGATGGTGACGGTTCGAAAGAACGCCTTCGAGCCGATAGATGAGGCGCAGACTCGAAGCGCGATTGTCGATATGGCGCCTGGCATCGCGGAATCCTCGATCAGGGTGAAAACCATACAGACGGTCGAGCAGGAAGTGGTCGAGCTGGACAAGGCCAATGTGGTCATATCCGGAGGAAGAGGGATAGAGGCCAAAGAGGATTTCGAAATGCTCGAGGCGCTTGCGGCCGCGCTGAGCGGGTCGCACGGCAACGTGATGGTCGGGTGCAGCCGTCCGGTAGTCGACAAGTGCTGGATGTCTTCGGACCGCCAGGTGGGGCTTACCGGAACGATCATCTCCCCTGATGCCTACATAGCGGTAGGGATATCGGGAGCGATCCAGCATCTGGTGGGGATGATCCGGTCCAAAAAGATTGTGGCCATAAATACCGATCCCGGCTGCAACATGTTCAAGGTGGCCGACTACGGAGTTGTTGGCGACTACAGGGACATAGTCCCCGCCCTGGTGAAGAAACTGGAGGAACGATAATGAAAGAGCCGCAAATCATTGTCTGCGCAAAGCAGATACCCGATCCGGAAGCGCCGTTTTCCGACGTTACCGTGAACGTGGAGAAAAAGCAGGTGAGTGTGGACGCTCCGGACGTCATCAGCCCCTATGATGAAAACGCTCTGGAGGCCGCGATCAGGATAAAGGAAGAGCTGGGGGGAAAGATAACGGTTCTCAGCATGGGCCGGAAGGTTTCAGATACGGTGCTGAGGAAGACGATCGCGGCGGGCGCCGACTCCCTGGTGCTCTTGGAAGACCC
Organism: Deltaproteobacteria bacterium; assembly: GCA_021793275.1. Classification (GTDB taxonomy): domain Bacteria; phylum Desulfobacterota; class Syntrophobacteria; order Syntrophobacterales; family Syntrophobacteraceae; genus SbD1. The sequence continues at coordinate 16,465 of JAJYTC010000030.1, read as the reverse complement.
GTTGTTCGAAGGGCTGGATAGCTTTTCCACGGCGCATGTTCTTTCCTGCGCGATCAAAAAGATCGGTGACTGGGACCTCGTTTTGACCGGCAGGCAGGCCGGCGACTGGGACTCGGGGCAGGTGGGCCTGATCCTGGGAGAGATGCTCGATGTCGCCTGCGTAAGCCTTGCGCGGTCGATAAAGATAGACGACGGAAAACTGCTGGTGGAAAAGACCGTGCCGGTTGGCTACGAGGTGGTCGAAGCTGCGCTTCCCGCCCTTGTGACGGTAAGCAACGAGGTTGGCGAGTTGCGGTATGTGGCCCGCAGCAAGATGCTGGGGCTTCTGAGGCGTCCGATGACCATCCCGAAATGGAACAGTAAGGATCTCGGCTGCGATGTCGAGCGGTTAAGGAAGCTTCAACTGACGGAACTGGCGCCGCCTGCCGATATGGGGCGGGAATGCACGCTTATAGAAGGCTCGGCGGAGGAACAGGCTGAAAGGCTGGCCGCGGTGCTGGCCGAACTCAGGTAATTTTACGAACCCAAAGGAGGGTATGAAATGTCGGACAAAGCTTATGATGCGGTAATTATCGGGGGCGGTCACCACGGTACGACCATTGCTCCTTATCTCGCCAAGGCCGGTCTGAAGGTCGGTGTTTTCGAGCGGCTCGATCATCTCGGAGGGGGAGCGGTCACGGAGGATCTTCCCTCGCCCGGGTTCCGGGGAAATTTCTGCGCCCATTTTACGCGCTACTATGGTCACCCGGCCTACAAGGAATTCAATCTTCGCGAAGAAGGCCTGGAGTACACCTTCCCGGACACCAATGAAGCCATCGTATTCGATGACGAGACCAGCTATGTCGCTTACGCGGCGTTCACGGTGGTCGATCCGATGACCGGTGAAACCCGGTTCAACGAAGAAAACGTCAAAAAGACCTACGAGCAGATCTCGCGCTTTTCCAAGGTGGACGCCGAAACCTATCTGGACCTGACCGAAAAGTACAGGACCAAATGGCGCCCTGCGTTTCACAAGCACCGCTATTCGCCTCCCAGCCCCTGGGGAGTGCCCGACGCCCTGGAAGAGCTTTGCCTCGATCCTGCGAGCGGCCTCGACATCTCGATGCAGTACATGACCGCCAAGCATGTGGCACGCTACTTTTTCGAAAGCGATGAGCTGAGGATCATAACTCTCAGGGGATTTCTCACCTCATGGGGGGTTTTCCCCGACGATGTGCCGGGTCTTAACATCATCATCGCAACCATTCACCTGACCCTGGGCTGGGAAACGGCGGCTATCGTGAAGGGCGGCACGGGTTCCATCACGGCTGCGCTGGTTTCGGCCGGGAAAAAACTGGGCGTCGATTCCCAATTGAATTCGGAAGTGCAAAGGGTGCTCATGGAGAACGGCAGGGCCAGCGGGATAAAGCTCATGGACGGCACCGAGATTACCGCGAAGCAACTGGTGGTTTCCGACAACGCATCCCCTCAGCTCTTCCTGCGGTTGATAGGTGAGGACAGGATAAGCGACCAGATGAAGCGCATGGCCCGAACCTACCAGTTCGACCGGGGCGAGCTTTTCTGGGGAACGGTGGGGGTCCATGAACTTCCCAACTACAAGGCGGCCAAATCGAACCCGGACGTCAACTGCACGCCTCGAACCTACTTCGCTCCCAAGGACCTTGCGTTCATGGAAGACAAGTACATGCACGAGATCTTTCTTGCGGGTATGCCTTCTAAGATGTTCATACTCACTGCGCCCGACAGCATCTGGGACCCGAGCAGGGTGCCCGCGGGCAAGCATTCGCTCCACGTCGAGGAGTTCACCTGCCCGGCGCGAATATTTTCCAGGAAGGAATGGAAGCAGTTGACCGAGCAGTTCGTGGACGTTCTTTTTGAAACCTGGGCCGAGTATGCGCCCAACATGACCAGAGACAATCTTATCGTTCATCGCATCACAAACCCGACCGACATTCAGGACACTCACCTGGATATGAAGGAAGGCGGCTGGTGCGAAGGCAACTGCTCGGGCATTCAGAACGGCCGTTTCCGGGGTACGCCCGGAGGTCACAGGACCCCCATAAAGAACCTCTACCAGTGTTCATCGGGTACCTACGGCGGTCCGGGCATAGGGCGCGGGTCGAGCTACAACTGTTACAAAGCCATAGCGGATGATTTCAAACTGTGGAAACCTGCATCGGTTTAAACCGGCAAGGTTTAAGACATCGGAGGTCGGAGGTCGGAAGATCGGAGGGTGTTGTTCCAGTCTCCGATCTCCGGTGGTTAGTGATTAACTCACTGCTTACTGTTCACTAGTCACCATTTGCTATTATGCGGGGGAGGGTATGAAAGAGGTAAAATTCACTCTGAACGGGATTCGGCAGACCTGTGTCGTTGAAGATAAGCTGGCCCTGATCGATTTCTTGCGAGAAACCAAGAACTTGACAGGAACCAAGCAATCATGCGACCGCAAGGGACAGTGCGGCGCCTGCACTGTTCTGGTCAACAAGAAGGCGGTCCTTTCCTGCCTGACGCCGGTTGCCGGCCTGGAGGGCGCCGATGTGATAACCATCGAGGGACTGGGCACGCCCGAGAATCCCCATCTGATTCAGGAGGCGTTTGCCATAAGCGGTGCGGTTCAATGCGGTTTTTGCACCCCCGGGATGATCATGGCAGCCAAGGCTCTCCTGGACCAGGACCCCGACCCCGATACCGATATGATCAAGAAGGCCTTTTCGCACAATCTGTGCCGCTGCACGGGATATAAGAAAATAATTGAGGCCGTAAAGCTTGCGGGAAGGTTTTTGCGTGGTGAGCTAAGCCCCGGCGACGTGCGTCCGGAAGCGGGCGCGGGCGCCGTGGGGGTGTCTCACGTCCGACCGAACGCGTTGCTCCTTGCGACGGGCAAGGCCCTTTTCACGGCGGACATCCGGAAAGAAGGCGTTTTGGAACTCGCGGCGGTGCGCTCCCCCCTGTCTCACGCTCTTATAAAATCGATAGATGTTTCGATTGCTGAAAAAGTTCCGGGCGTCGTTGCCGTCATGACGGCAAAAGACATAAAGGGCACGAACCGGATCAAGGCGGATCAGCCGGTTATCTGCGATGAAAAGGTGCACATGATGGGAGACGCCGTGGCCGCGGTGATAGCCGAGACCAGGGAAAGCGCTCTGGCGGGTGCGGAGGCGGTCAAGGTCGAGTATGAAGGCCTCCCGGTGATCTATTCGCCCGAAGAGGCATTGACGGAAGGCTGCTGCCGGATCCATGAAAAAATTCCAAACCTTTGTTTTTCTCATCCTCAGATCAAGGGGGACGCAAAGTCGGCCCTCGCAAATTCTCATGTGGTAGTGGAAAAGAGTTTTTCAACCCAGTGTATTCACCAGTCGCCGCTCGAACCCGAAGCCTCGCTGGCGTATTTCGAAGACGATCCCGATGGGCCGCAACTTGTGGTTGTCGGGCGGAGCATCAATATTCACGCGCATCTGCAAACCCTCCAGGATGCGCTTGGCTGGGAGGATATGCGATATTACCAGGCCTTTAGCGGCGGCCAGTTCGGCATAAAGGCGGACATCACGGCGGAGGGACTGGCGGGCGCCGCCGCCCTGCATGTGAAGCGTCCCGTGCGTTACGTCTGCAGCCTCACGGAATCCATGTGGATAACCACGAAACGTCATCCCTTCGACATGAAGGTGCGGCTCGGCGCCGATGCTGCCGGCAAGCTCACCGGATATGAGATCGATTTTACCGTTGACAACGGCGCCTACATTTCGGTTGGAAAGTCCATCGTCAATCGAGCGCTCTACATGCTGAGCGGCTCCTATGACATTCCCAATGTCGCGGCCAGTGCAAGGCTCGTCTACACGAACAATCCGCCCGGAGGCGCAGCCAGGGGGGCAGGGCCGCCGCAGGTCAATTTCGCCCTCGAATCCGCCATGGAGATGCTGGCTGCCCGGCTTGGAGTCGACCCGCTGGAATTTCGCATCATGAATTCGTTAGAGCCGGGCCGGTCGATTTCAACGGGACAGGTTGTCGATGAATGGCCTTATCGCGGATGTCTCGAAGCGATCCGGAAACATTATGAAAGGGCCGGAAAAGATTGCGCCTCGGCAGGCAACGGCCGGTTCCAGCGGGGGGTAGGGCTTGCGGGCGGAAGCTTCGGGGTAGGCAAGGGAGGTCCGGACCGCTCCCAGGTCGCGGTCGAACTCATGCCTGATGGGGGTCTTACGGTTTACGGCTCGGTTTCCGACCCCGGCGAGGGCAATGACGCCATGTTGACCCAGATTGCATCACACCTTACCGGGATCCCGGCAGCGAAGATCAGGCTTGTCACCCGCGATACGGGTCTCACTCCCGATTCCAGCTCCGCCTCGGGCAGCCGGGTGACTTACATGAGCGGAGGCGCGCTTGTAAACGCGATCGGGATGCTTAAAAAAGCTATGGCCGAAGCGGGCGCGAACGATTACAATCAACTCACGGCCATGGGGAAGCCCACTAAGTATATGGGGACCAAAATCGCGGAGACCACCGGGCTCGATCCGGAAAAAGGCCAGGGCGCGCCTTTCGAATCCCGTGTCCACGGGGTGCAGATGGCGGAAGTCGAAGTGGATACGCAGACCGGCGAGGTTCGTATCTTGAAGATGACCGCCGTGGTCGATCCGGGAACGGTTCTCAATCCGAAAATAGTGGAAGGGCAGATAGAGGGCGGGCTCGATATGGGCGCCGGAATGGCCCTGCGCGAGCACTACGTCCACGGCAAGACGCGCGACTGGGTCACAAGCAGGTTTCCGACCACCCGGACGGCTTTCGACATGGAAATCATCCTGCTTCAGACCCCGCGGAAAAGAGGGCCGCTTGGAGCGGTCGGAGTCGGCGAATTTGTTCTTTTGCCGACCTCGGCGGCCATAATTACCGCCATCCAGAACGCCACGGGAGCAGAACGGATCTGCGATCTGCCGGCGACCCCGGAACGAGTTCTCCGGGCGATGGGCAAAGAAAAGCCTTCGATTTGAGGATGGCCGCACCGAGCGAAGGCAGAAGTAATCCCGCGAAACGCGGGAGGCAAAAGGTAAAAGTGAATGGCCCCTGAGCGCGATCCTATGAAGAGGGTCATCGGTGGTGTAGAGGTCCTGCTCGACGAAGAGGGATTTTTTGTAAACCCTGAAGAATGGACTGAGGCGATCGCGGAGATAATGGCCTCGGAGATGGGCATTGCAAAACTCAGCGATCGCCATTGGGAAACGATCCGGTTTTTCCGCGCTTTCTACCTGGCCAACGGCAGGGCGCCGCTCAACAAGGAGTTCGGAAGACAGACAGGTTTCAGTCTTCTCGAGATCGAGCGCCTTTTCCCCGGAGGGATCAGGCGCGGCGCCAGGCGGCTCGCCGGGCTTCCCCATCCCAGGAACTGTTAATCAGTCAGGTTGCCACCGGCGGCGCCGGTGTCCTGCTAGACCGTACTCATTATTCACGGATTTTATCAGTGATTTACCTTGATAATGCAGCTACATCGTTTCCAAAATTGCCGGAGGTTCTCGAAGAGATGTTCGGCACTTACTCGCGAATGGGCGTTTCGCCCGGCCGCGCGAGTCATGATCTGGCAGTGCAGTGCGAGCAATACCTGCACGGGGTTCGCAGCCAGGTCGGCAATTTTTTCGGGAGCGAAGACCCCGACAGGGTCGTGTTCGCATACAACTCGACGGACGCCCTTAACACCATCATACAGGGGCTGGCAGAACCCGGGAGCCACGTGGTGAGCACCCGGCTCGAGCACAATTCGGTCCTGAGGCCTCTTTATCATTTGCGAGAGCAGGGCGTAATCGAGTTCGACCTGGTTCGGTTCGACTCGAAGGGTTTCATAGACCCGCAGGACGTAGCCGATCGTATCCGTTCTTCGACCAAATTCGTCATTTTGAACCATGTCTCCAACGTGCTGGGGACGATTCAACCGGTGGCCGAGGTAGGCCGGATTTGCAGGGACAAAGGGGTCCCGCTCGTGCTGGATGTGTCGCAGAGCGCGGGAGTGGTTCCGATCGACATGCAGGCGATGAACGTTCAGGCGGTGGCGTTTACCGGCCATAAATCGCTTCTGGGTCCCACGGGCATCGGAGGCCTTGTGCTAAGGGATGGGGTTGACGTTCGTCCGGTGAGATTCGGCGGCTCCGGCGCCGATTCCCTGAGCACCAGCCAGCCTCTGGAATATCCGTACCGTCTCGAACCGGGCACGCCCAATATCCTTGGGATAATCGGCCTTTCGGCGGGGATGCGATACGTCGAACGGCAGGGAGTCCGCAACATACACGAGCGCGAGATGTCGCTTGTGCGGGCGCTAAGGGACGGACTTGCCTCCCTTACGGGAGTGAAGATGTACTGCGCCGAAAACCTGGACAACCATACCGGCGTGATCACCTGCAACGTCGAAGGATTGGACCCCGGTGATTTTGCTGCTATCCTGGACGGCGATTTTGATATAGCAACCAGGAGCGGCCTTCACTGCGCGCCCCTGGTGCATGAAGACATCGGTACGAGCCCGCGCGGAGCGGTGCGTTTCAGCTTTGGCCCCTTCAACTCGGCTGAGGACGTTTCGGCCGTTCTGTCGGCGGTCGGGGCCATTGTAAATCGATAGATCTTTACCGAGGATACTCGAAAGATGTTGCTGACGCCGGATTGCATCCCCTGTATTTTGCGAATGGCTGTATCGTCCATCAGGAAATTGACCGATGACGAAAATGTGACCCGCGAATTAATTACCAGCGCCCTTCGACTTCCGGCCCTGCGCGGTGAGGATTGGAACCTCACGAGTCCTCAGGCGATCGAACCGGTCATGAATATGATCATGGAGACCTTCAAGTCCGACGACCCCTTTCGAGACCTCAAAGAGGAAGAAAACGCCAAGGCCCTTGAACTTTATCCGACGTTCAAGGAATCGGTGCGGGAGTCTGAAGACCCTCTTTTTGCCGCGGTCAACCTGGCCATAATGGGAAACTCCGTCGATCTCATGATTTCCGATCGTTCGATAGACGTGAAGGGGGTCCTGGCGGAAGAACTGAGGAATCCGATTACCGCAAAACCCTACGAGATTTTCCGGGAGAAGCTGGCGAAAAGCCGCCGGTTGCTCTATCTGTGCGACAATTCGGGAGAGATCGTTTTCGACAAGGTCCTCATCGAGACGATAAACGAGCTGTACGATCCTCAAATCACTTACGTGGTGCGCAATCTTCCGGCTTTAAACGACGCAACCCTTTATGAAGCGCGAAGGGTTGGAATGGACAGCGTGGCGAGGGTGATGTCGAACGGAATCGATGGCAGTGTTCCCGGGACTGTCCTGTCTCGATGTTCTCCGGAACTAAGAGATCTGTTTGAGAATTGCGATCTGGTGATTTCAAAAGGCGGAGGTAATTTTGACAGCCTGGAAAGCGAAAAGGACCGCTGCAGGAACATTACTTTCATGCTCCTTGCCAAGTGCTTCCCTTACGCCAGGTATTTCAAAACCAGGATGTTTCAACCCATCCTGGCGAATTTTTTCGAATGAAACCTCCTGGACAAATCACGCCTGCGGAGGCGGGGACTGCCGGGTGCGGGGAAGACTTTGCCGTGCAATCCTCTCTTTGAGGTATTGTGCCCGTAGCCGTACTTCCGAGGCCACTGTAGCGGAGAATGCTTTCCAGGGGTCGGAGTGTGCGTCCACCCTCTCTTTTATCTTCGAATAAAGCCGACTCTCGTTTTCCCCCGGCCGCAAAGCTTCCTCGACTCTCACCGAATAATCCGCTTCGTTTTCCTCTTCTTTATACATACTCAGGGAGACCACATCGAGATTATCGTCTACGAGAATAACCGCCCCTCCGTATTTATCGTCGCGCTCCACGTGGTCTACCACCCAGCCGCCGCTGTTATAGACGAGAACCGGTTCCCGGTAGCCTTCGTAATTTTTTACTCCCTGCCATGGTTTGTGCGTATGCCCGAAAACGAAGGTGAGTTTTTCGGGCGAAAACCCGAGTTCACTTACGATATGATTTTTCAATGGCCATTCGATGTAGTGTTTGAGACCCTCCTCGGATTTTTCGCTTAACGGGACATCGGTGTTGTGCCGCTCCAATGACCCCATGCCGTTTACAAGGGCATTGCAGGCCAGTTCGATAAAACCTTCCTCCAGCAGGTGCGCCGGCCAGGCGGATGAACCATATTTTTCGGTGAGCCCTTCGGCGAGGTTGTGCAGCAGTTTTTTTACCTGTTCTTTATCCTGGAGCTTTTCATAGACGCGGTCCACGGCGACGCCTGCGTCCCCCGAACGACCGAGGGTCGACCAGAAAAAATCGATCCAGGCGAAGTTTTCGCCTTCGATACCCCAAATGTCCATCGGGACCTCGGAGCCAGGAAACAGCATCGTTTTGAGGATGCTTACCAGTAGATAGATCTCCTCGGTAAAGTGGCCATGGTGGAAGACGACTCCCTTTTGGCGATCCGCGTCGAGAAGGCCGAAATTGGGATAAGCCGTATTGATCCTTAAATCTTTGAGCCTTGGATGGCGCTTGAGGAGGCTGTTGAAAAAATAGGATTCGACATGCTGTTTGAATATCCGCGAAACATGCCAGGCCGGCTCGATACTCTTTTCCCATGCAAGCCCCTTCACGTACTCGGCGAACTGGGTTTCCCTGGCCGTCTCCCAGAGGTGGTGATCGTGGTTTCCGGGGTTAAAAAGAATGCTGCTGAAAAGCGGTTCGCCATCGAGCATGGTTAGATCGATGAATTGCTGAAACGCCATGGCTGCTGTGTTGTCCTGAGCAAGTGCGAGTTCAAGGACGTCTCCATTGATGATGAGGGCGGGTTTCAGGCCGGGGTCTTGATCCGGGATGAGCTTTCTCAGGCATTTCGCGAGTTGTCTCAATACGGGGGAGGGCTGTTCGGGCTGTGCCTCGCCATGAGCGCCCAAATCGGTCAGAAGACTTGTCTCGGAGCCAAAATGCATATCGGAAAGACAAACATAACGAATATCAGGCATGTTCCCTTCTCCTTGTCCTGGACGGGAGTTCTGAATGTGCCTGTTCCTGATGGAAATGAGGTGCTGGAAGAGTGGATCGTGTTCACGATGCCGGAAAGAAGCTGTCCGGCATTTATGTGTTATTATGTATTATGTCACAAAACGATTGTAAAAGAGCAACAAAAATTAGGATGAAACCTCGACAAAAAAAGAAGAAAATAACCTGACAACAAACATTTAAATCTACACTTGGAGGCAGCGATGAAAGTACTCGTAACCGCCCGGTTGCCGGAAGAGGTGTTGAGCCGGATCACCTGCGATCACCAGGTCCATATGCATGCGCAGGACATCCCGATGGAACGCGAAAAGCTGCTGGAAGCCATCGGGGATGTCGACGGGCTGCTTTGCACCCTGACCGACCGCATAGACCGGGAGCTTCTGGGGCGCGCTCCACGGCTGAAGGTAATCGCCAACAACGGGGTAGGTTTCGATCATATCGACGTCGGGGAGGCAAGTCGCAGATCCATTCCGGTGGCCAATACGCCCGGAGTGCTGACCGATGCCACGGCCGATCTGACGTTTGCGCTTATTTTGGCTGCCGCCCGCAGGGTGGTGGAAGGCGACCGGATGGTGAGGGCCGGCGATTTCAAATTCTGGGCGCCGTTGCACTTCCTGGGCACGGAGGTTGCCGGTAAGACGTTGGGGATAATCGGGATGGGAAGGATCGGATGTGCGGTGGCCAAGAGGGCCGCGGGATTTAATATGAAGGTTGTCTATTGGGGGCGTTCCCGCCTGGGAGATGAGGCGGAGCATGAGCTGAAAGTTTCTTTTTCCTCATTGGAGGATTTATTGCGCGAGTCGGATTTCGTGAGCCTCCACGTGCCTCTGGGGCCGAAAACGCGCCACCTGGTCGGCGAGCGGGAGCTTTCGATGATGAAGAGTTCGGCTATGCTCATAAATACGGCGAGAGGGCCGGTTGTGGACGAAAAAGCGCTGGTCGCCGCGCTGCGGTCCGGATCGATCCGCTGCGCGGGCCTGGACGTCTATGAAAACGAGCCCGAACTTAGCAGTGGTCTTGCGGAGCTTGAAAACGTGGTTTTGCTTCCCCATATGGGAAGCGCCACTATCGAAACCCGCACCAGGATGGCCGATATGGCATGCGACAATCTTCTTGCCGGCCTGGCCGGAAAGCGTCCCCCCAACTGCTTGAACTGCGGGTCTTCGGGCGCCCTTTGAATGCCGACTCCGTGCAATCATTGCACGACATGATTTCCATGGCTCCCCCCCTGAGAGCGGGATTGCCGTGGTGACGAACTTGCCCCTGAGCAGTCGGCAGTTTCAGCAGAGTTCAAGGTGCGTCCGAGGACGTGGCGGCCGGGCTGGATTCCGGCCTACGCCGGAATGAGGAAGTTGAGATATGTGGTCAATGATTTCGGACACTTATCGATGCCGGCGGCAGACTTCCCTGGATAAAATCAGTGACTTGTCTTGGTCAGACACCGATTGCCCGATTGTGACTTGGTGGCGGGCGGGCGAAAAGTGGCTCGAGCCTGTTCAGGCGACCATTTGCATCTTATTGGCGAAATCGCGACCGGAAGTTGCCGGTGGAAGCGGCTTACCCTCCTTGCGGTAGAGTTCAACCGCCTCTTCGACGATTTGACACAGCTCCTCGAAAACCGCTTTTTCGTCGTCGCCATGGGTCCCGCCGTATATCAGACCCGGCGCGCTTCCTACGTAACAATGATCTTCCTCGGACCACTCGACGATTTTTGCGTACCTGGCGCTATCTTTCATCTTCTTGATTCCTCAATGGCCAACCTCACAGCCCGGACCTGGTACTCTTTGGCGTCATCCAATGGATGCCCCGCGATGGTGATTGGCCTCGTCACCCTCGGGTGGACGAAATTCCTGTGACTTCCCTTGCCTCCTCGATTCTCGAATCCGGCTCGTTCAAGTTCACCTATCAGTTCTCTCACCTTAGGCGGCATCAAGACTTCCTCTAGTCGCTGCTCAAGCCGGTAGACTTTCCTTGTCAAAATCAAAGAACCTATTCTCTTAATATAGGCTGAGTCCAGATGATTCAAGTGGGAAAACCTGATTTTATCGCCGAAAACATCCCCGGTGGTCCCGATGATAGAGTATCCGGAGGACTCACCTGGTGTGCTTGACCACGATCTCCCCACCCGAGACATCCCGCATGGTCCGGATCATGTAGTATCCCTCAGGCAAATTTAGCTGATCTTCACCTGAAGCACACCGTCCCGAGTCGTCCCGCATGGTCTAGATCATGGAGGGGCCCTCAGGGGAATCCAAGACTCGATCCTGCCTCCCACTGCAGGTGACAAATCGCTTGAAGGATACTCCAGATCAGGCCCTGTTGCGATTAATGCAACTTGTAGCTTGCGGAAAACGCTGGCAGCAGCTGGGCGCTTGGAAAATGAACCGGGAATAGAACCGGTTTTCAGCCGGAAAATGTCGGGGTATAGGGGAGCTATTGCTGCGTCCAGCTTTTCAGGGGGGCATAACGCTGGGACTCTGTATTTCCAGCCGACGCGACCTCAGAGGCATCTTTCAAAAAGCTCATGGCCTTTTGGAGGCTCGGTTTGACCTGCCGGCGCTTCAGCCTCTGGCAGCCCCGTGCGATAGCAGCGGCTACGAAGACGGTGGGGAAATTGAGATGTGTGACCTATGATTTCGGATACTTATCGATGCCGGCGGCAGACTTCCGTATATGAAATCGGTGACTTGACTTGGTCAGACCCAATGCCGTAGGATAAGTTTGAAAGGCTTTGCTCGGGGCGTGAAGGACATGATTGATGCTTATGTCGCGGCATTTACAGTGCACGAGTACCTCGCCGGACGCGGGGTCGCAGTTGGTGGAGGCGATGGCATGGGCGAAATAATCCTACCCAGAAAACTTCCAACTCATCCGTCCATATTGCTCGAATGGCCCACCAGCATGCTATAATGGTTTTTCTGATAAGGTTCCAATTCGCCTGCCACACTCGGCTTGGCTCGTCCCTTTGGGCATCGCCGGCCGGCCATAGCCGGCTTGCATCTCTTCGACCAAATCGAGATAATAGTTCAAGAGCTGATTTTAGGCAGCAGAACCGTATTCAGCCCCAATGGTATCGGGAGTGGAGCAGGAAACGACAACGGAGCCGCCCATGATAATCGGACCGAATGATCTTTGTCCCTGCGGCAGTGGGAAAAAATTCTTGCATTGCTGCGCCAATAAGCTGAGTGCCGATGTTCATCGAGCCAAACTTGATGATGCAATGGGCGAAATTAGAGAACTGCTCGAGGGGCGGAACTTTGCCTCGCTGGAAGAGGCCAATGCATTCTTGAGTGAGTATACGCAAGAGCGTAACCGGACGCCCCGGGATAACTTCGACGGCCTCTCCTCCGAACAGATGCATCGTTTCCTGCATTTCCCCTTCGAAGCGCCCGATCTGGTCAGTTTCCCGTCTCGTCTCGATGTTACCCCCAAAGCTCCGATCCTTACACTCTTTAGCCTGCTGGTTGAAGCGCTTGGCGATCAGGGCGCAAAGGCGACTTCGACTGGTAACCTCCCGCGTCAGCTGTGCAGGGATATCGCTATGGCATATATGGGAGAGGAGAAATACAGAGAAAACTACCGCTTTGGCGAACTGAGATCGGAACCGGAATTTTTCGACCTGCACGTCACCCGGCTGGTATCAGGGTTGAGCGGATTGATCAGAAAATATAAGGGAAAGTTTGTCGTTGGCGGCGAGTGCCGGAAGTTGATGAGCAAGCATGAGCTGGCAAGCATTTATTCGAAGCTTTTCCGGGCATTTACCACCAAGTACAACTGGGCTTACCGGGACAGTTGGCAGCAAATCCCGCTGATCCAGCAGTCCTTTCCGTTCACTCTTTATCTTCTTAAAAGACACGGGGGCGATTGGCAATCGAGCCGCTTCTACGAGGACTGGTTCCTGCGTGCCTTCCCAGCGGTTTCGCAGGAGATTTCGCCTGTTGGAGAGTATTACTCAGCGGAGCAGGTTCTGCGCAGTTGCTATTCGCTGCGCTGCCTTGACAGCTTTGCCGGTTTTCTTGGACTGGTGGAGATTCAACGCGAAGCCGACAAACGATATGGCGATTTCCGGCTTAAAAAGCTCCCGCTTCTCGATCATGTGGTCCAATTCCATGCGAGAGGAAAATGATGCCCAAAAAGAAAACCCCAGCCGATCCCCTGACCGACTTGTTGGCGGCAGCCGAACCGGAGACAGTGAAGAACTTAGTTGTCCACCTTTCGAATTTTAGCCCCGAAGTGCGCCGCGAGTGCTTCGACTACCTAAAACAGCACGTCAAGCTCACCGCCGAACAGGAAATCAACTCTGAAGGCGAGATTGCAATGGCGCTCTGGTGGGAACTGTACCCTGACCTTGAAGACCTGGATAGCTATGGCGGCGGTGACGAGAAGATTGAGTATCACGTGGTCGGCCTTATTGACGATATACAGGAAAAGCTTGCGGCCAAAAAGGTGGACGAAAAGACTCGCCGGGAGTTGGTCGAGGAAGTGATCCCATTCATCAAAAGCGGCAACGCCGGTCTGGACGACCCACTTTTTGCTCTTGCCTATTCCGCCTGCTACAGTGATGAGGACTGGCGAAGCCTCGCGGCCACACTGGAAACCATGAAGAAGGACTGGCCGACCGACCATGCCAGGCGGATCTACCGGGAGCTTGGCGACAGAGAAAAATATCTGGAACTACGAAGGAAAAAGTTGGTGTACGGGATGGATTACTACGACTTGGCCACATTCTAAGGGGACGAGGGAAACTGCGAGGAAGCCCTTACAGTAGCAGAGGAAGGAAGGAAAAAGGGGCAGGGGCGCATCAATGAGCTGCGTCAATTTCTGTCAGAGAGGGCCGTTGAGAGTGGGGATAGGAAGCGGTATCTGACACTTCAATTTGAGCAGACGAGCGATCATCTCACCTTGGACACTTACAAAGCTTTCCAAAAGATATGCTCGGCCGAAGAATGGAGCGAGCATGAACCGAAATTAATGAAACGACTCGATGGCGCCTGGACTCAGGAACGCCTCAAAATCCTCATGCACCGTGAAGAGTACGAAAAGGCCTTAGCGGTGCTGCTCAAGGAGAACTATCCGATCAAGATTCTCTGAGTCCCCGGCGTTTCCTGACCTGGAGGGACCCAGCACCTTAGAGCGTCAACACCTTATGGTTCTTGGGGTAGCTATCCCTATTGTCGCCGAGTTGATCGTCCCCTCCCGTCCGTGCCCTTTGCAAATCGGTCATGTACAGGATGGGGACAGTTTTCAGAATTCATAGCCTCTGTCAATCCAGTAGCACCAATCATCCATCGCCTGTTGAGTGCCTTCATCCACTTCAATCCCTTTCAATTGGGATAGAGGAACGCCGAGGGTGCGATTCTGCCATCGAATCTCAACAAACATCTCCTTCTCGCAATCTTCCTCCGGCGCCATGCCGACTACCTCGACCACTTCTCCCTCCTTAAGGAGTGAAATGCGCCTCTCCGTGATGCACCTCGCCTTTAACGGACATCTCATCCTATTTTCGAGATAGTAGTACCAGCCCATTGCCCGTTCTTCTTCATTATAGGCATCGACGACAATTTCCATCTCGATTCGCTCTTCCCGTTCCTTGTTTTCTTTGACTCTTGCCATATCAGTTCCCCGTGGATCACGATTCGTAGCTTACCAGAGCTATATCTGCGGCCTCTTCCCGAATTGGAATGATTGCCTGGTAGGCTACCGAGTTGTACCATCCCTCGATCGACTTTAGGTTAGGAAATCTGATCACCACAATATCCGGGTATGGTGGTTCGCCACTCAATACAGTTTGCAGTCGCCCTCGAAAGAGCAATTCGGCTCCCCAGGGGGCAAGTGTTTCAGGTACTCTGCTGCGGTACTCCGTCCATTTATCTTCGTTTTTGACCCTGATATTTCCGACAACGTATGCGGCCATTTCTATTTCCTCCATGGTTGCGTTTGACAGCACGCCAATTAGGAAGCCAGTATGGGCCATTGCGCGCCCGAAGATCAGCAACCACAATTTATGTTTATTCGGCGGGAGAGTTCAAGGACAAAGGACGTCCGAGCCTCGAACCGGGCTTGTCAAGCGCGCGCAGGGCTGGATTCTACGAAGTCCGGACTGCGACTACGGAATTTTTAACGCTCATTTTTCTTTCTGCCGGCTTCCCAATGGCGATAACTGACTTGATCATTGTGGATCCGCCGTCCAGATACTTATTATTCATAATCAACAACGTGCCTTTGACTCCATAATGAGACAGGGCTGACGGTGGATGACGGGTCCTTTCGGACGCTCCTTTGGTTCTTCAATCTTTCCTGGCCTGGGTACCAAAAGGTTCGCAGGGGAGTGAAAAAGCGAATCGCCCGGCACATGCGCCAATGTGGATGCCGGGAAATCGGCGATTATCTGATACTCCTGGAGGAAAAACCCGAAGTCGCAGATGCAGCTGGAAAGTTGCTGACCGTGCCAGCCGCTTTTTTCGAGACCAGCGCCTTTGGGAGGTTATCGGGACTTCCGTCATTCCTAAACTGATGCAGGAAATCGAGTCAACTGGCTTCAGGCCGGTTCGTATCTGGTCTGCCGGATGCGCATGCGGCGAGGAAGCTTTCAGCCTGAAGATCCTGTGGGATGAGATCGAAAAGAGGTTCCTGAAAGCGCCTCCCCTGGAAATATGGGCCACTGACACAAACCCCGAGGTGCTTGAGAAAGGGCGCGCCAGTATATATCCGAAAAGCAGTTTGAAAAATCTGCCCGCCTCAACTGTTCAAAGCTATTTCATTCCAGTCGCAAATGGATTTCGCATCGTGGAAAGACTTAGAGATGGAATTCATTGGATCGAACACGATTTCATTTCCGAGAGCGCCCCTTGCAAGAATTTCGATATGATTTTCCTTCGAAACAATCTGCTCACATATTATGAACCGCCCACGAAAATACGGGCATTCATCCAGGTCTTGACGGCATTACGTGCCGGGGGATTTCTCATAATCGGAAACAATGAAGAGATTCCGACTGGCGAGCTTCTGCTGAATCCTTATCCCGGATACCAGTGCATTTTTGAGAAGATCTCTTTCCCCTAATTACGGGCTCCTGGTTGCCAGGAATAACAATGGGAGCCTTACTGTTGCATACATTCCAGCCAAACGGAACCAGACCGGCCGGCCTGCTCGTAAATAGAGAAGCCGTCCAGGTCGTTGTCGAAATAGCCGCACAGTTCCCGAAGCGCTTTCTCTACGTGTTCGAGGTGTTTGAGCTTATCCCTACAACGACATTTATTTCTTGACTGTTAACGGGATCTCAATATTGTGCTCTCCAAAACCTTAGCCAAGGAGGAGCAGTCTATGTTGCCACTTTGCCGATGCTTTGATGAACCTTGTCCGGCACTTCCATAATTCAGTGCACCGCGAATGAACGCAAATGGACGCGAATACGTAGAAAGTGACCTGAGCTATGAGGCTGTTGGCTGCGCAATGGCCGT
>JAJYTC010000001.1 GCA_021793275.1 Deltaproteobacteria bacterium | reverse complement strand
GCCTTATCAATGTTTTGAAAGAGATCCTGCAGCATTCTCAAGGGAAAGTCTTATGAAGAATTGCTGGAAGATCGGCGCGCGACGGGGTTTTTCGCCCCACAACACGGCTTGTATGTGGAGTAAACAGGAGAAAGGTTCTGCCTTGAGCGGAAACGCCCCGTTGCCGAGAAAGAGATGTGACCGATGAGAGAGGCGATGCTGTACGAGAAGGTAGAAAACGGGAAGGTCGGTGCCATCTGTGCGCTCACCGATGCCTGATCGGCAACGGCCGCAAGGGGATCTGCCAGGTGCGCGAGAATCGGGAAGGGACACTTTATCCGCTGGCATACGGACGCACGATCAGCCAGCATGTGGACCCGGTCGAAAAAAAACCATTGTTTCATTTCTATCCAGGTTCCAGCGCCTATTCCATTGCTACGCCCGGCTGCAATTTCCGCTGCCGGTGGTGTCAGAACCGGGAAATATCCCGGATGCCCCGTGAACAGGATTTGGTCACGGGTGACCAGGCGACTCCCGAAGAGATCGTTTCCGTCGCGCAACAGTCGGGTTGTCGGTCTATTGCCTACACCTATACCGAGCCGACCGTTTTCTTCGAGTACTCCTAATTCACGGCGCGCTTGGCGCATGCTGCCGGCATGGCCAACATCTATGTGACCAATGGCTACATGACCGCTGAGATGCTTGAAACGATCAGGCCCTGTCTCGATGCGGCGAACGTGGATCTGAAAGCCTTTCGAGAAGAGACCTACCGCAAGTACGTGGGGGGACGCTTGAAGCCGGTACTCGAGACCATGAAAAAGATGAAGAACCTCGGAATCTGGCTCGAGGTCACCACCCAGGTCATCCCCGGAATCAATGATGGCCGGGCCGAGCTGAAATATGCCGCCGCTTTTGTCAGTCGAGAACTTGGAGTGGACACCCCGTGGCACATAAGTCGATTTTTCCCTCACTACAAGATGAAGGAGGCGCCGCCGACCCCCCTGGAAACGCTTTACCGGGCAAAGCGGATCGGGATTGAAGCGGGTCTACGTTATGTTTACGTGGGCAATTTAACTCCTAGGGCTGCTGTCCCGAATGCGGGCCGGATGACAGAAGGGAGGAAACAGCTCAAATGGCTGATATTAGACAATCAAACAAAGTGCTTTGTGGCAAACGCATAGTGGCCTGCGGCAAAGGGGGCAGCGGTAAAAGCACCGTAGTTGCCTTGATGGCATCTGTACTGGAGCGGAAAAGCTATGAGGTCATGGTCCTCGATGGCGATGCAAGGGGGTACGACCTTGTTGCAGGTCGGGAAGATCGAAGCCTATGGCCAGGGTTGCGACGGGCCACTGGAAAAAGTGGTCAGGGACTTTTTGATAGAAGGAGATGCCGTAAACCTGATCGACATGAAAGCCGGAGTCGAGCATTTCGGCAGAAGAATTCCCGATCACATGGATATCGTGCTTGGCGTGCTGGATTCAACCCTCGAATCCGTTTTGATCGCGAAGAGAATGGCCGAATTCTGTCGAGAAGCGGGTATCGAAAATTTCTGGCTGATCCTGAACAAGATCGGATCGGATGAGGTGAAATCGCTGTTGATGAATAAGCTGGAAAATCTCCAGGGCAGGGTGATCGGCTCAATTCCTTACGACGAGGAGCTTGTGAAGGCGGGGTTGTTCGAAAGGTCCCTCAGTGGATGCAATATCGAGGAGCAGGTCGGCCATATCGTTAAACGGCTGGAGCAGGTGGTTTGGGAGGGGAAGGCGCAGAATCGGACAGCTTCGCCGGTATATTAGAGAACGGCGGCGTAATAAGAGATGTCTGACCGGGGTCATTTCGAATCGTTTTGTGCCTTGACGTGGTGCATCCGGAACCCAATAGCCCGCTGAGGAAGAGTCATCCCGACCACCCAAATGGCTTCGGCGCAGCCGTTTTGCTGGCATGAAAATTGACTCTAAAGTTTATATAATACTAGGTGGACCGATGGCGTTAGAAGAAGCAAGCGCCGCAGGTTAAGTTCAGAATCATGGGTTGTCTAAAAGGATCGAAGCAACCATCCGAGAAGAGGGGGCCTCTGGAGAAAAGGGCAAGGCATAGCACTGCTGGATCGAGCGGCGCCACGCGGGGCAGAGTTCATCGATGAGGGTATTGCACTGCTGCCTTTGTCCGGAGCTAACGTGCTACACGCCGCAGTGCGGCGGTCCAGATCACCTCGACACTCGCCTGTAGTCGCCAGGGTGGGCAGCAAAAAGAGTAAATCTGTTCATGAACACGGAAGGGGATGCCATGCTCAGGGAACCAATCAAAAAGAGTTCTGAGTCATGGGTCGTGCAGCCAAACCTTACTGACTACGAAACTACCTGTAACAGTTTTGTCTGGGACGAAGTCTTACGTGAATTGGACCAGCTTCCGGATGGCAAGGGCCTCAACATTGCTCATGAGGCGGTGGACCGCCATGCACAGGGGGCGGCGGGCGAACGTGTGGCCTTTCGATGGCTGGGCAGTGACGGTGCGGTTCG
The DNA here is from genome assembly GCA_021793275.1 of Deltaproteobacteria bacterium. Lineage (GTDB taxonomy): Bacteria > Desulfobacterota > Syntrophobacteria > Syntrophobacterales > Syntrophobacteraceae > SbD1. The sequence goes on along the minus strand of JAJYTC010000001.1, from coordinate 111,791 downwards.
GAAATACTCATACTCTGAGCTGAAGCGGCAGAGTAGCCGTTTTGCCAATGTCTTGAAGAGCCTTGAGCTAGGCAAAGGAGACACGACCTGCGTGCTTGCCGGGCGCATACCCGAGCTCTACATTGCAGCCCTTGGCGCTTTCAAGAACAGGTCTATTTTTTGCCCGCTGTTTTCGGCCTTTGGCCCCGAGCCGGTGTTTCAACGTTTGAGCAGAGGAGACGCCAGGATACTGGTGACTACCGAGCGGCAGTACCGGCAAAAGGTGGCTCAGTTCCGGGAGGGCCTTCCAAATCTGCGCCACGTGCTCCTCGTGGACGTGAAAGAGCATCTTCAAGATGGGCTTCTCTCCTTTAGCCGGATGATGAGCGAAGCATCTGATGAATTCTCGATCCCTCCGACCTCTCCCGAGGATATGGCAGCGCTTCACTTTACGAGCGGCACCACGGGAATGCCCAAGGGCGCGGTGCATGTTCACGATGCAGTGCTCACCCATTACATAACGGGCAAGTACGTCCTCGACTTCCATCCCGGCGATGTATTTTGGTGTACGGCGGACCCCGGATGGGTAACCGGCACGTCCTATGGAATCATCGCGCCTCTTCTGCACGGCATTACCAACATTATCGACGAGGCCGACTTCGATGCGGAGCGGTGGTACCGGATACTGGCATCGCAAAAAGTGAACGTCTGGTACACGGCGCCGACGGCAATTCGAAGGCTTATGCGTATCGGAATCGAGCCAAGATTGCGCTACGATCTGAGCAACCTGCGGCTTATCCACAGCGTGGGAGAACCCCTCAACCCCGAGGCGGTCGTCTGGGGCGAGAAGGCCCTGGGTCTACCCATCCACGACAATTGGTGGCAAACGGAAACAGGCGGGATCATGATCTCGAACTTTCCTTCCATGGAGATCCGCCCCGGCTCCATGGGACGCCCTCTTCCCGGCGTAGAGGCGGCCGTGGTGCGCCGCGTTGGAAAGGAGAGAGTCGAAATCATAGAGGAGCCCAACGTGCAGGGGGAGCTTGCACTGAAACCGGGTTGGCCCTCCATGTTCCGGGGATACCTGCACGATGAGGAGCGCTATCGCAAGAGTTTTGTAAGCGGCTGGTATCTCACCGGGGACCTTGCAAGGCGAGATAAAGACGGCTACTTCTGGTTCGTGGGCCGGGCCGATGACATCATCAAGACCGCCGGGCACATGGTTGGTCCCTTCGAGGTCGAAAGCACGCTTCTGGAGCATCCCGCGGTAGCCGAAGCGGGTGTCATCGGAAAGCCCGACCCCCTGATAGGCGAACTGGTCAAGGCCTTTGTCGCACTCAAGCCGGGAATCCAGGCGACTGAGGACCTGCGCCTCGAGCTCATAGGCTTTGCGCGGAAGCGTCTGGGCTCGGCAGTGGCTCCGAAGGAGATCGAGTTTCAGTCAAATCTGCCCAAAAACAAGGCCGGCAAGATCATGCGCCGGTTGCTCAAAGCCCGCGAATTGGGATTACCCGAAGGAGATTTGTCAACGCTGGAGATGGACGAATGAAGACCGAGCGTACCACGAAACTGGCAAGTGCCGAAAAACGATCTGTTAGTCCTATGGAACGGGAGCACGCTTTGCATCTGCTGCGGTCCATGATTCGCATTCGGCGCTTCGAGGCCAAATGCGCCGAGCTTTACAGCGCCATGAAGATCCGGGGCTTTCTCCATCTGTACGACGGTGAGGAGGCGGTAGCCGTGGGAGTAATGGAGGCGCTGACTCCCGAGGATGCCGTTGTAGCCACCTACCGCGAACATGGCCATGCGTTGATGCGCGGCATCTCGGCCGGCGCCATTCTGGCGGAGATGTATGGAAAGCAGGAGGGGTGCAGTCGTGGGCGAGGCGGCTCGATGCATCTCTTCGATGATAAGACGCGATTTTACGGCGGCAACGCCATTGTTGGAGGGGGCATTCCCATCGCCCTGGGGCTGGCCCTGGCCGATAAGATGCAGAACAAGCCCCGTGTCACCTGCTGCTTTTTCGGAGACGGCGCAGCCGCCGAAGGAGAGTTCCACGAATGTTTGAACTTGGCCGTGCTCTGGCAACTGCCGGTCTTTTTCGTATGTGAAAACAATCTGTATGCCATGGGAACGGCAATCAGGTACTCCCATTCAGTTACCGACCTGGCCCGAAGGGCTGCAAGTTACGGCCTGACGACTGCGGCCGTGGACGCTATGGACGTGCAGGCGGTGGAAGCCGCCGCCGAGGAAGCGGCCGTGTTTGTCCGCTCCGGAAAGGGTCCGTACTTCCTGGAATGCCGCACTTATCGCTTCCGTGCTCATTCCATGTTCGATCCCGAGCTCTACCGGACTAAGGCGGAGGTGGAAGAGTGGAAAAAACGCTGCCCCATTCTTACTTTTTCTCGAAAGTGCTTAAGTGACGGGATCATGAGCGATGCGGACATAGGGGAAATTGAGCGCGAAGCCGCCCTGGAGATCAATGAAGCGGTTGCCTATGCGGAGGCCTGCACCTTGGAGCCAGTAGAGGATTTGACCCGCTTTGTGTACTCGGAAGGGAGGCCGGCATGAGCAACGGCATGGAGCATATGCGAAAGCTTACTTACCGCGAGGCGGTGCGGGAAGCCATGCGGGACGCCCTGCGGAAAGATGAGCGGGTTTTCCTGATGGGCGAGGACGTCGGCCGATACGGTGGCTGCTTTGCCGTGAGCAAGGGGTTGATCGAGGAGTTCGGCCCGGAGCGCATACGGGACACCCCGCTTTGCGAATCGACTTTCGTCGGTGCGGGCATCGGTGCAGCCCTTGGCGGAATGCGCCCCATCGTGGAAATCATGACTGTGAACTTCAGCCTGCTCGCCGCCGACCAGATACTCAACAATACAGCCACCTATCTTCATATGTCGGGTGGCCTCTTCAATGTTCCCCTGATCATCCGGATGGCCACGGGCGGCGGGAGGCAGCTTGCAGCCCAGCACTCGCACTGCCTGTCAGGATGGTATGCCCACATTCCCGGCATAAAGGTCCTCACTCCCGCAACCGTCGAGGACGCTCGCGGAATGCTATGGACCGCCCTCGATGACCCTGACCCGGTGCTCATCTTCGAAAACAGCGGCCTATACAATATGGAGGGTTTTTTGCCCATCGACGCTGGTCCCGTGGATATCGATTCGGCGCGTGTGCGAAGAGCGGGAAAGGACCTCACCATCATCAGCTATTCCGCCAGCCTCTTTAAGGCCCTGGATGCTGCTGAAACCCTCTCCAAGGAGGGGATCGAAGCAGAGGTGATCGATCTGCGCACTCTGCGCCCGCTCGATGAACGGACTTTTCTCGATTCAGCTGCCAGAACTCACCGTGTGCTTATTGTCGATGAAGGCTGGCGAAGCGGGAGCATCTCGGCGGAGGTCAGCGCTCGAATCATGGAAAAGGCATTTTTTGAGTTGGACGCCGCCGTCGAGCGCATTTGCAGCGCAGAGGTCCCCATGCCTTATGCCAAACACCTCGAGGAGGCAGCCCTGCCTCGGATGGAAAAGATCATCGAAGTGGTCAGAAAGATGGTGCGCAGCCATGGCTGAGTTTCGCATGCCCGGTCTGGGCGCGGATATGGTGACCGGCGCACTCGTCGAGTGGAAAGTCAAGCCGGGGGATCGAGTGAAGCGCGGCGACATCATTGCCGTTGTGGACACGGACAAGGCCGCCATCGAGATCGAAGTCTTCGAGGACGGTATAGTCGAGGATCTGCGCGTCCAGCCGGGCCAGACGGTCCCCGTCGGGACGGTGATGGCGATCATTCGAACCGAGGCTGTCCCGTTTGCCGCGGAGATCGCAGCCGCGAAGGAGGAGAAAGTGCTTGTGGAGGGGACGCGCAAAATCATGGAAATAGAAGCGCCTCCCCTGGCCGAGGTCGTCATTCCATCTCGGCAACCTCTTGCAGGCAGGGCCGGTCGAATCAAGGCTTCTCCCTATGCCCGCAGGCTTGCCGCCGAGCACTCCATTGATTTGGGCGCGCTTCGGGGAACAGGCCCGCAAGGCGAGATTTATGCGTCGGATGTCGAATCGGCCGTCAGTGCGGCCGGACAGGAATCGTCGAAGGAAGCGGGCGGAGCGCCAACGGAAGAACCGGTCCCCCTCGTGACAAAGGAAAAATTGCCCCCAACTTCCCCTATTGCAGGGAAACCTGCCGCCACGGACTACCAGGCAGCCATACGGCGGGCTATTGCAGCGGCCATGGCTCGATCCAACAGGGAGATCCCCCATTACTATCTTCAGACACGCATAGATATGAGTCGCACGTTGCACTGGCTGGAATCGGAAAACCTGAAGCGTTCAATCAAGGAACGGATTTTACTTGCTGTTCCGCTCATCAAGGCCGTTGCACTGGCATTGGGGGAGGTGCCCGAACTGAATGGGTACTGGATTGATGATCGCCATCAGGTTCAAGAGTCGATCAATATAGGTTTTGCCATCTCCTTGAGGCAGGGAGGGCTGATCACTCCGGCAATTCTTGGCCCGGACCTGATGAGCGTGGACGAACTCATGGAAGCACTGAAGGACCTCATCACCCGAACGCGAGCCGGGCGGTTGCGCAGTTCCGAAATGACGGAGGCGACCATCACGGTAACAAGTCTCGGCGACTTCGGGGTCGAAACGGTCTATGGTGTCATCTACCCGCCTCAGGTGGCCCTCGTGGGATTCGGCAAGGTCATGGAACAGCCCTGGGCGGAGAACGGCCTTCTGGGTGCAAGGCCTGTAGTAACGGCGACTCTGGCCGGTGATCACCGCGCCACCGATGGCCGCCGAGGCGCCCAGTTCCTGGATGCCCTCAACCGCCGTCTTCAGGAGCCTTCAAAACTATGAGCGAAGAGCAGATCAAGCACGTTATATTCAAGATACTCCGGCGCATCGCCCCCGAGTCCGACCCAAGCCGGCTGGCGCCAGATGAGAACATACGAAGAGCGCTCGATATTGATTCCTTCGATGCCCTGAATTTCTTCATTCATCTCCACGAAGAACTTGGAGTAAATATTCCTGAATCGGACTACGGGCAGCTTAATACTTTATCAGAGATGCTTGACTATCTCTCCGTTCATATTGGGTGACTCACAACGGGAAGGAACGTGTCCATTAGTGACGGAACCGAGCGTTGTCATCTATATTGTGTCGACATAAAGGAGAAGTGAATCATGAACACAAGATATCCCGACCACTACGAAAACCTGCGAAAGCTCTCAGGAAAGCTGGCGCGAGAGCTGCGCAGTTCCATGTCCGCTTTTGCTCAGCTCAGGGGCGCGGCTTCGGCGGAAGGCGCGCTCAGCACCAAGTTCAAGCAGCTCATTGCCCTCGGGATCGGTATCGCCGTCCGGTGCGACGGATGCATCGCCTATCATCTGCACGATGCGATTCGGGCGGGCGCGACCAGACAAGAGATCATGGAAACGATAGGGGTCGCCATCCTCATGGGAGGAGGACCGGCGATGGTCTATGGATGCGAGACACTGGAAGCCCTCGATCAGTTCACGGCCACCGGAGTGGTTCCAACCGAGTCAAGCCGAACGGCCGCCCGGGAAGGACAGCCCTGAGCGGTCCACGAGCCGGCGCCTCGCTGAGAATGATAGGTCTTACATCCGCATCCTTAGGTGGCAGCATGCCTCGAAGGCATTTGGGTCGCCTTATTGGCTCGCAGGAACTATCTCATTTTACCTCCCGGTCAAACGAGGCGTGCCAGGCTCTCGCCACACGGGCTCCGTCGGGGCATCCCACGTGGTCCCCCGACCATTATAAGCAGAGCGATTCCGAGGATCAGGGCTATGTTGTTAATGCTGCTTCAAAGAGCATCTCCAAGGGCGACCTCTGGATCTCCCGCCAATGCCGCACTGATCGCGACCGAGAGTTCAGGGCTGGATGTGGCGAATACTGACCGATTCGGATGGAAAATTTGCCAGGTATAAGGTAGTCGATTCGTCGTAGGATGCCCCGGGCATCTGATCGATAGTTAAGCACACCAGATTTTGCAGAGGGCACTTCCATGGCTTTCGATCATGCGGGAAGGATCGGGGGTAAAATCCACACCGGAATTCGGTTGGCTGCCCAGACGCAGTTCTTGCGGCGGAAGCATACAGTGCATAAATTTTGGCTATTGAGAATAGATGGCTATTTGATTGAAGTGTCGGCATATACACTCGAAAGTCTGCCCCAACTTTGCTCAAGGAGTTGAAGATGTCTTTTTTTCATAGCCGAACGACGCTCCCAGCTTCGCGCAAGCAAACCAAGGGCGCTTTCAGCCGGTCACAATGGTAATAATTGTTACGCCCTCGGGCGAGGGATCGCTTCAGCATAGCCACCACCGGGAAGATGAAGCCCTGCGAGTACGAAATCCAGTATGGAGCGCGGTTGTAGACCATTGGCCACTTATTTGAACGAGCACTTCGTATGGGCATTTCTCTTTACTCTATTTGCCGGTCTGGCTACCGGGATCGGCAGCCTTATCGCTTTCTTTTCAAGACGAACGAACCGGACCTTTCTCTCCGGTGCGCTGGGTTTTTCGTCCGGAGTTATGATTTATGTTTCTTTTATAGAAATTTTCAACAAAGCCCGCGACTGGCTTATTGAAGAATACAACCTGAGCGAAGCCACCTGGATTACGGTCCTTTCCTTTTTCGGAGGGATGGTGGTGATTGCAATCATAGACCGTCTCGTGCCTTCATATGAGAACCCCCACGAGGCGAGAATACTCGAAGAAGTGGGTGATCTTGAGAATCGAAAACTGCTGCGAATGGGCAAACTTTCCGCCCTGGCCATTGCCGTCCATAACTTTCCTGAAGGCCTTGCCACCTTCGTCTCCGCCATGTCAGACATCTCGATTGCAATCCCAATTACAATTGCCATTGCTTTGCACAACATACCCGAAGGAATTTCCGTCTCTGTTCCCATCTATTATGCTACCGGGAATCGCAGAAAAGCTTTCTGGCTTTCATTCTTGTCCGGTATTTCCGAGCCGGTGGGAGCCCTGGCCGGCTACATTATTCTTAGACCGTTCTTCTCTGTCACTACTTTGGGCGTTTTGTTCGCCTCGGTTGCGGGAATAATGGTTTTCATTTCTCTGGATGAATTGTTCCCGACAGCAAGGGAATATGGCAAGGGACATGTAGCGGTCTACGGCCTTGTCTCCGGTATGGCTGTTATGGCATTGAGCCTCCTGCTGTTGGCGTGACACTTTATCTAACCCCGATAGGTTTTTTAAGCCATAATTATGTGGAACCGCTTGGGTAGGGGGCTGAAAGGGACCACAAGATTGTGGGAATGAGAAAAACTGTAAGGCTTTACTCCGAGGAGCCGTAACCGTTCCCCAATCCTCGGTGGCTGAAAGCATTTTCTGCTTACGTTCGAAAACCTGATGAGCTACTCCATCATGCATGGAAAATACGCTCACTTTCCGAAACCCAACTTTTACGTCCGCCGACATTGCTTTTGTCCGGCAGGTGATTGCCGATCATCCAGATGAAGGGCGTTGTGCTCTCTCCAAGCGGCTTTGCGCCGCCTGGAACTGGACCCAGCCCAACGGGCAGCCAAAGGACATGATCTGCCGGGGACTGCTCTTGACTCTGGAGCGTGAGGGCGCCATTCATCTGCCGCCCCGGAAGAAGGTCCCTTTAAAGAATCCGTCATCTCACCGAAGCCGGCCGGAAAAGATCGACATCGATTCGACTCCGGTGGAAAGACCTTTGCGGGAGCTTCTCCCCATCTCCATCCAGCAGGTTAGAAGAAGCGCTCTGGAAAAGCTTTTCAACAGCCTTATCGAGGAACACCATTACCTCGGATATACCCAACCTGTCGGCGAACATCTCAAATACATGGCTCTTTACGAAGACAGGCCGGTAGCTTGCCTTGCATTCTGTTCTGCGGCATGGCATCTTGGGCCGCGGGATGATTTCATTGGATGGATGCCGGCGCTCAGGCACAAAAACCGCCATTTACTTGCGTATAACACCAGATTTTTAATAATGCCCTGGGGCCGTGTGCCGCATTTTGCGTCGCATCTTCTTGCCCCATGTTTGAGGCATCTATCCTCGGACTGGGAAACACTTTATCATCATCCCGTCTATTGGGTTGAAACCTTTGTTGACAGCGGGCGGTTCAAGGGAACGTGCTACCGGGCCGCCAACTGGATTTTTCTCGGGAAGACCACCGGCAGAGGGAAACTCGATCGGACACGAAAACCAAACCGTTCCATTAAGGACATCTATGGCTATCCGGCCCTCAAAGCCAAGATAGCCGCTCTTTCGACTGATTCCACCAACTCATCCAAACCTCCATCATCAGACGGACCACAGGTGTCGCGGCCCAAAAAGAAGAAATCTTCTCGCTCCAAGGGAGGCCAGAAAGGGCACAAGGGTCACAAAAGAGAACTGCTCCCCGCCGACAAGATGGACAACATAGTCGATTACTATCCTTGCGCTTGTGCGAACTGCTCCGCCGAAATGGACCCGGAAAACTGCCCGGAGACCTCCGAGCCTGCGAGATACCAGACTTTTGAACTGCCGAAAACCAGGCCCATTGCCACCGAGCATCGTTGTCATGAGCTGGGCTGCGAAGTCTGCGGCCATAGAACACGGGCGGAGCTTCCCGCAACGGTGGCGCAAAGTCAGTTCCGAGGTTGTTGGCATGCCTTCCTAGAAGGCTATATAAGCCGCCGGCAGCTTCTGGACGCTACCGTTTTGCCTCGGGCTCGCATGAAATAGTATTGCCTCAAATTTTCGAGCAGCCCTGATCGGCAGGTGGCCGCCCGAGCAAAGCGCACGCTTCGCAATCGGTCTCACCTGTTTACCTTCCTCAGTCATGAGGGTGTAGAACCCACCAATAATGTGGCGGAACGCGGTCTCAGACCGGCGGTCCAGTGGAGGAAGCTCTGTTTTGGCAACCAGTCCGAGAACGGAGAACGCTTCACCGAGGGGATTCTCACCGTGACCCGAACCTGTCGATTCAAAGGGAAAAATCCTTTCCACTTCCTCTCAGACCTCATGGAAGCGGCCTTTCAAGGGACGTCAAAGCCTTCACTGTTGTCCTGATTTACGCTCGCTGGTGAACGGTTACGAGCTTTGTGACGGTGTCGAACCCTATATTTGTCACCCAGATGTTTCCGCCGCCGAAGGCAACAGCCTCTGCTCCTCCAGGAACGGCATAGGTCCCCGCCAACGCCCCGTCGCTCGCCCTGAGTTTTGTGACAGTATTGTCGCGATGGTTTACCACCCAGATGTTAGTCCCGTCGAAAGCGATACCATAGGGATCGGCGCCGACTTTGAAAGATTGACTTGCCAGGGGGGCGGATAAATGTGTAGTTATAAGCGGGTTTGCCGGTTGTGCCCCTCGGGAGGCGGCCAGATTCGCGGGTGCCGATGTTGCTGACATCAGGAATATCACGAGAGCCGGGATCAAAAAGTCGATGATCTTCGCGCATTTTTTCATTCAAGTCCACCGTCCGAGGCAAACTTTCGAACTGAATCGTTGAGGGAATTAAAGCTGTTTGCCGGGTTGTTAAGAGCCACAGGCCACTGAGGTCGAAGGATCGTTTTCCTGTTCAATGTCTGGTACATCAGTTACAAAAACTCGGCCGTTGCATGCCGGCTGAGGGGGCTGTTCGCAATCTGACTGAAGCGATGAGAGGAAGTCATGTCCAAATTGAATCATCTGGAAATCTACAAGTTACTGGATAAAACGAACTGCCGGCAATGCGGGGTGCTGACCTGTCTGGCTTTTGCCGCTGCGGTCATGCGGGGTGACAAGAGGCTGAAGGATTGTCCCAGCCTGGATAAGGCCGTGATCGAAAAACTCAGGGAAAGCATAGAGCCGGAGCGAGCCGATAAGGAGGACGGGGATCAGGCGCTGGAGGAGTTGCGGAACCGGATCAAACGCACCGATCTTGCTTCCCTGGCCGGCCGGCTCGGTGCTGCATATGATCGCGACAGGCTGGCCGTCAAATGCCTGGGCAAAGACTTTTATATTGACCGAAGCGGCAACATGACTTCGGATTGTCACAACAACCGCTGGGTGATGATTCCCTTGCTAAACTACGTCGTCCGCGGCGTCGGGCTTGATCCCGTAAGCAACTGGGTCACTTTCAGGGAATTGAATGACGGTGCGATCAGGGCGCCCTTGTTTGCCCAACGCTGCGAGAAGCCGTTTAAAGAGCTTGTCGATAAACACACCGATCTCTTCGAGTTGATCGTCGATATTTTCGACGGAAAGCCGGCCGCAGGCAGTTTCGACTCGGATATCTCGGTTGTCGTGTACCCCCTGCCCAAAGTGCCCATGCTCATCTGCTACTGGAAAAAAGAAGCCGACCTCGATTCTTCCCTCAGTCTGTTTTTCGATTCGACGGTAAACGAGAACCTCGATATCGGCTCCATATACACCCTTGCTGTCGGATTGCTCACCATGTTCGAAAAGATCGTCCTCACGCATGGGAAGCCGGCATGAGCCGCTTCACGGGCAATATGGCGAAACGACTGAAGCGTGTCTTCATCGAGCGCTATGCGGTTTCGAAAAAAGAGATCCCTGCCCCGGCAGGGATCCTGATCAGGCTCGAGCAAAAGAGCGCATGTATCCGGTGAGCCTGATTTTTTTTACCGCGCTTCTGGAACTCATGTAGCGAATAGTCCCGAATATCGCCCTTTGAGGGCCGAAAGGCCTGTCATAGCGGCCAAGCACCCAGAAGATCCCCGTGTAGGAATTGGGGTCTCTGCCGTCCAGTGCGTATTTATTATTGAGTTCGACCATTATTTCCAGGGCTGCGCGGGGAGAGGAGGTCCATTCAAGAATCTTTTTCCCCCAAAGCATTCGCAGGTAGTTATGGATCCGCCCTTCAGACAGCAACTGCCTCTGCGCGGCATTCCACAGCGGGTCATGGGTTTTTGCGGATTCAAAATCCTCCGGTGCGTAAAGATAGCGACGCGAATCGCTCTCATGGGCGCAAAGAGTCTCTATAGCCCAGCCGGGGAGGGAATCGAACCGATCGTAGTCATCCCTTTTGGAGCAAATGTTAAAGCCAAGCTCACGCCAGGTGACGAGTTGGTCGAGGAATGCTTCTCCGCCCGGACTCATGCCCCACCAGCCTTCTCGCTTCCCCGAAGCTCCGGCGGAAAGCTTTTCCAGGGACCATCGCTCAACCCTTCTTAACTCCGAGAAAATTTCGTGAACCGATATGTGTCCGAAGTGAAGATAGGGTGAGAGCTTGCTGGTCGCATTTTCGTCCGGATGATTGCGATCGATATGGTATCTGTGAAGACTGGTATGGAGAAAATCCGCTACTCTCTTTCTTGCCGCTCTGGATCCGCCTCTGGCTGCCACAGGCTTTACCGTGTGATCGATAGGCAGGCTGCGAAGCAAATCCGGTAAGGCAGTGATGAGCGTGTCCGCCATTGGCCATTTCATTGCGATCTCTTTCGGGATTTCTCTCAGCCCGGGAAGGCAGACACCTGAGAGGGGATTTTCCTTTGGAAACTGGTCCAGAAAACGCGGCAGCTGTTGCTGGAGGTATCTTCTAAATGAATAGGCCGTTTGGAAAACCCTGTCTGCGATCGCCATTGGCAGCAGTCCGTTGGAGTCAATCGCCTCCATCCTGGTGGGTAAGTTTTTCCCGACGGATCTGACCATTTGCGGCAAAAAAAAGGAGGGGCAATCATCGGTGATGACAATGCATGCCATGGCGGCAAGTTCTCTTACCAGACCTTTGCCTTGTCCCCTGGATTCTTCGACGAACGGAAAATAAAGAGCGGGCGCGCTTTCAAAATCGCAGCCGTTGTCCTGCATCCCTTCAAGGATAAAGCTGTGAAGCCTTTCGCTTGCCCAGGGGTAGTCGCAGCTCACGGCCTCGAGGATCATGAGCGGCTTTCCAAGCTCACACGCCCAGTCCACGGCGCGCTGAAGGCTGAAATTCCATTGCGCGCGGCGGAATGCAATCATCCAGTAGAGTACGAAAGCAGCCTCAGGGTGAATCGGGGCCTGGTTGAGCGGGGTTATCCTTTCCACCGGAAAAGGATTCACGACGTCGCCTCCTGAAATAGAGACAATCACACCTTAAAGATCAGTCCTGTCCCGATCCCCACCCTGTCGCGCTGCAGTTGAGAAACCACGTGTGAGGGGTTCCGCAAGTTTCGGGCGTCCGGACGGTCCGGCCGCTCCAACCCGTTCGGCATAAACCGCGTATACCGGGTCGCTTGGAATCCCTAAATAGGCGTACTTATCGTCAGCGGGGCGGGGTTTACCCCTTGAGGCGAAAACCTCCGGCTGTTCGAAAAGCCCGCTGTCCAGAAAAAAGCGCCTGACGAGTCCTACGCGCTCAGTTTCCGAGGATTGCGTCCAGACCTTGACGGCTTTTTGTGGAAACATCCGGTTCGAAAAGACAACCAGAAAAAGGCCTCCCTTTTTGAGGATTCTTCCTACCTCCCGGAATATTTCAAACGGCTTCACCAGGTAGTCGACCGAGAGGGAATTTAACACTACGTCAAAGGCCGCGTCCTCGAAGGGCAGTCGAGGGACTACGTTCAGATCATGAATCACGCGTTCGGAAAGGGCGTTGTTATGCAATAATTCGTTCCTGTTGAGGCCAAGACCTGTAACCCTCGAAGGTCGTATTGTTGCGGGCAGGTGCGAGTCCCAGCTTGCCATCAGGTCGAGAATTGCGGGGCTTTCTTCCACGATAAGCTTGCCGATGATCTCCTCGACTGTGGTCAGGGCGCGCCAGTCAAGGTGGCTAACCAGACGATCGCGCATATAGAATTCGTTATCGCTTGATTCATCGGCTCTTGTGAACGTATCGGGTTCAAAAGATTCATACGGTGAATGCGCAGGTCCGTTCTGCCCGGGTTCAGTATTCATGCGCTATGCCTCGCTTTAAATTTAAGCCGACCGGGTATGCTGTCAATCAGGGCAGCAGTCTGCCTTCTGAAGGTCGTCCGGAGTTCAAATAGTGAATCGGATCAATCGGATTGGACGGCGCTCGAAAGTCGAAGGTAGCATGATAAATATGTTGATAGATAGTGCGATTTGTATTTTGAGGTATGGTTAAAACAGCTCGATTGACACTCACTTTGGGAGTGAATAGCATGATATTGAACTTTATGTATGGTTCCCGGCCGGCCGGCGTTGGCCGCTTCGAGAACGATGCCCGTCTTCAGTTTTCTATTTTAAAGAGGAGAAACACCGGATGGAGAAGAATGCGCACATCTGCAAGAACTGTGGGAAAGCAGCGGGCAAAGGTGGACACCTGTGCGACCCTGTCGAGTTGGAGAGCGCTTTTGTGTGTGAGCACTGCGGACAGGCCTCGACAGACCCGAGGCACATATGTAAGCCGAAACTTGAAAAGATCAATTTCGTATGCGTTGCTTGTGGAAGGGTGGCGGAGCTTCCGAGTCAGCTTTGCAATCCGAGGGATATCGTACTTATGGCGAACCAGGAGCCTCCAACCCGGATAGTGTGAAACCGGGGCGGCGGACTGGAGCCGGGACAGGCGCTGCCTTTGGCCGAGCCTGATTCATGCATGTATCCTTATGCCGCCGGGTCTTTGAAACCGAACAAGTACCTATGGCACAGTGACGATTACGGAAGGGGCGGGCCGATTGGCCTGCCCCTTTGCATTCGAGATGGGCCTTTCCGCTGATCGCCGGTGGGAACCTGTGACCTATACAGGAGCATGGCGGAAAAAGCATAGGATGCAGAGCGGCAAGGGAGCATTCTTGTTTCTGTTGCGATCTCGCCAAGATGCAACTCAGCTCTGTTATTCCGCCGGGCTTCGTGTTATTGAGTGCGGCCTCGAAAGGTTAGCATGCGAGAATAGATTTTGGCGCGGGCTGGAAGCCGGCGATCCGGACCCCGTGGGGGTGCGGTGGGCGCGGCTCCCCGCGAGTTTGCCCTTAACCTGCCAGACGGAGCGAGGATTTGTGCCGAGCTGTACCAGTTCGTAGGTTTCGACAGCCGGGTATCTCCGCGGTCGTCCCTTCAGTTTAAATCCCTGCACAGGTTTATCGATACAGTGAAACATCTCAGTGTAGCCGATTCCATCGCTAAAACGTGGTCCCTGGATTTTACTCTCCAACTGGACCGGGAAGACGCAGCATTTCTTGCGGGCATCCATACCTGGCTGGCCATAAATCCCGATCCCACACTGGATGAGGAGCAGCTCCGAAATATTTACCGCATCGTCAGTGAAGTGGCCAACAGCGATCCCTCATCGAGTGCGCAGCGGGCTACGAACGCAATTGCAAGGCTTCGCGAGCAGCGGTTGATGGTGCGAACCGACACCGCTGGGATAATCAGGGGAGGGGAATATTCTCTGTCGCGGATGGGGAGCGCCATCGCCGAATGGTTCGGAGAGCAGGAAGGACTGACCCGCAAGAGTCTTGAAATAATAATGACCCAGATCCGGGCAGGACTTGGCCAGATCAGGGTTGCAGCCGAAGCGGGCGGTGATGACGACCATTGGGAGTCGCAGGTGAGCGGGCCGCTCAAATTGACCGTCGCCCAGTTGATCGAGGGCATCGAACGGCGCCAGCAGGGTATGGATGTTCAGCAGGAACAGATCCGGGAGCGCATCGAGGCAATGCTCGAGGAAAATTGGTTTGAAGCGGTTGTCTCCTGCGAAACTCTCCTGGTGACCACGAGCGAGGCGCTTCAGGAATTACATAAGGTTCTGATGCATGAAATCGAGGGAATGTCTTCTCTTCTGAGCGAGATAGAGGATCTGTGCGAGAAAAATTCCAGGGTCGAATCGGTTGAAGCGGTCGATCATGTTCGCAGGCAGATCGAAAGGATCGGCGCATGGGGAGAAAACCGTTTCGCCACATGGTCGGAATATTATCAGAACGTTCATGAATTCATACGCTCGGTGATCAGCGTGGATCCGGATCGCGCCGTTCGCACCAGGCTTCGGGACGCTATCAAGGCGTATGGCCGGCCCGTGTTCTGGTTCCTCAATGTCGCCGACCAGCCCCCATACCTTCACCTGCGGACCGATTCCGACATACGGCCGTCTCAAACAGTCGAACGGGAGTTGAAGCCGGAGGAAGACGTGCTTGAAGACGCCGGGATAATAAATTTGCCGCTTGAACGGATCGGGGAGGAAATCTCGGAGAAGCTGCGAAACAGCGGACAAGTCGAACTCCTCGATATTCTCAGCGGACTTCTTCCCCACCATACCTTTCATGAAGTTTACATGCTTGCCGGTGAACTCGCTGAATGGCTCATTCGGCTGGGCGTTCCCCTGCCGCTTCATGACGAATCCTGGTATCCGTTGGGCAAGGGAATTGAAATTCAGAAATTAACAGTGCGTCAGAGGAAATCGTAATGCACAACGACAATGAAAGGACTTACAACTCCCTGGATCAGGTCATCCTCGATCCCCTGTTTCCGGGTATAGATCACCGGCTGCGAACCGGCGGTCATATCGATATGGACGATATCCGGTCTTATGAGTTCCTCCTCCAGGCTGAACCGCTTTTGCAGGTGTTTTATGAAGGATATGACTGCCGGCTGGTGAACGGCCAGGAGGGCTATTTTTACCTCCTGTCGGAGGGCGATTTGCTCGGGCGCAGGCGACTTAGCGGGGCGGAGATGCTCGTTGGCCAGGTCCTTGCCCTGCTCCGGATGGACCCGGCTTACTTGAAAAAGGCCGGCCAGATCCCGATCGAACAGATCCTCTCCCACCTCGAGATGCTTCTCGGCAGGCAAAAACTTGCCGAAGTGTTGGCGCCCCGCACTCGCGGGCGGGATGCGGAAACGGACAATCGAAAGATCCGAGAGGCCGTGGATAAGGCAATAAACGGCCTTGCCCGCCTGGGATTTATCCTAATTGATCGTGCCAGCGAAAGTGTCATCCCGGCCCGCTCGATTGCGCGCTTTACGGAACCGGTTCGAGATGCGCGAGAGATGTCTGCGGCCCTTGAAGAACTGATAAAGCTCGGAGAAGTGGAACTCGATGATGAAGAGCAACAGAACGAGAATTGAGAGCCTGGTGCTCATAAACTGGAACGGTTTTTTCTTTCAGCGTTTCCAGATGGATACAGGCGTTACGGCCCTGGAGGGCGAAAACGGGGCCGGCAAGACTACAGTCATGATAGCCGCCTTCGTGGCGCTTCTTCCCGATCAGCGGTTGCTGCAGTTTCGAAATGTGTCCGAGGCGGGCGGCGTGGAAGGAGACCGTGGCCTCTTCGGACGCCTTGGGCCAAGGGGCGCCTCCTATACGATCCTGGAGCTTGGCGCTCAGGACGGCGGACGGGTGCTGGCCGGCGTTATGCTTAGAAAAAAAACTCCTCCCGGCCTGGAACTCACTCCTTTTATCGTCGAGGGACTCCGAACCGATCAGGCCCTGCAACAGACGCTTTTGATCCGGGAGGCAGACACGGAAAGGGTGCCGGAACTTTCCGAACTTTCCCGCAGGCTTGGACAACTCGGAGCTTCCTTCCGCGTGTGCGATTCGGTCGGGCAGTACACCTCAACCCTTTTCGAACTGGGGATAACCCCCATGCGCATGGAAGCATACGCCGAGCGCGAAAAGTTCAACCGCATGCTTCAGACCAGCATGTACGGGGGCTTGTCGGGCTCGATTCAAAAAGGGCTGCGAAACTATCTGCTGGCCGAAGACCAGTCTCTTCGAAACCATGTGGCCCGAATGCGCGACAACCTGGATGCATGCAGGCTCACCCGCCGCGAGATCTCATCTGCTGAAAGCAAATACCAGGTAATCGAGGGTATTTTCAAGTCAGGTTACTCCATGTTGGAATCGGCCTTTCACGGCGCGCGGCTTCGGCTCCAAAATCTCAGGCAAATTGCCGACACCGCCAAAGCCGAGCATCTGGGCCGCAAAGCCGAACTTGAGAGCCTTCGAATGCGGGTGCGCGAACTCGAGCTCAAACACGCCCGGCTGACCGAGGAACTCGACGAAAAACAACGAGGGCAGGGCAGGGCTGAAGAAATGGTGCGCGACCGCAGGCAAGCTCTCAAGATAGCCCTGGAAATGGAAAAGATTTCCACTGAGTACAATGCGGCCAAAGAAGAACTGGGGCGAAGTGAACTCAAGGTCCTGAGTCTTGAGAAAAAGTATCGGGACCTGCAGGCAAAAGTGGACGAACTGACCGCTGAAAAGGACCAGACCGCCGAAGGGCTCTCGGATGCGTCCAAGGCCTGGGAACAGATTTCCCGTAACGTCGCTCTTTTCAAACTTGCGCGGCAGAGCCTGGAGGATTGCCGCAAGGCGCTCCCCGATCGTGAACTGGATGCGGAGAGCGCGCCGGCTCTTTTGGAAGAATGCCGCACGGAGTGGGGCAGGGCGCTGGAGAGCAAGACCCGGATTCAGCGTGAGCTCGAGTCCCTCAATACGCGCATAAAAGGTTATGAGGAAACGATCCAGGCGTTGGGCAGAGCTTCGGGAAAAAATGTATCTCGGGAAAACGCCCGGGAAACGGCCAAAGAGCTGGAAGACGATTTCCGGAAAATGGAACTGCTGGTAAGAGAGGCCTCCAACCTTCCCGAGCAGTTGAGGAAGGCGACGAAAAGGGCCGAGCGCCAGCAGGCGATACGCAGGAAGTCCTCGTTTTTTGAAAACGTGGGTGAAAAAGTTGACACCGCCGAAGAGTTGCGCTCGCTTTTTGGCGCCATTCAAAAAGAGTTGAGCGAGCTTGCCGAGGAGCGTTCCGGCCTCCAGGAGCGCCTGGCTGCCCTGAGGGAAGAAAAAGTTCGCCATGAGCAGCAAATCGAGCGGTTGGGGCCTGAGGCCTTAGAGTGGAAGCAGGCCCTGGCCATCATAGGAAATCTTGAAGCCGTACTGTCGGCAACAATAACCGACGGGCCATCCCTCGATAGTCTTGAGCAGACCACCCGGGCTGATCTGGAATCGGTTGTCGGACACCTTAGATTTCTTCATAAAGATCAGGAATCCGCCCTGGCGAAAATCTCCGAACTCGAATTTGGCGGCGGACGCCTCGATGAAGCCCTGGTGCGACTGCGCGATTTGGTCGACGGCGCCCTGGCCGCCGAATTATATGACGATACTCCGCAAACGCAAGCGCCGGCCCTGGAGGCCCGGCTCGGCCCGCTGCTCGGGGCCATTCTGGTCGAAGACATCCCGGAAGCCGCGGAGATAATCTCAAGAGAGCCCGACCGACCGGAGCACGTCTGGCTCGTGGAGGCCGGGACCCTCAAGGATATCCCCGAAGGAAAGCCCTATCCGGCCGCCGAGTTGGTCAAAATGGGGGACGTGTGGCGTCTATCCCGCCATCCGGAAAGACCGGCCGTGGGCCGCGCCGCCCGAGAGCAGGAAATCCAAAGACTCAAGGCTTATGCAGAAAGTCTCAGGACCGAAATCGAAACGGTGCGAAGCGATGAGGCGCGGTTGCTGGAAGGACTCGAAAAAATAGGGTTGCTAAAGAGACATTATCGCTTCCTTGGCGCGGTTGATCCCGGTGAATCTATCATTTTGCTCCAGGAGCGGCTAAGAGAAATTGAGGCGGAACGGTTCCCGGCAAAAAAGCGTGTTGACGAGATAGCCACGCTCACCCGGCAACGGAGCGACCTCGCTAACGATCTTGCCCAAATCCTTCCCGACGCCGAACTTCTGGACGAAGAAGATTGGTCGGAAAAATCAAGGGAACTGAAGACCAGGATCAAGCAGGCCGAAATCGCCGGGACTCGAATGGAAGCGATTCGACGGGCGATGGATCGCGTCAGGGCCGGCATGTATGACCTCGAAAATCCTCCACCGGGGCCGCAGGCCTTGTCGGAGCTCAGAGCCGAGCTTTCAACGGCCGATGGTGTCCTGCAATACTGGTCCAGGGGCCGCGAACTGTTGGTTACCCTGATAGATCGGCTTCCTCACCTCAGATTCCAAGACCAGGAAAAAGTGCTGGGTGAACATCAGAGTGCCTTCGAAGAATTGAAAAACCAAAAAAAGGTGCTGGACAGTGAGCTTGAGGCGGCAAGGCGCGCGCTCGTAGAGGCCGACAGGGAGTACAGGAATGCTCGCGAAGAGTTCAACTCGTTTGATGCGAAATCCAAGGGTCTTTTCGAGAAGTTGGAAAACCTTAAAGATGATCTTTTGAGCAGCGGACAGGACGGGAGCGGGCAAAGCCTCGAGGAGGCCGAAAATTTCAGGGAAGAAGCGACAAAGGAGTTTAAGACCGCTCAAAAAGCCGAGCGGGAAGTTGGAAACGACCTGATCCGGGCGGAAAAGGACATGGAAATCGGTGCCAACAGGGTGGCCGAAGCTCGGGGCAAAAGGAAAAAATGCATAAGAGACCTCCTGCCTCACTGGCGGGCCTGGATGAGCCTGAGACGAGGCATAAGGCGCGAAGGTCTTTTCGATCGCCTCATGGAGCCCTCGGTGATATCCTCCTACGAGCGCAAAACCGCAACTCGTGCCTTCGAGGACGCATCCAGGCGCCAGGGGGAACTGAAGAATATTTTGAAGACAATCTCTGAGGCCGAGGAACTCCGGCAGGAATTGGAAAAGCTGTTTGAAACCAGGGATACCGACCTCGGGCGCGCATTCCTCAACCTGGAAGCATGGCTTATGATTCGGCAATTCCTGGAAAGGAGCACCCCGCGCGACATCGCTCAAGCCGATGATCCCGAAATTGCCGTAAAACAGATCGGCGGCTATCTCATAAGGCTAAGAGAAAAGCTCGACGACCAGCAGCGGCAATTGCGACAGCGCTCCGACGCCGTGGCGAACAGTATCCGGAATCGCATACGCATGGAAGAACGGCAGGTCCAGCAGCTCAATAGAAGGTTGGAGGCGGTAAGCTTCGGCACCCTGGCAGGGATTCGCATCTACCTTGACCGGGTGGAAAGCATGCAAAGACTGCTCACCGGCTTGCAGGTGCAAAAAGAACTCTTCAACTCCCACATCTCTCTCGAGGAAGCGGTCTCCGAGCTCTACAGGCAGGTGGGAGGCGGTCAGATTCGGGGAGATCAGCTTCTCGACTACCGTGAATATGTCCGCATGAGCGTCGAAGTCCGCAGGTTCGGATCGGATAAGTGGATAAGGGCTTCCTCCAATACCCTTTCGACGGGGGAATCCATCGGCGTGGGCGCGGCCGTGCTCATGGTCATACTGGATGCCTGGGAGCATCAGGCAGTGCTCTTTAGAGGCAAGCGGGACGCCGGGAGCATGCGCTTTCTTTTCCTGGACGAGGCTGCGCGGCTTAGCCCCAAATCTTTCGACACACTGGGAGAGTTCTGTGAACGTATGGACCTCCAGCTTCTTGTGGCTGCGCCTTCAGCGGATCGGGCGAGGCGCGGGACCGCCTACCGGCTGGTGCGTCGCATCGATGAAAAGGGAGTGGAAGAAGTCGTCGTGCGGGGAAGGCGTTTTACCGGGCAGTTTGAGGAAGCATAGCCAAACGTGACAGGAGTGAGGAATGCAGCGGGAAAAATCGCCGATCGCCTACTATATTACCCCCCACGGATTCGGGCATGCGGTGCGCTCATTGGAGATTCTGCGTCGCCTCGTTGATTTTGAGCCCAATATCGAGCCTACAATCATATCGGATATACCCGATGCACTCGTTGAGCAAAACCTCGGAAGTCTTCCCGGTATGAGACGTCTGCGATTGGACGTGGGTCTTTATCAATATGATTCCATCAGGTTCGATCTGGAAAAGTCCCTTGAGTTGTTATCCAGCCTGAACGCGGAATCGGAGGCGATTATTGATCGCGAGGTTGAGTTCCTTAAGCGTAAGGGTGTGCGGGCCGTTATTTCCGATATTGCGTGGCTTCCGTTCGAGGCGGCGTACCGGTGCGGAATCCCTTCGGTCGGGATCAGCAATTTTACATGGGATTGGATATATAATACCTACGCAGCCGAAGACCCCCGCTGGGACCCTGTAATCTCCAGCATACGGCGTGGCTATGAAAAATGTTCGCTTTTTCTCCGGCTCCCGATGCATGGGGATTGTTCCGCCTGTCCGAGGATAGAGGAGGTTCCCCTGGTTGCTCGGAAGGCCGAAAAATCCGGCTCTGAAGTTCGTTCGATTTTGGGCCTGGACTCCACCGACAAGCTCATCCTGGTTGCCTTCGTAGGCCTCGAGTTGAATGAAACCGCCATGGGGAACCTGAAAAATATGGACGGCGTTGTTTTCCTTTATAAAAGCCCGCTGGAATTCGACATTCCGGGCGCGCTCAGGTTCGATGAGGCGCCAATATCGTTTCCGGATGCCGTCGGGGCGGCAGATGCGGTATTGACCAAGCCGGGCTATGGAATAGTATCGGATTGCCTTGCCCTGGGGACGCCCGTCATCTATACGGAACGGGGGTTGTTTGCCGAATACGAGGTGCTCGTGAAAACCATTGAGAGCGAACTTACCTCGGTATTTATCGATTCGAAAAATTTCAGCGCCGGCAACTGGGGACCCTCTATAAGGCAGATCTTATCCTTGCCGCGCAGATTACCGGATATCCGGATCGACGGTGCGGATGTATGTGCCGGACGAATTCTGGATTTACTGAAATGACCAAAGGCGGGCGCCGAGGGTCGATTTGAAGTTTGAAAAAAGTCTGGCCCGGGCGTGTGTCAAAACCTCCACGCCGGGCCGTTACGAGCTGTGTCAATAAAATGCCTTGCTACATTATCTCGTTCATCATTTTGTTTGCTATCTCTCCAGCATTTATCCGGTAGGTTCCGCTTTCCAACTGGTTTTTCACCTGTTGGACCTTGTCGGTTCGGATCTGATCGGTCCCTGAAATCGACTTCTGCGCATTGGCAAGGTTCATATAGTTTTCCGAAAGCTGAACCCGGTCGGAAGAACTACCGTTTACACCCGCACTCTTTTCCGACGCGTCCGATTTCCCGCCCGCTGAACCCGAACTCCCAACGGCATTCGCAGTATACGACGGGATTTTCATAATGTTCATTGATTTCCTTCCGCCACCGGTCCGTCGCTGTTCGCGGATACCCTTCCTGCCGGACCGGCTTCATCATCCTGTTTGGGGCACATATTATCCAAAATCCTGCTGGTCAGACGGTCCATGATGAGCTTGCGCTTGCTCTCGTCAGAGATCGATATCTTTGCCTCGCCACTGTCCGAGGTGCTCGAATCCCGCCCCTCTTTCGCCAGAAGCTTCGACTTCTTCAACTGTCGAGTGTACGTGCGCAAAACACTCTGAACCTGATAGCCTGTGATGACCATGCCACCATTCCTCCTGACAAGGAATCGGAATATGATTTGAAATACTTAACGGAAAAGAGGCCGAAAAACAATTTGAATCGTTTTTTTTCGCTTCTCGCTTTCTGCTTTAACTTACACACGACCTGAACAGAATTGGCATGAAAATTGATCTGACCAGATGCGCGGTCGCAATTTGGCCAGGCAAACGACGCAAGTCGATTGTCGGTTCAAGGATGGCCCGGCCTCCGCAGTTCCGCGTTTCGCGGGATTGGGTGCTTGACGGAAATCAGCCTCTAACGGTCATAAAGGTAGGCAAATTTTTCCGGGTAATTTGCACAAACAGGAGAGTAGCGTGGAAAAGATCGATTGCACCCAATGCATCCACTATCTGATCACGTGGATCACCGCAACGCCGTACGGCTGCGCCGCGTGGGGCATCAGGTCGTCCAGGCTTCCGCACCGGGAAGTCTACGCTGCCTCCGGCGTCCAATGCCAGCTTTTCAGCCCTAAAGGCGGAAAATCCTGCGGACGGGGAGCTGTAAGCGACAAGATAAAAACAGAAAGGGTTCTATAGCCATGAGTGAGCCAGATGTCGGCCGGCAGAAAGAAAACTCGGTTGCCAGAAATGCGCAGCCCGAAGCGGAGAAGAGCAACGGGAAAGGGACCGGTTTTAAAAGCGCGGTTGAGGACCATGAAGAGGCAATAAGGATGCGCGATCTGCTGAGGCGCTCCATCACCGCCCTCTGCGCCTTGGCGCGCAATGATAATCAGGCGGTAAATCAGAGGCTTCTCGATTTCAAAAACACCGCACAAAAAGAATTCGCCGCTGAAGAGATAGAAAAGAGCCTCATGGCTTTGAGAAACGCGATAATCAAAAGTGAAAGTTTCGAGGAAGAGGCTTCGCAGGATGCCGGCAGCGTCCTGGCCCCGGTTGCAGAGGCCGTCCTCGAGGAACTCCGGGAAATCTTCCTGCGCCTGATCGGCGAATTCGATCACGACCTGGGAGAAGAATATTCCGGGCGGGTGGCCATGCTGCGGGAAAAAATTCAAAAATGCGCCCGGCTCGAAGATGTCGTAAGGCTCAAAAACGATATCATCATGCTCGTCGAGTTCTACAACCAGATGATAAACGAGGAGCGCACCCTGGTCACCGAGTTCATAACGGAGATGAGCGCAGGGCTGCTCGAACTCGAGCGACAATATCTGGATACGATGAGCCATACAGGGCTGAGCCGGAACGAAAATAAGAAATTCAACACAGTAGTAGAAAATCACATGGAAGATATGAAAAAATCGGCACAGCTCAGCACCACGCTGGCCGAGTTCAGGGAACTCGTCCTTTTAAAACTGGCATCGATACGGAGCGCCCTGGAGGAAAAGCGCCGCTCGGAGGCGCTGCGCCATGAGAGGCTCAAAGAGGAGATGGAATCCCTGAATCTAAACCTGAGCAGGATGAAAAAAGAAGTCGACCAGGTCCATGAAAAACGCAAGGCGCTCGAAAAGGAGGTGCTCATCGACTCCTTGACCGGGGTGGCCAACCGGCGGGCCTTGAGGGAACGCCTCAAAAGCGAAATGTACCGCTTCCAGAGATACGACCAGTTGTTTTCGCTGGTGGTCTTCGATCTCGATCGATTCAAGTCCATAAACGACACTCACGGCCATTGGGCCGGTGACAGATGTTTAAAAGAGATCGTAAAGCGAATCAGCCCCATTCTGCGTGAAACGGATCTTATCGGACGGTGGGGAGGAGACGAATTTGTATTGATCTTTCCGGCCACCTGTCAGCAGAGCGCGGTCGTCGTGGCGGAAAGACTGCGGAAGTTGATCCAGAATACCCGCCTGGTTTACCACAAGCAAGAGATAAGTATGACCATAAGCGTCGGGGTGACCCAGGCCCTGGAGGACGACCAAACCATCGAAACGGTCTTCAACCGGGCAGACAAAGCCATGTACAAGTCAAAGAAGGCGGGAGGAAATACGGTCACCTCGGCTTCCTAGCGCCGGCCGGAGGGTTGTGCGCAGGGCTCAACGCGTGCCGTCCATTTGAATGGGGTGTCTTTTTCCGCCAAGCTCGATAAAAAAGCCCTGCCCCGATTCATCCTCCCGTATGAAGTCGGCGAGCTGATAATAGGCGGGGCGCGAAAACCTGGCAGGGAAGCGTCCTCCCGCCGTCGTGCAGTAAAGAACATTGCCCTTTCCGGTCTTGAGTGTGCCGGGATCGAGGATTTCAGAGCGCGAAAGGTTTTTGAGCCCGATCATAATCCGCTCGCCACCGGAGTTGTCCCGTTCAAGATCCACCCTTGAAACTACGAAGGGAGTGTCGGCTACCTCGAGGAGGCAGCGTTCCTTTGAGTCCGAAAGGACGTACTCGCCCGTAGGCAACAGTTCCAGCTTTTCATAGAGGGTTTCCAGTATGTCCGGCCGGAATATCCTGCTTCCGTTATAAAACCAGTCTCCGTTTTCATCGATCCGGATGCCGCAATGTTCGAGCGCTGCGATCATGAGAGAACCTTTCCATCTCGGAGTAAATACATCCGCAATACTGTTGTCTATACATGCCGAGCGCTTCAGCTTTCTGCTGCCCTTGGCGCCATCCGGACCTGAAGTCCCTGTAAAGGAAATCGATTCCGTATTTGCGGGCAGCCTCTTCGGCAATGGACACGATGAGTTCATGTTTCTGGCGCTTGCTGTAGAGAAGCGTCGTGGTGAAGGCGTCGAAACGGCTCTTTTTGGCCAGGCGGGCCGCGGCCTCCAACCTCAGAGAATAGCAATAAATGCAACGGTTGGCTTCACGAAAGGCCACTTGCCGGAAGAAGGTTTCCGGGTCGTAGTCGGTCCTTACGATAAGCGGCAGCTCTTCACTCTGCGCGAAGGAGCGCAGGGTTTCAAGCCTTTTTTCGAATTCCCGGTAAGGCTGAATGTGAGGATTGTAGAAAAAACCGTGGACGGCGAAGTCTTCGCCGCGCAGGGCCGAAACCGGGTAAATCGAACACGGGCCGCAACAAATATGAAGGAGAATTCTTTGCATGTCGAATTTATCTCAAAGCCCGAGGCGCATTTTCAATTTCACGCAACGGCAGTGTGTCAGCCGGCGCCGTATGTTGGGGTGAGCGAATGCGAACCCCAACATCCAACACCCGTCTTTCACCGCTCGCCGAAACTATACCCGTCCTGGCATTGCACTTCTCCGCCCCAATTGCGATCCAGCGTACCGGCGGCAATGTAACGGCGGATGCTGGAATACGGCCAATCCGAAGCACGACCGGCATAGCCGTGTTTGACCGGATTGAAGTGGATGTAATCTACGTGACGCCCGTAATCTCGTTCATCTCGAATCAGATGCTCCCAATAGCGTCTTTGCCAAATGCCTCGTTCGCTCTTGGATACACGGCTCGGATTGCATCGCTCGCCCCGGGGAACCTGCCGCGAAAATCCCGCTTTGATCAAAGCCCACCGCATTGGATAATCACAATCGTTCATCGGTAGAGTCCACAGAGCATGGAGATGATCGGGAAGGATCACTATGACATCGATATAAAAAGGGCGTCTCGCCATAACCTCCCGTATGGGCGATCGAAGTGAGTCCACATGGTCCACCCGCGCCGTTCGGTCCCGCTCAGCCAGGTTGAGCGTGAAGAAATAGGTTCCTCCTGCTACCTTGGCGCGTCGGTATCGCATCAGGCGACCACCCGTGGAAAATGTTGGGGTTCGCTTCTCTCACCCCAATCTACCCGGCTCGGATGAGGGCAGAGCGGCACATTGGTGTCGATAAAGACTTTAGGATCGGTCGTTGGCCTCGTGTCGATCGAAGTTGAAATCGGCCGGCAGCTTTCCCCGAAACCTGCGCAACCGTTCGATGAAAGCCTCTCTGCCGGTCTTTTTCCTTACTCGGAACCCCCGTTCGTCCGCAATAAGCACCTCAATTTCGTCGCCTTCCCTAAGACCCAGTGGCTCAACCACGGAGGCGGGCAACCGGATGGCAAGACTGTTACCCCATTTCGAGACCTGCATGGCAAATTCCCTCGAGATAGACATCGTAAAATGTATATCATTGACCATGCCGGAGTCAACGGCAACGCCCCGACAGGGGGTAATTCAAATCATGGTGCCGGATCCCGTGGAGGTGCTGGGGGCACAGCTCCCGGCGCTTTTGTCCTTCGCCCGGAAAGCGTTTTCAATCTTCACTGTTCACTCCGCTGCGGCAGTGTGTCGGCCAGTCTCTGCGTAAGGCCGTCGAAGCTCCCGTTGCTCATGCAGACAATGAGATCGCCGGAGCGGACGCACTGGAGCAGGAACCCGAGCAGCGCGTCCGCGGTTTCGAAGAAGCGGGCATCTTTTCCACGCTCGCGGATATCTTCGACCAGGCGCACGGCGTCGAGTCTTTCCTGTCCCGGGATCGAGTCCATCGCGGGCGGCTGCTTTATACACACGATGTCGGCTGCTGAAAATGCGCCGGAATAGAGTTGCTGGAAAACGTTCCTCCTGCTGGAGTTGCTCCTTGGCTCGAAAGCCGCGATCAGGCGCCGCAGGGGATGGAAGAGTTTGAGCGCGAGAAGCGTTTCATGGACGGCGGTCGGATGATGAGCGAAATCATCCATCACGAGAACACCTCCGAATTCGCCTATCACGTCCTGGCGCCTTTTTACTCCGCCAAAAGCCAGCAGAGCCTCCTGAATGGATTTCGAGCTCATTCCGGCAAGGGTCGCAGCCGCGATAACCGCCGTGACGTTCCAGGCGTTGTGCCTGCCGGGCAGTATCGATCGGAAAGTCTCCTCCCTCATGGTCACAGGATTTCGCAGTTGGAAGGATACCTCGCCCGGATGGTATTGGACGTTTGAAATTCGCCAGTCGGCGCGGCGTGAGCTGCCGTAGGTGATCACATGTCCTTTGCATTCGGAAGCGAGGGGGACGCAGTTCGGGTCGTCGCCATTGAGGATGAGAAATCCGCTCTCGGGGATCAGCCTGACAAAATTGCGGAACGCCTTCAAAATAGCTTCGAGGTCGGCGAAGATATCGGCATGATCGAATTCGATGCTTCCAACTATCCCGATGTGAGGCTGGTAATGGAGAAATTTCGGACCCTTGTCGAAAAAGGCCGTATCGTATTCATCTCCTTCCACCACCATGTATTCACCCGATCCCAACCGGTAGCTGCGGCCCCAATCCTTGAGGAAAGCCCCGATGAAGGCGCGCGGGTCTTTGTCGCCCCGTTCGAGGACCCATGCCAGTAGAGACGACGTTGTGCTTTTTCCATGGGTCCCGGCTACGACAATGCTTTTTCGCCCGTCCAGAAAGAACCGGGAAATCGCCTGCGGCATCGATAGACAGGGCTTGTCCTGCGCCATGACGAACTGCGCTTCCGGATTGTCCCGCCGTATGACGTTTCCCATGACAAAAAGGTCCGGGGCGAACTTTTCAGGGTTTTCAGGCGAAAATCCTTCGAAGAGCGGAATACCCAGGTTTTGAAGATGCGTACTCATCGGGGGGTAAAGGTTTCGGTCGGACCCGGCCACATCGAAACCGCTCTCCTTTAGCATTGTAGCCAGGGTCCCCATGGCGATTCCCCCGATACCCACAAGATATATTTTCTTTATGCCGTCAGTTTCCATATAAGAGTGCTTTCATGACGATATCGTGCAAGAGCGGCCTGAAATGCCGGATTTCGTCATTTTTGCGCGTCGGATGGACGCGATTGGTAAGAAGAATTATCAGGACGTGGTTTTCCAGGTCCAGCCAAAAAGAGACGCCGGTAAATCCCAGGTGGCCGACAGCCTTTTTGGAAACAAACCGCCCGGCGCTCGAGTAACCCTCAGGGCTTGGAGTATCGAAGCCCAGACACCAGGTGCTCGGAGCCTCCGCGCCGAGTTCGGCGCGTGTCCAGAACATCCGGACGATCTCGGCGCCTATGAGCGGAAGCGGCGGAACGGAGGCGGGAGATGGCGGCCGGCACTCCCCTTCGTAGAGGTCCCACAGGAAGGACAGGAGTTCGAAGACCCCCCTGGCCGTTCCGAAAAGACCGGCATGGCCGGCTACCCCATCGAGCGCCCAGGCGTTTTCATCGTCCACTTCGCCCGAGAGCAGCTTCTTTCTCCACGGGCAAAACTGGGTGGCGGCATAGGCGCCCGGGGCGCCGGCCGGGTTGCCTGCTTGCAAGGTCGCCGCAGGCGAGGAGGGAGGCACGGTGTCTGAATCCTCGCCACCGTTCAACAGGCAAAAATGGAGTTCATCGATACCAAGGGGAGTGAACAAAAGGTTCCCGGCGAGCCGATCGAGCCTTCCAGCCAGTTGCCGCTCGAGGATCAGCCCCAGCAGCATAAAGCCAAGGTCGCTGTAATTGGCGGCTTTTCCCGGAGGATTATCGAGGGGAGTTTGCAGGATCATCGAAGCGAGCGCTTCTTTCCTTGCGCCGGAAGGCAGTTTAATCAGCTCCAGGTAGAAAGGCGCATACGGTGGAAGGCCCGAGGAGTGGGAAAGCAGGCTTCTTACGGTGATCGCTGTTTTGTCTTCGGGGACGCGGCCCGGAAAAAACCTCGAGATGGGATCGTCGAGATCGATAGAGCCGCCTTGCACCGCCGTCATGCAGAGCGGGGCCGTTACCAGGGGCTTTGTCAACGAAGCGAGATCGAAGCGAACAGCCGGGGTGAGCGGAGCGCCCGTCGTTTCCACCCTTCCCCACATACGTTCGAATACGACCTTTCGATGGCTCGAGACAAGCAGGGATGCCCCTGAAAAAACACCCCTTGAAACGGCCGCCTCAAATTCTTCATCGAGGCGGGACCGCGAATCAGCGGACAAAAGGGGTTTCGAGTATGGCGAGCACACGTTCATTCGTATCCAGTAAAAAGGGCGGGCCAAGCGGGATGACGTCATTTCTTTCGCCGTGGCCGAAAGGAAGACCGCGAACCACCGGAAAGTCATAGTCGCTTACGTGATCCATGATCATGGCGCATATGTCGCTTTCCCGGGCGCATCGATCGAAATCTCCGAGCAGGATTGCGCCCAGGGTGGGCAGCACCGAGGCGAGCTCTAGATGGTTCATCATCCGGTCGAGCCGATAGAGCGCTTCGCTGCAGTCTTCGATAAGCAGAAGTGCCCCTGCCAAATCGGGCATATAGACCGTCCCGATCAGGCGTGTAAGGCAACTGAGGTTTCCCCCGAGCACGGGGCCTTCGACCCTGCCCGGCCTGAGGACCTGTTCGGGACCAAACGTCCAATGGAACGAAGCTTTTCCGGAAAGGACATCGAGGACGCTTTCCGCCCTCTGCGCCACAGCGTTCATGCCGACAAGGTTCGGACCGTGGAAGGTGGTCCAGCCCGCCATGCTCGCCAGGCCAAGATGGAGAAAAGTGATGTCGCTGAACCCGATGAACGGTTTGGGATTGCCGCGGAAGCTTTGGAACGGAATTCGGGGAAGCAGCCGCCCGCTGCCGTAGCCGCCCCGAATGCATATAATAGCTTCGATTGCCGGGTCCAGGACTGCTTCGGTAAGGTCCTCGATCCGGTCGCGATCCGTTCCTGCCAGGTAGCCCTGCTTTTTGAATGCATTCCTGCCCGGGACCACCGCGTATCCGGCCGAGCGGAGCACGCTCGCGCCCTTTTCGTAGCTCTCCGCTTCAAAAGGGCCCGCCGGCGCCACCAAAGCGACCGCGCTCCCCGGACCAAGGCTTCGGAATCCTGCTTTACAGTTCATCAGGGGCCACGCCGGATCTTGTTCCGGTCGAAAATTATTCTCAGTCCGTTGAGGGTGAGATAATCGTCCACTTCATCGATCACCGGGCACTCGCTGGCGATAAGCGCAGCCAGTCCGCCGGTTGCAATCACATACATGGGACGGCCCACCTCTTTTTTTATCCTCGAGATGATCCCTTCGACCAGGCCCGCATAGCCGAAAACTATCCCGGCATTCATCGACGCAATAGTATTCTTGGCCACTATGGAGGGCGGACGCGCGAATATCTCGACCCGTGGCAGCTTGGAAGCCTTCTGGAAAAGAGCTTCGCATGAAATCATGATGCCCGGGCTGATAACCCCTCCCATGTATTCACCGCGCTCGGAAATGAAATCGAAGGTCGTAGCCGTGCCGAAATCGACGACAATCACCGCGTCCTTGTGCATCTCAAAGGCCGCAACGGCGTTTACAATCCTGTCCGCTCCCACTTCCCTGGGGTTATCGTAGAGGATGGGCATGCCGGTCTTGATTCCCGGGCCCACCACCAGCGCCTCGGTCCCGAAATATCTTCGGCAAAAGCGCTCGGCGGCGTTCAACACAGGCGGCACTACGCACGATATGATCACGTCGGTTACCCTGTCCAGGTCTATTCCATGCACTGCAAACAGACTGCGAAGGGTTATCGCGTATTCGTCGATGGTCATGTTGACTTCGGTTCGAATACGCCAGTCGTGCACCAGGACGTCGTCTTCGAACAAACCAAGTACGGTGTTGGTGTTGCCGATGTCTAAAGTGAGAAGCATAGAAGGTTCCTGTTTACTGTTCGCCGTTCATGTGCTGCCGGATGCATGAGACCATCGAGGATGCGACCTCCTCAATGACTTTACAATCGGCGCCTTCGACCATGACGCGGATGACCGGTTCGGTCCCCGAGGGCCGTATCACGAGCCGTCCTTCGGTCCCCAGACGCTCTTCCATGGCCCGTTGGAGCCTGGTTATTTCCGGTACCTGCTCGATTGGCTTTTTCGTGCACACGGAAACGTTTACAAGCTTTTGAGGGTAATGTTCCATGATCTTTTTGAGTTCGGAGAGCGGCCGGCCTTCACGGAGCATAACGGCAAAGACCTGGAGCGCCGAAAGAATGCCGTCGCCCGTGGTGCCGTGATCGAGGAAGATCATGTGGCCGGATTGTTCGCCTCCGAGATTATACTTGTTTTTGCGCATCTGTTCGACTACGTACCTGTCGCCGACCGGGGTCCTGATCAGACTCCCGCCCAGGGCGCGCAACGCCACTTCGAATCCGAGGTTGCTCATAATCGTCGCAACGACGGTGTTATCTTTGAGCCTGCCGCGTTCAATGAAATGCTTGGCGCAGATAGCCATAATCTGGTCGCCGTCGAGTATCTCGCCTTTTTCATCGGCCAGAATCACCCTGTCTGCGTCACCGTCAAGGGCAAAACCGGCGTTGGCGCCGCTGTCGCGAACAACCGCAGCCATATTCCCGGGGAAAAGGGCGCCGCAATCCCTGTTTATGTTCTTGCCGTTTGGCCGGTCGCCTGTTAGCACGACCTCGGCGCCCAGTTCTTCGAAAACCGAAGGGGCGACCCTGTACGCGGCGCCGTTCGCGCAGTCTATAACTATTTTCAGCCCTTCGAGGGTAAGGTCCCGGGGGAAGGTGTTTTTCAGATATACGATATAGCGGCCCTGGGCGTCGTCGATGCGCCGCGCCTTGCCTATCCCGGAGGCCGGAGGCTTGGGCACTTTATCTATATCACCGCTTAGAACGAGTTCCTCGATGTAATTTTCGGTTTCATCGGGAAGTTTGAAGCCGTCGTTGCCGAATATCTTGATGCCGTTATACTCGTAGGGATTATGGGAGGCTGAAATGACTATGCCGGCATCGGCGCGCATGCTGCTTGTGATATAGGCTATGCCGGGCGTAGGCAAAGGACCGACCAGGAGCACGTCGACCCCCATCGAGCAGATTCCCGAAGTGATGGCGTTTTCGATCATGTAGCCGGAAATGCGAGTGTCCTTTCCGATGATGATCTTGGGCCGCCGGTGTTTGCTTTTGAAAATGTAGGCGGTACTGGACCCGACTTTCATCGCCAGGTCGGTCGTCATGGGGAAAATATTTGCAACACCTCGAATTCCGTCGGTACCGAAAAGCTTTCCCATATGGTCTCCATAGCAAAAGAAGAAGAGCACTTCACAGAAAACGGCGCTGCTTTCGCGGCCGTTCAGGCGGCAAAGCACCCGTCTCGAATAGCTTCCGCAACTCGAACCGCTTCTCGATGGAAAGCAACATCATGAACTCTAACTATATGGGCGCCGCCGGCAATACCAAAGGCGTCAACCACCGCGGTCCCCAACTCCCTTTCCATTTCCGGACGGCCAAGGATCGCGCCAAGGAACCTTTTGCGCGAAGCGCCCAGCAATATCGGGCGGTCCATGCACGAAAAAGAGTCGAGATCTCTTATTATTTTCAGATTGTGCGTGACGGTTTTGCCGAAACCTATGCCGGGATCGACTATTATCTGGTTGCGGTCCACGCCGTTTTCGACGGCGTATTTCATCCGTTCTTCCAGAAATGCAATTATCT
The DNA here is from genome assembly GCA_021793275.1 of Deltaproteobacteria bacterium. GTDB lineage: Bacteria > Desulfobacterota > Syntrophobacteria > Syntrophobacterales > Syntrophobacteraceae > SbD1. Next base: position 79,393 of record JAJYTC010000001.1, on the reverse strand, counting down.
CGGATATAACGCTTTCGTAGACGGGATCTACCTGCATCGTTTTCGGAATGCCCAGCATGTGCATCAGGATGAGTGGCGCCCCCGATTGAGCCGCTACTCGCGCCATGTCGGGATCAAACCGCAGAGAGCTTACATCGTTGATTATGTCGGCGCCGGCCTCAAGAGCTTTGATGGCCACTTCGGCCTTCTCGGTGTCGATCGAGATCGGGATGTCGCTGTTTTTGCGCACCTCCCGGATAATCGGGAGCACCCGTTCGAGTTCCACCTCGACAGGTGTCGGGGCCGACCCGGGTCTTGTCGATTCGCCTCCTATGTCGAGGATGTCCGAGCCGGCGGAAATCAGCTCGAAGCCCCGGGCGAGCGCCCGGTCGTAGTCGTCGAAGCGGCCTCCATCCGAAAAGGAATCCGGAGTTATGTTGAGAATACCCATGATGAGCGTGCGCCGGCCCAGTTCGATCACCCGGTCGCGCAGTTTTATGTTGTAGAGCTTACGATCCGATACGGCCAAACCCCATCCTCCTTCTCTCAGAAAACCAGTGAACAGTGAGCGGTGAACAGTGACTGGAGGAAAGCCTTTTCTCATAACTGTTCACTGTTCACTCTTCACTTCCAACTATTCAGCGGCGCTCTCGGTTGAAAATCGCCGAAAATACGAGGAACTTCCAAGGATCAGCGCCATTCCCATGGTAAAATAGACCGCTGCGGCAATCTCTTTGGGAAGGGAGGAATGCCTGATCGCATAACCCATTGCCATCATAACAGGGATGAGAAAATAGACCCGTTTGCCCTGGAAGGCGAAAAGGCAAACCACCTCCGGTTTGCGTTCGATCCTTTTGAGGTTCTTCCTGACGAGGCGGCAAAAAGCAAGAAGATACATCCCCACGCCCAGGGCGACGCCCAGTGCTGCAATAGCGATCCTCAAGGGCCACGTTGAAGGGTAGAGCCAGTAGCATGCCACCGCAATCAGTCCGATACCCACGGCGCACCATTCGACCCCCGCGGCGAAAACAAGCCAGTGCCGGTGCACGGCGGGCTTGTAGCGTTCAAAGCTTTTCTTCATAGATCCATTCGGCCTTCATGAAGGTTCTTCATCGGCGAATGCTGCCATCTCGCGCAGAAGACGAAGGGATTCGGCGGCCTCAGCGGGGTCGACCACATGAAGCGCAAATCCCGCATGCACTATGACATAATCGCCGAGACCGGGCTCTTCGGACAGGAGCAAAAGAGAGGCCTTTCTGAGCGAGTCTCCAATCCGCACGGTTGCAACGCCTTCATCGATCTGCACCACCTCACCGGGAATGGCCAGACACATTGCGCTTCCTTTCTCCAAAGACAGGAAAAACCGTTCACCGCAGAGTCGCAAAGAGCGCAGAGGAACTACCCAATCTATATAGATATGCATTCTCCGCCACCGCGGTCTCTGCGACTCCGCGGTGGATTTACAATACCCTGGCGGATTGAGCCGGCTGTTCGGCCTTCTTCCAGGAGCCTCCCGCTGTTTCAATCTCTTTTAAGACAGCAGAAACTATATCCTCCATGCGGCTTCGCACCGGGCCGCTCAATTCGGTGCTGCACGTCGTCCAGTCTTGCGGCTCGATTCCGATCACGACCGTTTCGGGCTTGTTGCCAAGCTCCTCGGCGTAGATAAGGGTCTCCACGATATTTAACTCGTGGAGCGAGGACTTGTAAGGGATCTTTTTGAAAAAATCCTTTTCCTCGATGCGGTATATGGTGCCGGGTGCGCCGCCTGCGCGCACGATATCGACCACTATGGCAAAGCCTGCCCGGCTGATCGGTTCTATCAGTCGAAGCCCCAGTGTCCCTCCGTCGTAGAGTTCCACGTTTTTCGAAAAAACGTATTCGTCCTCCAGTTTCTCGATTACGCGAACCCCCGTGCCTTCGTCGCCCAGCAGCAGATTGCCGACCCCGAGCACCAGTATATGCTTTTCAGACATTTAGAGAGTGCCTCGTATGCATCAGGCAACAAAAAAAGGGGGAACCGGCCCGCGCGCGGCCACTTAGCCGCCAGTGGAGCAAGCACTTGCCAAATCCCTTATTAGATACTCAAAAAGCGGGTTTTAGACAACGTCAAACTTGTAGACTTCCTCGTTCTCTGCGTCGATCAGGTGCACAGCGCATGCGAGGCAGGGATCGAAGGAGTGAACAATTCGAAGGATTTCTACAGGTCTTCGGGTGTCGAAAACCGGGGCGCCTACCAGCGCCTCCTCCACTGGTCCCATCTTATCGGCAGCGTCTCGCGGGCCGAGGTTCCACGTAGAGGGAACGACCATCTGATAGTTGACGATCTTCCTGTCCTTGACTGTGATCCAATGGCCGAGCGCGCCGCGGGGCACGTCGTTCAAGCCGACGCCTGCGCCGTCTGCGGGCATCGAGTCCCACGGCCTCGGATCGCAGATGTTGAGGTCGCCTTTTTTGATGTTTTCGACCAATTGGACAATCAGTTTCCCCATCGCGTCTCCCACGACCTTGGTCTCGATCGCCCTGGCCGCAGTCCTGCCCAGGGTGGAGAATAGCGCGGCTTTGGGCACGGCAAGCTTCTCCAGGACCATATCGACGTTTTCCTCCACCGCCGGAACTTTCTTGCCGTAGGCAACCAGAACGCGGGCGAGCGGTCCGACTTCCATGGGCTCGTTCTTGTAGCGCGGCGCTTTTATCCAGCTATATTGCCCCTTGGTATCGTACTTGGTGAAATCAGGTTTTGTTTCGCCCCGGGCCGGGTTTAGTCCCTCGGGCTTGCCTTCATACCAGCTGTGTTTGATCTGCTCGGTGATTAGTGTGACATCGACCGGTTCGATCTTGTCCAGATTGCGGTTAAAGATGACACCGCCGGGCAGCAAAAAGTCATCGGGTTCCTTTGGCCCCATCGGGAAGTCGCCGTAGGTCAGAAAGTTACCGGTCCCGCCGATCCGGCCCCAATCCTTGTAAAAGCTGGCGATGGCGATCATGTCCGGAAGATAGACATTATCGACGAAGTCCATGGTCTGTTCCCAGATGTACTTGAATTCGCCGATCCTCTCGGAGGAAAGTTCCGTCGCGCAGGTTACCCCGCCCGGAGTCATGCTCTGGGTATGGGGATTTTTGCCTCCGAATATGGCCATCAGCCTTGCTGTACGGGTTTGTTGCCTCAGGGCTGCAAGGTAGTGGGTAACGATCAACAGGTTGGCTTCCGGTGGAAGCCTGTAAGCGGGGTGGCCCCAATAGCCATTGGCGAAAGGTCCGAGTTGACCGCTTTCGACAAATTTTTTGAGGCGGTTTTGCACCTCGAAAAAATCGTTTACGTCGTCTCCGTGGGCGTTGCGGGAGATTCTTGCGGCAAGGGCTTCGGTCCTTCTCGGATCGGCTTTCAACGCGCTCACTATGTCCACCCAGTCGAGCGCCTGGAGGTGATAGAAATGGACAATATGATCATGGAGATACTGGGAGCCGAGGAGAAGTGTGCGGATGATGCGCCCGTTATCGGCCAGTTGCGACCCGAGGGCGTTGTCGACCGCACGGATGGAGGCCAGGCTGTGAACGTAGGTGCAAACACCGCAGGCGCGTTGCGTGATGAGGTTGGCGTCCCGCGGGTCCCTGCCCTGGAGAATCAGCTCTATGCCCCGGAAAAGGGTCCCGCTGCTCCACGCGTTGGTCACCCTTCTGTCGTTTACTTCCACCTCGATTTTGAGGTGCCCCTCGATCCTGGTGATCGGGTCTATAACCACTCGTTCCATGATTGTTTCTCCTTAAATGAAAAAACGCACCACTCGAATTTTCCCTGTCACCCGAAAGGCCCGATCGATCAGGAAATGGGGTTGAAAAAGGGAGCTTCTTTATCCCAGAAATCGGGCTCACTGCACCCTATACAGGGATGTCCGGCCCCCACCGGCCAGTTCGTGCCTTCGTTAAAAAGGACTTTGGCGCAGTTATTGTGGGTTTGGGGGCCCTTGCACCCCATCTGGTAGAGGCAGAAACCTTTTCTGGCTTCTTCGGAGTTAAAGTTGGTGACGAATTCGTGGGCGTCGAAATGAGCCCTTCTGGGGCACTGGTCATGAATGATCTGCCCGTAAGCGAAAAGGGGGCGCCTCTTGTCGTCGAGCGCGGGCATCTTTCCGAACAGCAGATAATTTACAATGGTGCCCACGAAATTAATCGGGTTGGGCGGACAGCCCGGGACGTTTATGGTTTGGAGGCCGGTAACCTCGCTCACGCTCTTGGCCTGAGTGGGATTGGGCGATGCCGCAGGCAGTCCGCCGTAGGATGAGCATGTCCCGATAGCGATGATGGCCGCTGCCTTCGGTCCCACATCCTTTATCACCTCGACCATTGTCTTGCCGCCGCCCATTGTCCCGAAATTTCCGTTTGCCCCCGTCGGGATCGCGCCCTCTACTACAAGCACAAATTTGCCGGTATTTCTGAGGACCGAATCATGAAGGGACTTTTCCGCCGCTTGACCGGAGGGCGCCATGATCATGTCGAGATAGTCCATCGAAACGATGTCGAGCAGCAGCGTGTCGATCCATGGATATGTCGTTCGTAGGGTAGCTTCTATGCAGCCTGAGCATTCGGCCATTGTCAGCCACACAACAGGAAGCCGTGAGGCTTTTTTGATCGCGGCGGCCACTTTGGGAACGTAAGCTGAGGACAGTCCCAATGTTGCGGTAAGGGCCCCGCAATACTTCATGAAATCTCTTCGTGAGATCCCCTTCCGCGCCAATTTATCCAATAGATCTTTTCCTTGGCTCATGTGAAACTCCTACAGGCAATCAGACGTAAGAAAAAAAGCCGTTCACTCCAAATAAGCCGGTACGGCGGAAGCAAAAATATTAATTGTCAAAGCAACGAATCTTACGGTGCTCCTTCAAGCAGGTGGGAGGTGCGAGGATTGCGAGAAATATTGCGCCGCTAATATCGATAAAGATGAACGCACTTTCCGGAAGGCCCCTGGAAATGGCCGTCGGCACTCAGTTTATCGACCGTGCGTAGCGGTGGTCAAACCTCTCTGGTGGAATTCCAATGCGGCCGGTGTCGGAGTCCCACCCAAATTTTTGTTCGCCACCCGGGAGTTTTTGCTTTCCCTTTTATGAGAGCCGGATTAAAAACGCGTTGAAATTTGTCAGTCGGAGCGCTTAGAAGTGGGCAATGCCCGGCGCCGAATTTTGGTGCCGCTCAGACTACTAAATCGAAAAGGGTTCTGCAAGAAAGAAATTATCTATGTTGAAGAGGGTCCTTAAATATTTATGGCCTTATCGGTTGCCGTTCATTGTGGCGCTTGCCGAGGTATTCGTCATGAGCGGCTGCGAACTTCTCAAACCATGGCCGCTCAAGGTCATAATTGACAACGTGCTCAACGGCAAACCGGTGCGGTGGCATTTCGCAAGAGGTTTTCCTCACTCCACTCTTCTTATCCTGGCGACCGGCAGTCTTGTGGTTATCTATATCGTCCTGGGCGGCATTACGCTCCTGAACAACTACACCACCATCAAGATAGGCCAGAAGATGGTAAACGACATGCGCCGGGACCTCTATGCCCACTTGCAGCGTCTTTCGCTTGCATTTCACAACCGCCGCCAGGTGGGAGACCTGCTCTACCGGGTTACCTCCGATACTTATGCCATCCAAAGTCTTACGATGAACGGGGTATTTCCTATATTGACCGCCCTGGTTCTGCTGGGCGGCATGTTCGCGGTAATGGTAAAGATCGACTGGGAACTTACCATTCTTTCCCTGGCTGTGTGCCCCGTGCTATTGGCATCCATTGTCGTTATGAGCCGCAGAATCACCTCGGCTTCAGTCCTTGCGCGGCAGGAGGAAAGCGAAGTTTATACCGTCGTGCAGCGGGCCATGTCCGCGATACGCATCATCCAGGCATTCACCAAGGAAGAGGAAGAGCACCGCAAGTTCATGAGCGCAAGCGACAAAAGCCTGGGAGCGAGCCTCAAGCTTTATACTCTTCAGACATTTTACTCCGGCGTTGTCAATGTGGTGATGGCCGTGGGGACAGCGATGGTTGTGTGGGTAGGGGCGATGCACGTCATGTCGGGGCGCCTGACCGTGGGGGGAATAATCGTCTTTACCACCTACCTGGCTTCGCTCTACAGCCCTATAAACACCATATGCACGACATGGGGGATGGTGCAAGGCGCCAAAGTCGGCGTGGATCGCGTGTTCGAAATACTCGAAGTCGAAAAGGACCTCAAGGAAGGCCCCCGCTCGTTTGGAAAATCGGGAACCAGGGGGAAGGTTACCCTGGAAAACGTCTGCTTTCACTACAGCGCGCACCAACCGGTGCTAAAGGACATAAACCTGAGCGTCAAGCCGGGGGAAAAAATCGCTTTTGTGGGTCCGACGGGTGTTGGAAAATCAACGCTGGTCAGCCTGATTCCCCGTTTCTATGACGCGATGGAAGGTAGAGTCCTAATAGACGACGTGGATGTGCGCGACTTCAAATTGAAGTCGCTTCGAGCCCAGATCTCCATGGTGCTCCAGCCCCCCCTGGTTTTTCCCATTTCAGTCCGGGAAAACATAGCCTACGGGAGGCCGGAAGCCGGGATCGAAGAGATAATCTCCGCAGCAAAACTTGCCCGAATACATGATTCGATCGACAGACTTCCCGAAAAATATGATACGGTAGTAGGGGAGCAGGGCGCGACCCTTTCGGAGGGAGAGCGCCAGCGCATAACCATTGCCCGCGCCATTCTTCGCGACTCCCCTATCCTGATTCTCGACGAGCCGACTTCTTCGGTGGATGCCGAAACGGAAGCCCTCATCATGGAAGGCCTGGAACAACTGACCCTGGGAAGGACCACCTTCATCATCGCCCATAGGCTTTCGACCGTCCGCAAGGCGGACAGGATCATTGTGCTTGGCAAAGGCGAGATCATCGAGCAGGGCTCTTTTAATGAGCTGATCAGAGCGCAGGGTCCTTTCGCCGCCCTGTATCAATATCAATTCAGTGAACAGTGAGTAACAAGCATGGGGGATGTTTTGCATTTGCGGTTTCGGTACAGGTTTTCTCTGTTTGTCGCTGTTTTGCTTTCGAGTGTGGTTTTTGCCTGCCCTCCGCAAACTCTCGGCCATCCAATGAAGGTTGACGCGGGGGGGAAAGGATGGCGCACGGCGAATATAAACGGGGTCTGGTGGCTGGTCGATCCACAGGGGAAGCTTTTTTATTCCAAGGGCGTCGACTTCGTCAACCCCGGCCTCGAATGCGAAAGGGGCGTGACCGAGCATGCATTTTTTTGGGCCAATTTTTACCCTTCGGTCGATAAATGGCGCACCGCGGTCGCCGCACGGCTAAGGGATTGGGGATTCAACACTCTGGGGGCCTGGTGCGACAACTCGCCCAAGATAGGACTGCCGGTCATGGTGGATTTGGAACTGGGCCGGTGCTGCCTGTTCCACTGGCACGATCCCTTCGCTCCCAAAATGAGAAAAATTGTCATGAAAAAGGCCCGGGAGCTTACCGCCCCTTACCGAAACATGCCGCAACTCATAGGATACTTTAGTGATAACGAACTGGGGTGGTGGAATTCGGCGCTGTTCATCTGGTTTTTGAAGGCCCCCTGGAAAAACCACACCAAGAGATTTCTCTGGCGAATGATCTACAACACCTATGGAGGAAGCTGGAAGGCTCTTCTTGTCGACTGGGCGCCCCGGGGCGGAGCGAAAAATTTCGAGGACCTCAAGAAGGCCGGGGCCGCCCTCAAATTGAGGCCGGGCGGAAACGGCATCCGGCTGGCGGACCGGTTTATGGGCGCACTGGCGAGGCGCTATTACAAACTGATGTACGTGGCGATTCACGCGGCCGACCCTCGGGCTCTGGTGCTTGGCGACAGGTTGGCCTCTTATTACAACCAGGTTGTGATACGGGCGATGGGAAACAATGTTGACGCGATTTCGACTAATTATAATGTCGATACTCCAGACGGCTGGGTCGCGCCCTACTACTTCGACGGACTGCGAAAACTCGACAACAAGCCTGTTTTGGTGAGCGAATTCTATTTTTCCGCCGATCGAAACCGGAGCGACAACCTCAACGAGGACTTCGGCAAAATTAATCCGCACCGCGGCCATTTCATGACCGTCCCAACCCAGGCGGAGAGGGCATGGGGAGCGGGCAGGGCGCTGCTCAACTTTGCCCGTTTCCCCAACGTGGCAGGCACGCAGTGGTTTCAGTATTACGACGAGCCGCTCGGAGGACGACCGGACGGCGAAGACTACGATATGGGGCTTATCGATACGGCGAACAGGCCCTATCGGTTGCTGACCGAACAATTTCAAAAACTGAACCCGGTCCTGGCGCAGGTGCACGAAAAGAGCCTGCGCCGGGAGGCGAAAAGATCCGCAGAGCCCGGGCCGGTATTGGTGCCAAGGGCGCATTACCGGATTGACCTCCGCGATCAGACCCTCGTCGAATGGGACAAGGAAAAAACGCTGCTTTCCGGTTTTACCGCGCCTGCACCGTATGTGCCCTTTGCCGAGGTTCACCTCACATGGAGACCGGAGGGTTTTTACCTTTTCAGCCTGTCGCAGGATTATGCGGACCCTGGTTTTTTGGCCTACAGGGGTGAATTTCCGAAATCCGAAGCGTTTCAGCTCCATTTTACTGTGAAATCAAAGGGCGTGAGAAACCACCTGGCCATATACCTTATCCCGCAAAAAAACCCTTCCTCTCCCGGTGGATTTAAAATCGACCCGGAGCTCTTTCGGTTGGAAAACGGCGTCTGCGTGCAGAAGCTGCCGACAAACGGGCGCCTGGAAAAAATACACGAATCCATTCCCCGCATTGCCATAGAAGCATTTTTCCCGGCTAAGTGGTTCGGGGTCGATAAATTGAAGGCCGGGATGCGCTTTAAGCTAAACATCGCAATGATGAGCTATTTTCGTGAGTTTACGATGACCTGGGCCGGAAAGCCTGAAGAAAGGCTCCTATCCGAGCCCGACGATTTCAGGGAAATCGTGCTGAAGTAACTGTCACGGAGAGGAAGCGAAAAATGATAGTGAGCGTCAGCGGCGATACGCCGTATAGAACGATGTTTACGGACGGAAAGAGCGAAGGTTTTTGCGATACGACGTCCGACAAAGGAGGGAGCGGTTCGGGTTTTCGTCCCCACGATCTGCTCGAGGCGGCCCTTGCCAGTTGCATCAACATGAATCTGAGAATGTTTGCGGACAAAAGTAAAATTCGCCTGGACGAGGTGAGGGTGAAAGTTTCGCTCAACCGGGACGATCCCGAGGAGACCGTTTTCGAATACGAAGTGGAGCTTAAGGGGGATTTGGGGCCGGAAGAAAGACGCATGCTGGCCGAGCTGGGGCCTTGCCCGGTCGGTAAGACAATGACAAAGAGGATATCTTTGCGCGGTTCGTCGGCTGTTTTCACTCCGGGCGACGCGGATAAAGCCTCCGATGGAACCCGTTTCTGATTGATGCTATACTATGCTAACCGGCATATAATGTGATGCGGGCGGAATGCATTTGCTGAGGCGCAAGCCGAGAGGCGGGAGAAATGTTCGATAATCTGTCGGGAAAATTTGAAAAAATCTTCAAGAATTTACGCGGCCGGGGCAAGCTCACCGAAGCCAATATAAAAGAGGCCCTCAGGGAAGTGAGGATGGCGCTGCTCGAGGCCGACGTCCACTATAAGGTGGCCAAGGATTTCGTTGCCGGCATCAATGAGAGGGCCATAGGGCAGGAAGTGATGCAGAGCCTCACGCCCGGTCAGCAGGTTATAAAGATCGTACATGAGGAGTTGGCCGCCCTTATGGGTGGAAGCGCCGAGCCGCTCAAACTCTCCGGGCGGCTGCCGGTCGCCGTGATGCTGGTCGGCCTGCAGGGCTCCGGCAAGACGACGACTGCGGCAAAGCTGGCCCGCAAGCTCTCAAACGACGGCAGAAGGCCCTGTCTTGTCCCGGCCGATGTCTACCGACCCGCTGCCATCGATCAGTTGATTACCCTTGCCGGACAGTTGAAGCTTCCTGTCTATTCTTCAAAGTCCGGCCAGACCCCCGAACGGATTGTCGAAGAAGCTTTAAATTACGCCCGCCTGGAAAATTGTGATACTCTCCTGGTTGATACGGCAGGTCGGCTGCATATCGACGCCCAACTCATGGATGAGCTCTTGCGGCTAAAAACCATTCTATCGCCCGCAGAGCTCCTTCTTGTAGCAGACTCCATGACGGGCCAGGACGCGGTACAGATTGCCGGTGCGTTTAATGAAAAGCTGGGGCTGACCGGGGTTATCCTCACTAAGCTCGACGGCGACGCGCGGGGCGGGGCGGCCCTTTCGATCCGTTCGGTCACCAACTGCCCGATAAAGTTTGTAGGCGTCGGCGAAAAGATGGATGCCCTGGAAGTATTTTATCCCGACAGGATGAGCTCGCGGATTCTCGGGATGGGCGATGTCCTGACGATGATAGAGAAGGCCCAGGAGGCTTTTGACGAAAAACAGGCCGAGGAGCTCGCCCGCAAGTTCAGACAAGACGCTTTTACCCTGGAAGATTTTCTCGGCCAGCTTCAGCAGGTGAGAAAACTGGGCTCGTTTGAACAGATAATGAGCATGCTTCCGGGCATGGGGGCCTTGAAGGAGCTGAAGAAGGTCAAGGTAGACGAGAAGGAATTCGTGCGCATGGAAGCGATCATCCGGTCGATGACCGCAGAGGAGCGCAGGAACGTGGATATATTGAACGCGAGTCGCAGGCGAAGGATTGCCAATGGGAGCGGGACGAGCGTTCAGGACGTCAACCGGCTGCTCAAAGGCTACGAGGATTCGCGCAGGATGATGCGCCAGATGATGGGCGCGGGCGGGGGAGCGAAAAAAAAGAAAGGGAAAGTGAGGCGAAAGGGGTCATTTTTCCCTTTTTAATCTAAGCATTATGCATTATATAGAAAATTTTACCGTACCAGTCAAAGGCGGATGTGCGCCGTGGATCGGGTACGTGAAGAAGATGGTTATTCCCATGTGCAAACGCCTTAGGGGCGTTGCCGTTCCCGCACCCGGCGTGTGGATGAGAACAGGAGGTTTAGAGTTAATGCCGGTTAAAATTCGTTTGGCTCGTGGCGGAAGGAAAAAAAGGCCGTTCTACAGGATAGTTGTCGCCTCGTCCGAGGCGCCGCGCGACGGCAGGTTCATAGAAAACATCGGCACCTATGATCCGCTCCCCGTGAACACTAATGTGCACATCGACAGCGAGAGGCTCCAGTATTGGCTGGGACAGGGCGCGAAACCGACCGATACCGTTCGCAGCTTGATCAGGAAACATGCGAAACTGAGCTGAATTCCCAATTGATCACCCAGCGCATTCACCCGGAGGAAGTCATGTTGAAAGAACTCATCGAGTTTATGGCGCGTGCATTGGTTGATAACCCGGAAAAGGTGAGAGTTTCCGAGATAGAGGGCGAGCAGACCTCCGTTATCGAACTCCGGGTATCCAAAGAGGACCTTGGCAAAGTGATCGGCAAGCAGGGGCGCACTGCCCGCGCCATGAGGACGATCCTCAGCGCTGCATCGACCAAGATTCGCAAGAGGGCCGTTTTGGAGATAATCGAATAGCAACGATGGATAAGTCCCTTCTGGTTGCCATAGGGAAGGTGACAAAAGCTCACGGAGTCCGGGGAGCTCTGAAGGTCTTTCCTTACGGAGAAACCTTCGATGAGTTGGATGCCGGCGATAAGCTGTTTTCGATGGAAAGCGGAGAGCAGCGGCAGTTTACGCTGGCAAGTCTTCGCGCGCAAAATCGGGTTTGGATTGTCGAGTTCGAAGAAATATCCGGCCGGGATCAGGCGGAAGCGTTAACCGGCAAGGAAATTTTTATCGACAGCGAGCGTCTGCCGCGCTTGCCGCAAGGGGAATATTATCATTTTCAACTGATCGGGCTTTCGGTCGAGACAAAGGAGGGAAGACCACTTGGGACTTTGAACGCCGTTCTGGAAACCCGAAGCAATGACGTTTACGTGGTGGAAGGCGGCGGCAAAGAAGTGCTCATACCTGCAATCGAAGGGGTCGTGAGCGAGGTGGATCTGCCCAACGGAAAAGTTATAGTGGATTTGCCGGAAGGCCTCGAGTCATGATCTTTGATATTCTGACGATTTTCCCTTCAATGTTTTCTTCCCCCCTGGAAGAAGGCATGGTCGGCAAGGCCCGCGAACGCGGGCTCATCCATGTTCGGGTGCATAATATACGCGATTTCGCTCCGGGCAGGCATCAGATGACCGACGACCGTCCCTTCGGGGGCGGAGAGGGAATGGTGATGAAGCCCGAACCCATAGTCGGCGCCCTTCGAGCAATCGAGGCAAGCGGCCCTGCGGCCAGGAGCATATTGCTGACTCCGCAGGGGCGGCTGTTCACCCAGGAGGTTGCCCGGCGGTTGAGTCTGCTTCCTCGTCTGGTTCTTATTTGCGGAAGATACGAGGGAGTTGACGAGCGGGTAGCGGAATATTTTACCGACGACCAGATATCGATCGGCGACTACGTTTTGACGGGTGGAGAGCTTGCGGCCATGGTCGTAGTGGATGCAGTGGCCCGGCTTATTCCCGGGGTGCTGGGCAATGAGGGGTCGGCGTTGGAGGATTCGTTCAGCCAACCGGTCCTTGAGCATCCTCAGTATACGCGGCCCAGGGATTTCGAGGGCATGAGCGTGCCGCCGGTGTTGCTTTGCGGCAACCATGAGACGATTCGCCGCTGGCGGCGCGGGCAGGCACTGCTAAGGACCAGGATGCGCCGTCCCGACCTTTTCGCACGTTTGGAACTGAGCCCCGAGGACCGGGAACTGCTGGAAGAAAGTCAAAAGTAAACGCACGAAGGTGGTATGGGTCAGCTTTACTTGGCGCTTGCGCATTATCCCGTCCTTAACCGGATGGGCGACACAATCGCTTCGGCGATTACCAACCTCGATCTTCACGATCTGGCGCGGTCGTGCTGCACCTTCGGCGTGCAGGCGTGTTATATCGTTACGCCTCTAAAGGACCAGCAGGCCCTTGCCGGCAGGCTTACGAAGCACTGGATAGAGGGGGTGGGGGGAGAAATCCTTCCGGAGAGGCGGCAGGCGTTGAAGCTTCTCAAGGTGGTGGATAGCCTTTCCTCGGCGATAGAGGATGTGGTCCGAAGGGACGGAAACACCCCGATCGTCTGGGCCACCACGGCAAAGGGTGGACATAATAGTCTGGCTCATCGCCACGCCAGACGACTGCTTGAAAATGAAGACCGGTCTTTTTTGCTTATCCTTGGGACGGGCTGGGGGCTTGCGCCGGAGATTTTCGACTCCGTAGACGCTGTCCTCGAACCGATTGCGGGCGTTAACGGATACAATCACCTTCCCGTGCGCTCCGCCGCTTCCATCCTGATGGATCGGCTGTTGGGAAGACCGATTTAATGGAGGAATGAAAATGGGAATCAGTATGCTTGAAATGATCGAAAGAGATCACATGCGCTTCGACATTCCGGCCTTCAGGATTGGAGATACGGTCAAGGTGCACGTGAAGATCCGTGAAGGGGATAAGGAACGCATCCAGGTGTTCGAGGGGTTGGTGATTCGCTCCCACAGGGGCAAAATGGGCGCTACCGTCACTGTCCGTAAGGTGTCCTACGGGGTTGGCGTGGAGCGTATTTTTCCCATTCATTCCCCCCAGGTGGAAAAAATAGAGATTCTGCGCAGGGGCCGTGTGCGCAGGTCGCGGCTCTACTATCTGCGAAAAAGGGTTGGCAAGGCGGCCAGGATACGCGAAAAGCGCGAAGCGGTGAAAGCCTAACAGGCTGTCCGAGAATTGCGAGTCAGCGGGCCTTTGTAGGAGCGGCTTCCAGCCGCGAAGGGTTGGAAGACCAATCGAAGATGTTTTCTGGAGCCTGCTGTGTCGAAAAGTTTCCGGCGAGCTGCAGCCCGCCCGCTTGGCCACAATGCTGTTGACCTGAGCATATCAGAAGAGATTTTGGCGCCGACGTTCCGGGCGCGGGGGCACGGCTCCCCGCGCCTTTGCGCTTCGCCTTTAGGGAAACGATGCAGAGGCACATGATCGAAACTCTTGCGGTTGATATGCGTCTTCACGAAAGGGATGCCTACCGGAAGGGGTTTCATCTTGTTTGCGGGATAGACGAGGCCGGCCGCGGGCCGCTGGCAGGTCCGGTAGTAGCTGCCGCGGTGATATTGTCAAAGAGCGTCCGCCTCCCGGGCATTACCGATTCCAAGAAGCTCACCGCTGAACAAAGAGAAGACTTTTTCGAAAAAATCCAGGCGCGCGCCCTCGCTATCGGAATCGGGGTTGTAGACAACGCCGAAATAGACCGGATAAACATCCTGCAGGCAACTTTTCGGGCTATGTCCGGGGCGGTCGCGCAGTTGTCCGTCGCGCCCGATTTCCTTCTGATCGACGGCCCCTACAAACTTCCCCTCTCCATTGGTCAAAAGGGAATTCCTCACGGGGACTCTCTTTCGATTTCGATCGCAGCGGCTTCGATTATCGCCAAGGTACATCGCGACCGGTTGATGTGCCGGTTCCACGAGGAATTTCCCCGGTACGGATTCGATTCGCACAAGGGCTATGGCACGGCGCGCCATTATGAGGCGCTGCGCAGATATGGGCCGTGTGCGCTGCACAGGGTCACTTTCAAAGGCGTTTTACACAACGTGGAGCGCCGGGTCGATGCTGACGAAGAGCCGCTATAACAAGGGGAAAGAGGGCGAGAGGGTCGCCGCGGAATATCTTTCAAAATGCGGACTCAAAATCCTCGAGCGAAATTTCCGGTGTCCGCCGGGAGAAATAGACCTGGTGGCAAGAGACGGAAAGTACGTCGTGTTCGTGGAAGTGCGGTCGAGGCAGCCCGACGAGTTTTGCAGCCCCGAGGAATCCATCACCGTTTATAAATGCAGACGCATTACGAAAGCGGCCCTGTGGTACTTGAAGCAACGAGGGCCGGTGGACGCGCATATGCGCTTTGACGTTGTCGCCGTCAGGTGGACCGGCGAAGGACCCGAAATAAACTGGATAGTCAATGCCTTCGAACCCCGATGATTCAAAAGAGGCGAAGGAAGGAAAGCTATACATTGTCGCCACGCCTATAGGAAACCTTGCCGACATTACGCTTAGAGCGCTCGAAACCCTTCGCGCCGCCGATATAATTGCCGCCGAGGACACGCGCCGGACACGAAAACTTTTGTCTTACTTCGAAATCCATAAACCCACCGTGAGCTATCGCGAACATAACGAGCGGACGCGCGGGAGCGATCTGCTGGATAAAATCGCTTCGGGGAAGATCGTGGCGCTGGTCACGGACGCCGGGACCCCATGCATATCGGACCCGGGTCATCTCCTTGTGGAAGCCGCGCTTGAGCGCGGCATCGAACCCGTAGCCGTTCCCGGTCCCACGGCCCTCATATCCGCCCTGGTCGTCTCGGGTCTTCCCGCTCAGCCTTTTGTTTTCCTTGGCTTCCCTCCGTCAAAAGGGGCGGAAAGACGCCGGTTTTTCGAAAAAAACGCGAAGCTGGAAATGACGCTGATACTGTATGAATCACCCAAGCGGCTCGTAAAGACCCTGAAAGATATTGCGGAGAACTGGGGAGACAGAAAATTGGCGGTTGCGCGGGAGCTTACCAAGATGCACGAGGAAGTCTTCCGAGGTCGAATATCCGAAGCCATGTCGCATTTCGCGGGCGAGGTGAGAGGCGAGCTCGCCCTGGTAGTGGAAGGGGCGGCAACGGGGGCTGTTGCGCAGCCGGAATCCGAGCAGGCCGCCGAAAGCTCGGAGTTATCGAACGCCGAATGTTTTCGTCAGCAATCCTTACCCTGGAAAGAAGAGCTTAAGGTCCTGCTTGCCGGCGGTCTTTCATCGAAGGAGGCTGTCCGGGCGGTTGTCCGCCGCTTCGGCCTTCCCCGCAGAGTGGTCTACCAGGCTGTTTTGGAGATGAAGAAAAGCGGGATGGGACTGCTGGGGGAAAAGTAAAAAGTCAAAAGTAAAAAGTCAAAAGGGAAAGGCTGATTAACCCCTCATCTTCCCGGCATCTGCCGATATTTTTCCTCTGTTATTCACCGATTGGCTGACATCTTGCAAATGGCAAACCTCAGGCCGGACAGAAGCTGTCGGGGACACCCGGAAACCACCAAAAGCCACGAAACACCGGGGTGGCCCGGACATTTGCCCTCCGCTTCTGCGGGAGGTTTGCCGCAGAGTCAAAAAATTGGCGTGAGCTGAATCTTTTTGACTCTCCGCGCGGATGGCAAAGTGGCTGTGGATCGCTTGATATGCGGATTTTCTAAGGGCGGAAGAGAAGATAACGCAATAGAGGGGAAGCCGATGGAAATGGCATTGTGGGAGACGGATTTCGGACAGCAGTTCACTCAAAACTGGATCGAGAGGGGGGACGAGGCGCTTTGCAATGGAAACCATGTTGAGGCGGCAGGGTGTTTCAGCAGGGCGATCGAGGCAGATCCTTTCAACGCCGGGGCGTACACTAAGTTGAGCGGTGCTTACTGGGCGCAGGGAAAAACCGAGGATAGCCTCAATTCACTGCTTAAGGCGCTTGAGCTGGAACCCGGAGACAGGAATACGATACTGGAGTGCTCACGTGTGTTCACTGCGCTCGGCAAAGGGGATTTCGCAAAAGAGGTGTTCGAGGCGTACCTGGATAAGAACCCGCAGGATGCCGACATTCGCTCTCGACTCGACGCGCTTTCCAGTCGGGCCGAACAGGACGGGCAGTCCGACGCGGCGGAGTTTTTCAACCGGCAGGGCGAAATTCAGTACGGGCGGGGAAACGTTGCGCATGCTAAGGCCTGCTTTGAGATGGCCATCGAGGAAAACCCTCTTCTGGGCGAAGCATACAATAACTTGGGCGTCATCGAACTCGAGAGTGGAAAGACCATCGAGGCGCTGAAGAATTTTCTCAAGGCTTTCGAACTAAAGCCCGAAGATCGCGACATTCTTGTCAATAGCGCCCGGGGGCTCGCACTGGCCGCTCAGTTCGATGCAGCCGTCGATGTGTACCGGGAATATCTGCGCCGGTTTCCCGAAGACAGCAAGGCGTGGGAGGAATTTGAAGCGCTGATCCGGCGGAGCGTGCGGCCCGCGTGGAGACCGGACGGCCTGTCGAGCGGCGTGGCCGAGATCTATCGGCATACCGCTGAAAAGCTATGGAGGGCCGGCGACCTGACGGGCGCCTCCGAAGCCGTTGAAAAAGCTCTCAGGATAAATCCGGAGGCGCCGGACTCCCTTTACGTGCTTGCCTCGCTTCACTGTGCCGAGGGGCAAAAGGCTAAAGCTCGAAAAGTCCTTGACATGGCGCTCGCGATCGATCCCGCACACGCGAAATGTTCGGAGATGCTCAAGACCTTGGACAGCGCGGACGGAGGGCAGGCCGGTTGATTTGACCAAGCACCGGTCCACGAAAACGGCGAAAGGATAAGTCATGACGAAATCCCCCGGTCTTTCGGTCTGTATGATCGTAAAGAACGAATCGGCTAACATTGCTGACGCACTGGCCTGTTTCACCCCTTTCGCAGATGAAATAGTCGTTGTCGATACCGGTTCGACCGATAACACAAAGGAAATTGCCTCCCGGTTCACTTCGCGGATTTATGATTTCGAGTGGATAGACGATTTTGCCGCCGCGAGAAATTTCGCCATGTCCAAGGCGAGCAGAAGCTATCAGCTCTGGGTTGACGCCGACGACAGGATCGATTCTGAAAATCAGCGCCTGATCGAATCTTTGAAATCGGATTTTGACGGCAGGAAGGCCTTCTACTTCATCCTGCAAAACCGTATGGACACTTCGGGGCCCTCCTCATGCAGGCAATTGAGGTGTTTTCCGATTGCCGAGGGTATCCGGTTCCAGAGGCCGATTCATGAGCAGGCATTTGAAAGCGTCATGAAGGCCGGTCTCGAGATTGTGTTTACAGAGATTCTGATCGCTCACCTCGGGTATATGGACGAGGAGGTTCGGCTGGCGAAGGCAAGGCGCAACCTCGCCATAATGGAAAGACAGAGAGCCGAAGGCAGCGACGACGGCGGCTTGTATTTCTTTCTCGCTCTGACCTATGCGCCGCTCGGGCGAAAAGAGGAGGCTATGCAGTGCATGGCGCAAGCTCTGGAGTATTTCGAGAAAGAAAGCTATAATCATCATCTCATTCCGGAGGCTTACCTTTTTCAGGCCAAGGTCGCTTTCGAGATGGGAGATTATGACAAAAGTCTTCGCAACCTGGCGGTAATGGGATGCCTCGCCGACGCAAACCCTCTCTACAACTACCATATGGGCATACTCTACCAGCGGATGGGTATGCATCGCCAGGCGATCGAAGCCCTGAACAAGGTTTGCGGGAAAAAATATGTTCCCAGTCTTTTCCCTACTCAGCCGCTGCCAAACGACACCGAATTGCTTCTCCACATAGCTTACAGCCTGTATTGCATGAACGAGCAGAAAGGAGCCCTGGAACTGATAAACTCCTCGAAGGCGGGACGGGGCAGAAGTTGGGAATGGCTGGCAACGAAGGCTTTTGCATACCAGAACCTGGGTCTTGCCCATATCGCATTCGAGGCGGCCCTTCGCTTCGGGGAGCTTGAACCGGTAAGCTGGGCCCGCCTGGGCGCCGTATACAAGTTGCGCGGATATGCGGATAAGGCCCGGGAATGTTTCGCCAGGGCCGGGATGCCCGGCCATTCGAAGGCTTTTCGGCCTCAGTCCTGAAACGTTGTACGGCAAGGCGCCCCGAGGCGCCTGATTTCACGTGTTCACCTGGTCATCGCCTCCATATGTGATTGCGGCTCATTCGCTTGCGGCTGGCGCCGTTTTGGTGATGGGCAGTTGGATTTGAGCGGGCGAAGGCGGCCCCGCGGATTATCACTTTTCCTTACTGTTGCCGGCCGCCCTTGAGCTCCTCGCGGATCACGCGGCGTATTGTGGCCTCCAGTACGCCTTCCTGCGTTTCGATGTATTGGCGCAGCGCTGCATTCATCATAGTTTGGTAGCTGCCGCCCCCGGCTGTGTCCACTTTGTTCCTGAACCATTCAAGGATGTCGGCGTCGATTCTGATTGTGATCTTGGTCTTTCCGTGTTGCGGCGGAACGATTGGGCCGCGCCTTCCTTTGCTGAAATCGTAATGGTCTTTTATCTCGTATTCATTTTCTTTCATATTCGGACCTTTCGAATTTATTGGCCTTTCGTTCGGAAATCAGCCTGATTTTGCCGCCGCGACAGGTGTACACGGCAACCAATAGACGGCCGAGACAGTCCATTCCGACGGTGACGCTTCGCTCTTCGCCGTCCGTGTCCTGCTCTTCGATAGTGACTGCCATAGGGTCTTCGAAGATTGTCGTCGCATCTGCAAAGCTCACGGTATGGTTTCGTTTGTTGATCTCAGCTTTCTTCGGATCCTATTCGAAATCATAATGCATGTCGCATATCCCTGAGCATAATCTTACTGTACATACAAATGATGGACAAATCAAGGATACTCGTGCTGCCAAGTCCAAAAATGTATCGCATCTTCGTGGAGCTGCTCAGGTCCAAAGCGGCTGAGCACGCGCAAGGTCCAGAGGTGGCCAATACGCATATTGCCTGCCGGGAGGAGGAGAGAGATGTTTGACTTTTTCCGTAAAATGTAGAGCAGCTGCGCTCCAGTCGGTGAACTTGGCGAGGAATTCCTGCGAGGCTTGCCGAGAATACCTGGCAAAAGCCAGCGGGCCGATAGCCAGTGCCGTCCCAGTCGCCGGTTTAGCAGTTGCTTTGGCTTGCATTGGGGCCTTTACGGGAGTATCAGGGGAATCGGCAGCAAGATCTTCCCTCGCTACCTCGAAGCCCCCCAGCGATTTCTTGCGCTCGCCTGGCCACTCAGGGACGTCGGCGGAGCCCGCCATGTTTATTAAGGCTAATGCTCAGAGGCCATTGCATTTCCAGGATACAGGATATAAGTATGAAGCGGCGGCGTCAAGCCGGAACAACAGCCGGAACAACAACAGCCGGGACAGCTATGGCGCAGTTTTTCTCAGCAAGTCTGACACTATGCCTGATAACAGCCAAAGATGCCCGGCGGGGCATGCGAAAAGCAGAATTGCGATACCTCGCCAATCCTGAAAGCCCGGGAAAATATCCGCAACCAACGCGCTGCGATCTCAGCATATCAAAATTCCCCTGCTTGTAATAGGCAAGGCTTAAGGCAGTCTTGCCAGGTTAAGAGGTGGGCAAAATCATGGCTTCATTGCCGACCTTGCCGGCAAGGCCTCATTCTCCGCTTTTCCTCCCGCAATGCTTAGCCACTTGGACAGGCAGTGGTCCAGGATTTCCTGGGCGCGGCGCACGTCGATCCTGTATCTTTCCGGAATGAACGCCACTGTCGGGGCATAGAACCCCTCGCTTTTGGAAAGAAAAGGACAGCCTTCGAGCAATTCATCCGAAAGATCGACCAGGCGGGAAAGCGACCTGGCAAGAGTGATGCTGCAGTCCCGGACCGGCACGTTTCCCGCCGTGCAGCAGTCGGCGAAAATCCGAAGCCCCGCGAACGCCGCGTCCTGTTCCAGGTCCTCGGGGCGAATTCCTGCTTTTTTAAGAAAGGGCGGGGGGGCTATAAGCGAGATTTTGAACCTCTGAGCCGATAAGTTCCCGTAGTTCGTCTTTATTTCCTGCAACACATCGAGGAGCCGTTCCCTGGCCGGATTAAATTCCCTGATGAGGCCTTTGCCGGATGATTTGCCAAGCTTTTTGGAAATCTCTTCCCTGAAGTCGGGCCGTACCAGAATGATGCATTCGTGATCGTCGGAGCAGAGTTGGGCGCCGGGAAGTTCCGGAGCGGCTACGCCGAAGTTGTCGACAAAGATGACGCGCAGGGTTTTGAAGTCGGCGCTGACCGATTCGGCGAGCGCTTTTTCCGCATGCTCCTCAAAGAAACCGTCAAGTGAATCGATTTCTTCCTGTTCGATGAACGCAACCTTTGAAGCCTGGACGATATCGTCCACGGCGACCACCTGGAGCATGTGGCGGGAGTAGTCGAACGGTTCGTGGCTGCCTTCCCACTGTTCGAAGGTGAGAATCTGGAGTTCCTTTTTCAATGCGTCCGGCAGCCTGTCTATGCCTTCGTTTCCGGTCAAATTCTCCCTGGGTATTATAAGAGTCCTGGAGCCCGCCGCGTAGGCGGTTTCGAGTTTTACAGCCATCCCTCCTATGCCGGTGACCCGGCCCTGTGTATCGATTTCACCCGTTGCGGCGACATCGCGGCGAATTTTTCGCATCGAGAAAAGCGAGGCAAGCGCAAGGGCGATTGCAGCACCCGCCGAAGGGCCGTCCTTTTTGGTCGACCCGCCCATGAAGTGCAGATGGACCGGTATGGACATGTCCGCTGAATCTATGCCCAGTTCTTTTGACAAGTGGAGGATGGCCGTTGAGGCCACTTTGCGGCTTTCGTCCATCACGCGCTCGATGTTTCCCGTAGTATGGAGCATACTCAGGCAGGATTGGCCGCCGCTTTTTCTGTCCGGGCCGACGCGCACCGGGGTTGCCTGGATGGGGATCAGGGTGCCGATTCCCATCTCGAGGTTGACGCCAAGGGCCATCATTTCTCCGATGCGGTCGTCTTCATTTATGAGGCGCTGGCGGTTGGGCGCATCGAGATATTTTCGTATCTTTGCCATGTCAAGTTTTACAGAGTTCTTTCCCTCGACCATTATCTCCTTTCGGTGGGTCCTGAGAAAAAGGGTGCGCATGATGCGCTCGAGGTCCCGCACTCCCGCCTCGGAAGTATAATCGCGGATAAGGCTCCTCAATATTTCGCTTTCCTCCTCGGGGTCGAATACTATCTCATCGCGGGCGATCATGTATCGTTCCCGGATGCGCTCGATGAGAAACTCCCTGGCAATGGCGATTTTTTCGTCCACGCTGTATCGGTCCAGAAAGATAACCTCACATCGGTTGAGGATCGCTTCCGGGACGGTTTCGACCGTATTGGCGGTAAGAATGAAATGGCAGTTGGAAAGGTCGATATCGACGGTGCTCTGGGTGTACTTGTCGTGAAACAGGTGGTTCTGCTCCGGGTCGAGTATCTCCAGGAGGGTGGCGATTGCGAACTTCTCGGTCTTGTCCGCTTCGTCCATGATGAACATGCCGTTCATTACGCCCATCTTGATCAGCCCCTGGACGATAAGACCCGGTTTGGACCCCTCGTAGGTGAACCCGTAGCCCCGGATGTCGGCCTCGTCCTTCATGCCCCCAAGAGATATCTTGTGGTAGGGGATGCCCAGATTACGCGCGATGGAAATCGCAAGGGAGGTCTTGCCTACTCCGGGAGGACCTGCGAAGAGGATAGCGCTGCCGGTCCGATGCCACGATTTCCTCTCGGATTCCTTGAAACGCTGATAGCGCCAGATCAGATTGGCGAACAGATCGGATATTATTTCCTTGGGTTTCTTCAAGCCGTAATGCGAGCGATCGAGTCCGTCCTCGAACTCTTCAGGAGATATCCAGATTTTTTTTATTTTCCCCCACGGAATCGCAAGCAGGGTTTCGATTAGTTCCGTATACTTGGCGCCGCTCTGTCCTGTTGCGTTCATCCTGTTTTTTTCAATCACTTCGATTACGGACTGCGGGATATCCGGGGCGGTTCGCGCCTCATCGATGCGTTCCTTCAAGCTCCTGGAATGCTGCGGTGATGGACCGGTCCCCGGTTGGGGGGCTGCTTGCCACCCCCCGTGTATATTGACGGTGTCTTCTGGCTGCACTAGCTCCTCCAAATGTGTTTTGAAAATCTCAAAGAGTTCGGGAAGGGGCATTTCCGGATCCAAAAGTGACGAGATATCGAGTTCATCGAAGAGCGGGCCGATCCCCCGGCGGTCATTAAAGATGGTGAATAATTTCAGGGCCTCGTCCGAGTCGTGGAGGGCTGCGACTCCAAACAATCGGAGGGCTTTCACCAGTTCCGAGGTCCTTTTTGAAACCGTCTGCCCGGGGATCAGGCTTTTGCGGTATATCTTATCCAGGACCCTGAACTTCATTTCCAGGTCCAGGTCCCTGAATAGATCGAACAGAAATCCCGGCGGCAGTTCGGCAACCTGTCCGGCGTAGGCGGCGGCCACCCTGCCGATCCTGAAGCTGCATTCTTCTCCTCGTTGCGCCCGTCGCAGCAATTCGGCATAGTTTTTCCCCAGAGCGCCCCATTCGGGATTTTCGAGCATTCCCAGGAGCGTAGCGTAGGCTTGAGGGTCCCTTTTCGCCCGGACTGAAGCGAAGTCGATATCGGAGCCGATGACGTCAAGCTCGCTTGCATCGGGGAAAATCAGGTGCTCGAAATGGTGTCTCAAAAAAAACTCGCAGAACTTGACCACCCTGCGCTCTTCTCCTGCAGCAGGGGCCACCGGGAACTGCGGGCGAACCGAAAGGATGCGCGCCAGGCGGTCGATCAGCCTTTCATGAATCAGGATGTTCCAGCCCTGTTTTTGCCGCAACAGCAGGGTCGGAAGCCCTGTTCTATTTGCTTCGTCCTCCAGTCGGCGAAAGACGACCGAGCGGCGCAGTGCGACAAGCTGCGCGAGACTGACGCCCCTGTTGTTTGTGAAGTAGGAAAGGACATTCTGGCTCACTATGGCCTGAATGGCTTGAAAAGCCATGTTCAAGGACCTGTGTTCGGAAACGGGAACATCGTTTAGATTCTCTCGGTCCAACTCGACAGGGAGCATCCCGGAACCTCCTCGTCCGCATGAAGTCCAAAATTCAGAACGGGTCGTCCTCCAAAAAATATAACACACGGTCACGCGGTAGCCAGTGCCCGGCAGGAATTTGGGCAGAGGAAGTAGGGGGGCGAGCTGAAGTTTAAGGCAAAAGGCAAAAGGATTAGCGACTCAGTCATTGTGGTCGCCTTGCCCTTTTTTAATATTAGCCGGTGACGGCTCTGCCCCGCGACGGGTGGCTGGATTTAATGCCGTTTTTTTTGCCTCTTGCCTTTTGCTTTTCGACTTTCGACTTTCGACTCTTTTAACGAGTGGCTTACTGTTTGCCAAGTTCTGCGGAACGCTTTGTGGCCGCTTCCACGCATTCCATCAAAGCGCCCCTTACCGAGTACGATTCGAGCACCTGCAACCCGTGAATGGTTGTTCCACCAGGAGAGGTGATCATGTCCCTTAGTTCTGCGGGATGCTTCCCGGTAGTTTCGAGCAGTTTGGATGTTCCGGCGACGGTTTGGACCACCAACTCTTTAGCGGCCTGTCTGGGCAGCCCCATGAGGACTCCTGCGTCGATCAGGGCTTCTATCATCAACAGAACGTAGGCCGGTCCGCTTCCGCTAAGTCCCGTAACACCATCCATCAATTTCTCGTCGATTTCCACCGCTTTGCCCACAGCGCCGAAAAGAGCGAGACTCATTTCCATTTGCGCGTCTGAAACCGCCTTTCCGCGCGAAAGGGCCGAAGCGGCTGCCTGGACGAGTGCGGGCGCGTTGGGCATGACCCTCACCACGGCCGTCTTTTCCGGCAGCCGTTGTTCCAGTGTGGAAAGAGCTACCCCTGCTGCAATCGATATGACGAGCGGTTTGTGGGAAAGGTGGCCGGAGAGGGTATCCAAAACAGCCGAGATCGTTTGGGGTTTTACGGAAAGCAGGATAATGGTGCTGGTTCGGGCAAGCTCGGCGATATCTCCCCGTGCTTTTATTGCGAACTCCTTTTCCAGGTATTTTACGCGGGGTTCAATCACATCGAAAACTGACACCCTATCGGCGGAAAAAAGGGAGGCCGAAATCAGACCCCGTATCAACGCTTCTCCCATGTTTCCACCGCCAATGAACCCGATGCTTTGGTCCCTGAACATTATTATTCCTCCGCGCTGTTCTGTTATGATAGGTTTGCTTTCTCCCTCCTGGACCGCGGGCAGCAGTCCGGCCCGACACTCACCCCTGATAGCAGACGCGCATCCGGTTCGCAAGGGAAAG
Source organism: Deltaproteobacteria bacterium (assembly GCA_021793275.1). Lineage (GTDB taxonomy): Bacteria > Desulfobacterota > Syntrophobacteria > Syntrophobacterales > Syntrophobacteraceae > SbD1. The sequence continues at coordinate 54,511 of JAJYTC010000001.1, read as the reverse complement.
GAATTTTTGGTTGCCGGATTAGCCGATTTCTTTTCGGTTGTTTTACGGCATGGTGTAATTATTATTTTAAAGAAACCAGCGATTTTATATTTTTGCATCCAACTGGCATACTGGATCGAATCGCCTCATAAACAAACGAAGGGAAAACTATGGATTTATTTTCCAAAGTAAGCCGCACAGCCGGAAAACACTCCCCGCTGGAAGAAGAGGTTCGAAAGCTCCCTGTTCCCGTCAGTTCGGTTTTTCTTGGAAAAGACGGCAAGATAAGGCCGGCCGCTTTCCGGCAGACCGATATGGCCCTTGTTTGCAAGGGACACGACAGGATCAGGCAGGTTTTCCCCAAAACGATCACAAAGGGCGGGAGCGCCATTCTGGAGGCTGTAGCAGCGAGCGAGTCCGAAAGCGTGGCAGGCAAAAGAGTGGCTGTGCTTTTCTCCGGCGGTCCGGCCGCGGGCGGCCATAACGTGCTTGCCGGCCTCGCTGCCGTGCTCGGAAGCAATAATACGCTGCTGGGGATAAGAAAGGGGCCGGGGGGGCTCGTTAAGGGAGATATTTTCGAGATAGAAAAGGAAAGTATCAACTCCATCATCAATATGGGGGGATTCGATTTTTTAGGTACCGACAGGACGAAAATCAAGACCGCCGAGCAATTTGAAAAAGTCAAGCGGACGGTTGTCAAAAACAGGCTTGACGGGCTTGTGGTGGTCGGCGGCGACGACTCCAACACCAATGCGGCATTTATTGCCGAATACCTGGAGAACGAGGGAATCGACTGCAGTGTGATCGGGATCCCCAAAACGATCGACGGCGACATGGCTGCCGGCAGGTATCTGCCCATTTCGTTCGGTTTCGACACGGCAACCAAGATATACTCCGAGTTGGTGGGAAACCTGAACCAGGATGCGGCCTCGGCTGTCAAATACTACCACGTTGTAAAGCTCATGGGCCGCACGGCCAGCAAGATCACTCTGGAAGTCGCCCTGCAGACCAAGCCTGCGGTCGCCCTCATATCGGAGGAAATCGCAGAGAAAAACATGTCCCTGGACTCCATTGTCGATCATATAGCCCGCATAATCACCCTGCGGCGCTTCAAGGGCATCAATCACGGAGTGATCCTCGTTCCCGAGGGGCTTGTGGAATTCATCCCCGAGATGGGCCGGCTGATAGCCGAACTCAACACAGTGCTCGCCGAATATCAAAAGGACATTACCGACCTGCCTTCGGTCGAGCACAAAAGGGAGTTTCTTTTGCCGCGCCTGACTCCGCAATCGGCGCAGTTGATGGCTTCTCTTCCGCCCGATATCCAGGAAATGCTCATCCTGGATCGCGACGATCATGGCAATGTGAAGGTCTCTCAAATCGAGACCGAGAAACTGTTGATCGAAAAAATCCGCTATCGCCTCTCGGAGATGAAAAGGCATACCGACCGCTTCTTTGGCGCGGGAGAGGGAAAAATCGAGGCGAGCGCCGAGCAGGTGGAGGATTTCAAAAAGGTCACCCTGTCGACTCAATCTCATTTCCTGGGTTATGAGGGCAGAAGCTCCAAACCCTCCAGGTTCGATGCAGCCTTTACCTTTCAACTGGGCCTGGCCGCCGGTTCCCTGGTGCTTTCCGGAAAAACCGGCTACATGGCCGCCATAACCGATTTTCACAAGGGAGGGCGGGTGCTTGCTCTTCCGCTGACGGGGCTGGTTACCGCCGAAATGCGACATGGAAAGGAGGAGTTCGTAATCGAGAAGTCGCTTGTAGAACTCTCGTCTCCGTCGTTTAAAATATATGCCCAAAACAGGGACAAATGGGCCATAAAGGACTGCTTCAGCAGCCCCGGGGCCATGCAGTACTGGGGACCGACCAGCAGACAGGTCCCGATGATAGTTGCACTCGATCAGGATTACCCCGATTTCGACAGCTTCGACATGGGTGAGGAGAAACAGATAATCATCGAGTAAACCCCAACCTGAAACCGGAGGATGAACATGGAGAAGAAAAAACGGCGTTTGGTCCGCGGGCAGTGTCCACAGTGCGCTTGTGGAGACATATCATTCATACCGCCCGAAGAACTGATCCGGAAGTACTCCGGTCCCGAGGAGGAAGTCGAGATTTTGTGTCCTTCCTGCGGGGCTAAAATCAAAGGACGCCTTGTGGCCGAAGAAGAGAAACAAAGCTAGCATGCCCAATCGTCTTGCAGGGGAAAAAAGCCCCTACCTGTTGCAGCACGCCGAAAACCCGGTGGAATGGTATCCATGGGGAGAAGAGGCATTCAGGAAAGCACGCCTGGAAGACAAGCCTGTTTTCCTTTCGATCGGCTATTCGACCTGTCACTGGTGTCACGTGATGGAGCACGAATCCTTCGAGGATGAGGAAGTCGCCGGCGTGCTGAACAGAAATTTCGTCTCCATAAAGGTCGACCGCGAAGAGCGGCCCGACATCGACCAGGTTTACATGAACGCCTGCCAGGCGGCCACGGGCAGTGGAGGATGGCCGCTTTCGATTTTTATGGGTCCGGACAAAAAGCCCTTTTACGCCGGGACCTATTTCCCGAAAAGAAGCCGGATGGGGATGCCGGGTCTGGTGGAAGTCGCGCAAAGAATTGCCGAACTCTGGGCAGGCGAGCGAGAGCAACTCGGGAGGATAAGCGAACATATAGCGCGCGCCATTGAGCCAAAGGGGCCGGAATGCGCAGGGGGGTTGCCGGGCCGGGATCTCCCGGACAAGGCCCACAAAACATTGGCCGAATCGTTCGATCGTGTCTGGGGCGGTTTCGGAAGGGCCCCCAAGTTCCCGAGCGCTCACGGTCTCAGTTTTCTTATTCGGCGGCATTGGCGCGATCCCGGCTCGGATGCGTTGCAAATGGTCGAAAAGACCCTGTTATCCATGAGGTCGGGCGGGATATTCGATCAACTCGGTTTTGGCTTTCACCGCTACTCGGTCGACGAAAGGTGGATCGAGCCCCATTTCGAGAAAATGCTCTACGACCAGGCGATGCTCGCGCTCGCCTATGCCGACGCTTTCCTTGCAACAGGCAATGAGCGCTATGCGACAGTGACAAGGCAGATTTTCGAATACGTAATGCGCGAGATGCTAAGCCCGGAATGGGGCTTCTACAGCGCACAGGACGCCGACAGCGAGGGAAGTGAGGGGGCGTTCTACACCTGGACGCCGGAGCAGGTAGCCGGGGTCCTCGGAAAAGGGGCATCCGAGATCTTCTGCCGCGCCTACGGCATTACCAGCCGGGGAAATTTCCATGATAGAACGAGCATCCTTCATATTCCGGAGTCCTTCGATAAACTTGCAGCCAGTCTTGGAATGGGTCTTCCGGAACTGGAGATGCTTCTTGAAGACGGGCGAAACCGTCTTTTCGATGCCCGCGATAAACGGGTTCATCCGTTAAAAGACGATAAAATCCTTGCGGCCTGGAACGGGCTGATGATCGCGGCGCTCGCCAGGGGCGCGCAGGCGCTGGGGGAAAGCCTTTATGCCGAAGCCGCCGTCCGGGCGGCAAGGTTCGTATTGCATGAAATGCAAAACGATGCAGGGCGAATCTACCGCCGCTACCGGCGGGGGGAGACGGCAAATCCGGGTTATGCCGACGATTATGCCTTCCTGATATGGGGCCTCATAGAACTCTACGAGACTGTTTTCGACGTGACCTGGCTAGCCGAAGCCGTAAGGCTGCAGGAAGAAATGTCGAGGATTTTCGGTGCGCCGGACGGTGGGTTTTATTACGCGGGAAACGACGGCGAGCAGATGATAGTCGCGGAGAAGCCGGTCTATGATGGAGCGCTGCCTTCGAGCAATTCCGTCGCGGCGATGAACCTGCTGCGGCTCGGAAGGTTGACGGGAAATCCGGAATTCGAAAAACAAGCCGATTTTCTCTTGAGATCCTTTGCCGGAGAGGTTGCCGTTAATCCGGCCGCTTACACGCAATTTTTGCAGGCCCTGGATTTCGCGCACGGCCCTACGCAGGAGATACTCGTCGCCGGAGACCTTTCAGTCCCGGAGACGAGGGAAATGATGGAAAGCATTCACCGAATTCACCTGCCAAACCGGGTGCTGATGCTCAAAGAAAGTGGAAGACCGGGGGCGGAGCTGGCTGAAATCGCGCCGTTTACGGCGTCGGTAATTCTAGAAGGAGCCGGTCCGGCCGCATACGTGTGCCAGGGTTTCAGTTGCCAAAATCCCGTCAAAGGTGTTTCGAAACTGACGGCCATTCTGCAAGGCCTGCGGCAATCTATGGCGTGATTGTGGCGCGGTTCGGTCTGAAAATGGCGTGATTGCGACGTTATTCAAAAAGACCCCGCTACGGTTAACAATCGGAAACTACTACGAAAATAGAAATCGAAGAGTATGGCATGTATCTTGCTCTCTATAAATGGCAAAGAGAAACCAACTCTTTCCTCCTCATTAGCTAACCGGTTCTAGCCCCTCCGGTTAGCTTTTTTTTTGGACTTGAATTGAACCCTATTCAGGAGAATGTAAAAATGGGCAAGACTCTTCTCGGAATTTCCGCTTCACCCAGAAAACTTGGAAACTGCGAGCTTTTTATCAAAGATATTTTCAGACGGATGGGAGGCGGTTGGGAGCTTCGGATGGTCCGGCTTCCCGAACTCGACATAAAACCGTGCAGAGCATGCTACCAATGTCTTTTCGACCAGATGAAGTGCCCTCAGGAGGACGATTTCCTGCCGGTCCTGAATGCGCTTGCCGAAGCGGACGCATACGTGGTTGTCGCCCCCGTCTATCTTCTGTCGGCGAACAGCAGCCTCAAAGGGTTCATGGACCGCGGGCTTCAATTCTATGCTTTTGTCGACCGGCTGTGGGGAAAACCCGGTGTAGCGGTGGCCATAGCCGGGATCGACGGGATGGAGGGAAGCGGCAAGCGCGACGTGGAGAGTTTTGTGAAACTTACGATGGGCGATCTGCGCGGGTCGGCGGTGGTTTACGGAGCGCTTCCCGGCGAATCGCTGCTTTCTCTGGCGAACGGGGAAATCGCCGAACGACTTGCGCGGGCCATCCTTGATCCCGACATGAGGCTAAAGCCCGCCGGCCCGGTTTGTCCGGTATGCGGAGGCGACACCTTCAGGTTTCTGCCTGATGGTCGAGCCCGATGCATGCTCTGTTCGAGTTCGGGGCCCTGGCAGTGGGAAAACGGGTCTCTTACCTTTCATATGGCGCCCGGGGACCATCCTCTTTTCCTTAGCAGAGCTGACGTCAACCGCCATGCGGAATGGCTACGGGGAATGAAGGAGAGATTCCTCGAGCGAAGACAGGAATTGAAGGCGGTCGTAAAGCCCTACCTTGGGATGGGAACGTTTCTGGAAAGTCAAAAGTCGAAAGTCTAAAGTCGAAGGTCAAAAGTCTGAGGTCAAAGGCCGTAGGGCCTTTGACATACCTTGGGTTTTCCTTTTAACTTTAGACTTTTTGCCTTCAGCCTTTCACTTCCGGGCTCCGGAGGTGAAAGGCGGTGTTTTGTTCGAACTGGTGGGCGATGCGCAGGACCAGTTCCTCCTGGAAATGAGGTCCGAGGATCTGCAGTCCGATCGGCAGGTTTTCCGAGGTAAATCCGCAGGGCACGGAGATGCCCGGAATCCCGGCCAGACTTGCCGGGAGTGTAAACACGTCGCTCAGGTACATTTGAAGCGGGTCGTCGGATTTTTCTCCGATCTTGAAAGCCGGTATGGGGGAGACGGGCGCAAGTATGGCGTCACATTTTTCGAAGGCTTCGAGAAAATCCCGCCTGATGAGCGTTCTTACCTGGGAAGCTTTTCTGTAGTAGGCATCGTAATAGCCCGCGGACAAAACGTATGTGCCGATCATTATGCGGCGTTTTACCTCCCAGCCGAACCCCTCGGAGCGGCTTTTCCGGTACATATCGAGCAGGTCTGCGCCATTTTGCGCCCGGTGGCCGTATTTTACGCCGTCGTAGCGGGCGAGGTTCGATGAGGCTTCCGCCGGGGCTATGATGTAATAAGCCGCGATGCCGTATTCGGTATGGGGCAGGGAAATATCGACGATCCGGGCGCCAAGACGTCTGCAGGTGTCTATTGCGTTTCGAACGGCCGTTTCCACTTCGGGGTGTGTTCCCTCGATGAAATACTCACGGGGAATCCCAAGGCGCAGGCCCTGAAGCGATTGATTAAGGGCGGCCCTGTAGTCCGGGACCGGCAGATCGACCGAAGTGGAATCGGCCGGGTCGAAGCCCGCTACTGCCTGTAGCAGGATCGCGGCGTCTTCGACGTCCCTCGTTATGGGGCCTATCTGGTCGAGCGAGGAGGCGAAGGCCACGAGGCCGAAACGCGAAACCCGGCCATAAGTGGGTTTTAAGCCCACAACACCGCAAAAGGACGAGGGCTGGCGAATCGATCCCCCGGTATCGGTGCCGAGCGAGCCGGCACAAAGACCCGCGGCGACGGCTGCCGCCGACCCTCCGCTCGAACCTCCCGGCACGCGCTCGATGTCCCATGGGTTGCGGGTTTTGGCAAAGGCGGAATTCTCGGTCGACGATCCCATGGCGAACTCGTCGAGATTGGTCTTGCCGATGAAAATTGCCCCGGCCCGCCTGAGTTTTTCAGTTACCGTTGCGTCATAAGGCGAAACAAACCCTTGCAGCATACGGGAAGCGCACGTGGTAAGAGTTCCCTGCATGCATATGACGTCTTTTATGGCGATCGGCGTCCCGGCAAGCGGAGAGGCCGAGTAATCCCTGGCCCCGGAGTCGAAGAGTTTTGCTTCTTCGATGGCTTTTTCTCCAAATGTGGAGATGTAGGCATTAAGCCCCGGATCGATAGCGCTGATACGTTCCAGGAATGCGGAGACCGTTTCGACCGCGCCGATTTGACGGCTTTCGAGCAGGTCGTGTATCCGGTGAATCGGAAGAGAATGGATTTCCATATGAAATTGCCTTTTCTGTGCTAAAGTACCCTGGGGACCACGAAATTTACGCCGTCGGTTCCGGGAGCATTTCCAAGCGAGTCTTTGCGGTCAAGAGAGGGTTCGACCCGGTCGGGGCGGAATACGTTTCGCAGCTCTATGGCATGCGTAGTGGGTTCGACATCTTTTGTGTCAAGCTCATTGAGCTTGTCCATGTATTCCAGAATGTTGTTCATCTGGCCGGTCATCTGTTCTTCTTCTGCGTCCGAGAGTTGCAGCCTGGCGAGCAATGCCACGTGGCGAACCTCGTCCCTGGTTATCTTGGAGTCCATTTCGTTTCCTCTCGTGGAAAATTCAATCCGATAGGAAGTTTTCCATTGTCCGGCAGTCTTTAAAGGCCGCCAGAACTTCAGGTAAACCCGGAATGCGGGTTTTTTGCAGCAGTTCGTAAGTAAGCCCATGCACCCGCTTTTCTTCGGCTTCCTGTTCGGCGGCGGTGGAATCGAACCTCTGCAGGAACTTCGCGAACCGCACGACGTGAATAAGTTCATGAGTGACAATGTAAGCCGAGAGGGGAAAGAGCCTGATGCCTTCGTCACGCTCGACCGCCCTGCGGATCACATGGTCTTGAATACAAATTTTAAAGAAGTCGCCGGGCTCGCTTCCGCGCGTTTTTTCCCCAAAACGCCTTACATACCGCCTGATTTGGGCGAAAGCAAGGTCGGTTATCTCTTCTTCGTCCAGGCTGCTCAGGCTTTGAATATCGTAGCGATATCTTTTCCACTCGGAAGTAGAGATCTTGTAAAAGTCGCTTATAAGATCCTCCGAGACTTCGATGGCATGCGCAAGGACGGCAATCATTTCAGTCTCGAAAGGCAATCGTGTCATACAGGCGTACATCTCCACTCTGAGTCACTTCCAGCGCCACAACCCTCTGGTGTCTTTTCTATGTACAAAACTTCCTTGATCAATTCAACTGCTTCGAAGCATTTTGGGTGAATCTGTGTTTGCGTCTGTTGCTGGTAAAAGAGTTTGAATTTATTTGACAAAGTTTGTCCACTTTGATTAAGTGATTCGATGGGCGTGGTTGCGCGATCTTTCTCAAGCCGGTCCCCGTTTCCATGAACCAAGGATGACCGGCTGTTTCGCATCGATCTGCCGGCTCGTCCTTTTTTTGCCCGGCAAATATCTCCGGGTAAGGCGCCGGGGATTTCATTATTCCCCGTTTTCGGTCTGTCGCATTATAATTAATTAAATTTTTCTCAATTCGAAGTGCTGTCCAAAGGGGCCGTTTTGGGGCGGCCTTCCGGGAATGGGCTCGGGTTGAAGGGATTCAGTCTGAGGGCCGGCTTCGAGGAGGTAGCAGAATGGGAAAACAAGTTCTTTCCGAATCGGCGCTCGATCGTGTCGAGAAGGAACACGCCGAGTGGCTGGAGGAATATCGGAAGGCCCTCAAGAAAGTTCCTGAGAGGCTCAGCCGGTTTTCCACCGTTTCCGACCTGGAGATAAAGCCGCTTTATACGCCGCTTGACATCGAGAATAAGGATTTTTTCGACAATGTGGGCTTTCCGGGCAAATATCCCTACACCAGGGGCGTGCAGAGCACGATGTACAGGGCGCGCCACTGGACCATGCGTATGTTCGCGGGATTGGGCAATGCCGACGACACCAACGAGCGTTTCCACTATCTGATCAATCACGGCGAAACGGGCCTTAGCACCGCGTTCGACTTCCCGACTCTCATGGGCTACGACACGGCTTCGCCTCTTGCGCGCGGCGAGTGCGGCAAATGCGGCGTTGCGATCGACACGCTCGAAGACATGGGCAGGCTCTTTGCCGACATAAACCTGGAAGAAGTCACCACATCGATGACAATCAACCCGCCCGCTTCGGTCATGTGGGCGATGTACATCGCCAATGCCGAAAAGGAGGGCTATTCGCGCAAAAAACTTGGCGGTACGATTCAAAACGACTGCCTTAAAGAATTCATAGCTCAGAAGACGCTCATGCTCCCGCCCGAGCCGAGTTTGAGGCTGGTGACCGATACGGTCGAGTTCGGAACCAGGGAGGTCCCCCGATGGAACACCATCAGCATTAGCGGCTACCACATAAGGGAGGCGGGTTCGACCGCCGTCCAGGAACTCGCCTTTACCATATATGACGGAATCACCTATGTAGAGGAAGCGGTCAAAAGAGGACTGAAGGTCGACGAATTCGCCGGGAGACTGTCCTTTTTCTGGAACTCCCATATAGATTTCTTCGAAGAAATAGCCAAGATGCGCGCAAGCAGGCGCTTATGGGCGAGGCTCATGAAAGAACGCTTCGGGGCCCAAGACCCAAGATCCATGCTCATGCGTTTCCACACCCAGACCGCAGGCTGTTCGCTCACCTCGCAGGAACCCTACAACAACGTGGTCCGCACCACCATGGAAGCTCTTGCGGCGGTCCTGGGCGGTACGCAGTCGCTGCATACCAATTCGCTCGATGAGGTCTACATGATTCCAAGCGAGCAGGCGGCGCTCATCGCTTTGCGGACGCAGCAGATAATCGCCGAGGAATCCGGTGTGACGAACGTGATCGATCCGCTGGGGGGCGCCTATTTTATCGAGGCGCTGACCGATAAAATGGAAGAGGAAGCCGTAGCTTATATCCGCAAGCTCGATGAACTTGGCGGCATGGTTGCGGCCATAGAGCGGGATTATCCGCAGATGGAGATTGCCGACGCGGCTTTTCATTTCCAGCAGCAGATCGATGCCGGCGAGAAAACCGTGATAGGGGTTAACAAGTATGCGTCCGAGCGTCCCGACCTGGAATTCGTCCTCAAAATAGACGACGAGATCGAGCGTCAGCAGATCGAGCGCACCGAGCGTTTCAAGGAAAAGCGCGACAAAGCCGGGTTCCAAAAAGCGATGGATGAGCTGAGGCGCAGATGCGAGGGACCGCCGTGCTGGGAAAACAACGTCATGCCGGCCCTTGTCGATGCGGTACGCGCGGGCGCTACCGAACAGGAATGTTGCGATCTTTACAGGGACGTATTCGGGACCTACAGGGACCCGGGGACATTTTGACAGCTGCCGGATGTCAGGTGTCGGGCATCCGGGGGGATATCCGATGCCCTGCGCCCGATATCCGTATGCAGGGAGGAAGGTTTCCATGGCAAATGCGAGGAAGCTTCGTATATTGGTTGCCAAACCGGGGCTGGACGGCCATGACCGCGGCGCCCGGGTAGTGGCCCGCGCTTTTCGTGACGCGGGCTTCGAGGTCGTCTACACAGGATGTCATCAAACGCCCGAGCAGATCGTGAGCACGGCCATTCAGGAAGACGTTGATCTCATAGGGCTGAGCATACTTTCGGGCGCGCACAGATACTCCTTTCCCCGCGTCATAGAGCTTCTGAAGGAAAACAATGCGGAGGATATCTCGGTGATCGGGGGAGGCATATTCCCTATGGAAGACATTCCGAGGCTAAAGGAAGCCGGCATAAAGGAGATATTCGAACCGGGAGCAAAACTCGGCGAGATCATAGAGTGGGTGGGAACAAATATCAGCCCGCGTATGGATGCCGATGAAAGCGGTTCTGCGCGGGTTTCAGGGTAAGGGAAGTCTTCTATTCCCTCGTTGTTTTTCCAGGTCTGGCGGAGACCATTTTTTTTGGCTCCGCCGAAGGAACTGATTCATGGATATCATCCAACAGATAGTTTCAGGCGATGTCAGGACCATAGCGCGTATCCTCCGGGATATCGACGATGAGCTTCCTTCCTCCAGGAGTGTCCTTCAGAGGCTCTATCCTCACACGGGCAAAGCTCATGTCATCGGCTTCACGGGATCGCCCGGGGTCGGCAAGAGCACGCTTGTAGACCAAATCGCGGGCTTTTACCGCAAGGAATCCAAGACGGTCGGCATTTTGGCTGTCGATCCGACAAGCCCGTTTACCGGAGGCGCCATACTGGGCGACCGCATTCGCATGCAGCGGCATTTTCTCGACCCGGGTGTTTTTATCCGCAGCCTTGCCACCCGGGGCCAATTCGGTGGTCTGTCCAAATCCACAAACGACATGGTCAACGTTCTCGACGCGGCGGGTAAGGACGTTATCCTGGTCGAAACGGTCGGGGTAGGCCAGGACGAAGTGGAAATCGCAAACAGTGCGCATACGACCGTATTGGTGACGATACCCGGAATGGGCGACGATATACAGGCGATCAAAGCGGGCATCATGGAAATCGGCAACATATTCGTGGTGAACAAAGCTGACCGGGAAGGTTCCCGGAAGACCGTTCGCGAACTGATGAACCTCATCGAGATCAACTCCCGAAGGCGCAACGGCGATGACTGGGAACCGCAGATCGTGGAAACCGAAGCCATGAAGGGCCGTGGGATCGACAAGCTCTACGAGACGATTGAAAAGCACAGGACCTTCCTTCAGGCCACGGGTTCGGAAAAGTGGCGTGAGGTCGTCGAAAAGCGCACGAAAATTCAGCTCATGGGTGCGCTCAGGGACGAGGCGTTCAAGGCTGTGCTGGAAAGAATCGAGGCGCGGGGAGATTCGATCGATGAGTTGGTGAGAAGGATCGTCGACAGGGAATTGGACCCCTATACGGCCGTCGAGCAAATTGTAGATAAGGGGTTGAGGTAATCTCATACGAAATAATGTGATGGATTGTGGCCAGCCCCCCCCCACCCACTCAATCCATCCCGGGATTGACCATGCCGGCAGAGACCGTAGACCGTAGGATGGGTGGAGCGCAGCGCAACCCATCTCTTCCTCGCCCTCTGACGTTTATCTGGACATGACTATGACCAATTACCGGCGCAGTCGCCTACCGGGAGCGGCATATTTCTTCACGGTAACCATTGCGCGACGGAATCTCGATTTATTGGTTAGACGCATTCAAGATTTGAAATCCGCATTTCGAGATGAACATGAACGCGCCCCTTTTGTAAACGTTGCCCTCGTTATTCTCCCCGATCACCTGCACGCAATATGGCGGATGCCTGAAGGCGATTCGGACTATTCGCAACGATGGCGGCGAATTAAGGCTTGGTTCTCACGCGCGCTGCCTCTGGCGGAGCGCGTCTCTTCGAGCCGTAAGATAAAAGGCGAACGTGGTGTCTGGCAACGTAGATTTTGGGAACACACCATCCGGGATGAGGACGATCTTAACAACCATCTGGACTATATCCATTATAACCCTGTAAAACACCGGCTGGTTCAGAGGGTGTCGGATTGGCCGCATTCTACCTTTCATCATTACGTGGAACGCGGTGTGTATACGGTTGATTGGGGCGGCCCCAAGACCGGGTTGGATGGCGATTTCGGGGAATGATCCGAACCGGTGGTCAAAGGCGATGGGTTACGTCCCGAAGAGCGGGACTTCACCCATCCTGCGGGCCGCACCGAATTTCTCGTAGTGGACCGATGGGTGAAAGGCAGCACGGTAGGTTGTGGTGAGCCGAAGCGAACCCCGACAACACCGACCAATCTGATATTTGCGCCTGATATCTGATCCCCGTCATAAAAAAACCGGCAGCCCTTAAAAGGACCGCCGGTTTCGTTTTGGTCAAACGGGACAAACCCCGCTTAGCATTCTTACTTCGTCAACAGAGGCACGATAAGCAGCGCGACAATGTTGATGACCTTGATCATCGGGTTGATTGCCGGGCCTGCGGTATCCTTGTACGGGTCGCCTACGGTATCGCCGGTGACTGCCGACTTGTGGGCGTCCGAACCTTTGCCGCCATACATGCCGTCTTCGATGAACTTCTTTGCGTTGTCCCATGCGCCGCCGCCGCTGGTCATCGCGATGGCCTGGAAAAGACCCGTGATGATCGCGCCGATGAGAACGCCTCCCAGGGCCTCTTTACCAATCAGAAAACCGACCAGGATAGGTGCGGCAACCGGAATGAGGGCCGGGAGCATCATTTCCTTGATGGCGCCCTTGGTCACGATATCGACGCATTTGCCGTATTCGGGCTTGGCAGTGCCTTCCATGATGCCCGGGATTTCGCGGAATTGACGGCGAACTTCCTCGACAACGCCGCCTGCGGCCTTACCAACGGCTTCCATCAGAAGCGAACCGAAGAAGTAGGGCAGAAGACCGCCGATGAACAGACCTACGATGACCTTCGGGCTGGACAGGTCGAACGCAATGCCGGGAACAGACCGGGAGTATTCTGCGAAGAGCACCAGGGCGGCAAGAGCTGCCGAGCCGATGGCGTAACCCTTTGTAACGGCCTTGGTGGTGTTGCCGACTGCATCCAGGGGGTCGGTGACCGCACGGACACTCTCGGGAAGCTCGGCCATTTCGGCGATGCCGCCCGCGTTGTCGGTAATGGGGCCGTAAGAGTCGATGGCAACGACGATGCCGGTCATCGACAGCATAGCGACCGCGGAAAGAGCGATTGCAAAAAGACCTCCGCCCGGATTGCCGGCAAAGCCGCCTCCGAGCTGATAGGCCCAGACGATAGCGCCGCAGATTACCAGCGCCGGGGCTGCGGTTGACTTCATGCTGACAGCCAGACCCGAGATAACGTTGGTGCCGTGGCCGGTGACGCTTGCCGCGGCAATGTGCTTAACGGGACCGAAACTCTTGGAGGTGAAGTACTCGGTGATCATAACGATCAAGCCGGTCAAAACCAGACCGATGACAGCCGTTGTGAAAACGCTCATAGCGGTGAAGCCGTCGGCCTTGAGGCCGGGGGTGGCCAGGAACCACTTCGAAGCGAAATAGAAGGCGCCTGCGGCCAGAATGCCGGAGACTGCAAGGCCTTTGTAAAGAGCGCCCATGATGTATTCATTTTTGCCAAGGCGCACGAAGTAGGTGCCGATGATCGAGGCTATGATCGAGATGCCGCCGATCAGGAGCGGAAATTCCACCCAGGGGCTGTTCGGACCGAAAACCGTCTTCGCCAGAAGCATTGCGGCAACCAGCGTTACGGTATAGGTTTCGTAGAGGTCTGCAGCCATGCCGGCGCAGTCGCCGACATTGTCGCCGACGTTGTCCGCGATAACCGCGGCGTTCCTGGGATCGTCTTCGGGGATGCCGGCTTCGACTTTGCCGACCAGGTCGGCGCCGACGTCAGCAGCCTTGGTGTAAATACCGCCCGCGATACGAGCGAAAACGCTCATGAGCGAGCATCCGAAACCGAGGCCGATAAGGGCGTGGAATACCTGAGCGGGGGGCGCCATCGATTTGACGACCACGTAATAACCGGTGATGCCGATAAGGCCGAGGCCAACGACCATGATGCCGGTAACCGACCCGCCTTTGAAGGCCACTGTGAGGGCCTTCTGCAACCCGTCCTTGGCAGCTTCGGTGGTCCGTACGTTTGCTTTAACGGTAACCGTCATCCCAATGTAGCCCGCAAGCGCCGAGCCGAAAGCACCGATAACGAATCCGATTGCTGTCCAGATCCCGAGGTAGGTAAGAAGCCCTGTCAGGACCACAGCGACAACGGCGACGGTTTTATACTCTCTGCTAAGAAATGCCGTCGCGCCTTCCCGGATCGCTTCCGAGATGGCCTGCATTTTCTCGGAGCCGGCGCTTTGCTTGGTAACCCACGCTGCGGTCACCAACGCATACAGGACGCCGAGACCACCGCATGCGAGGGCGAACATGGCGATCACACTAGGTTTCATTTAGACCTCCTTGTAAGTTTTGATTAAATAGAACGTGAAATGATGACTTCGTGAGAGACTGCGCGCCCCTCGAACTTCAACCTGGTGTTTTTAGGTCCTCCTTCCAGCGAGATCATCCTTACGGACTGCCGACCCCCCAGTCCGCAACAGGCTTAGTCTGAAATTGTGAAAAAAAGCGCCAAGTTACGCGAGTCGCTCCGTCTCGCTCCGGCAGGCTGGTGTAGATCGAACCGGATCTAAACTGGCTAGTCTGGTGGGTGCGGAGATGAGGCGGATACGGGCTCACCTTCATGTATGCATATCTATCGAAAACCTTAATTAATTTTGCCTGACTATTAAAGAACCACTAGATAAAATGGCCTCTATGCGGGCGTCAAACCTAATGGAAGCTTGTCGTATTGTCAAGAGAAAGTGATCGTTCGGGCAAAAAAGAGATCGCCCGTTAGATCAGGATCTCATCGCCTGGTTCGGGCAAAAAAACCTCCAGATCCGAAACCTCGGCGGCCATCCGCAAAATGTCCCCGCGCCTTAGCCTTCTTTCATTACGTTCGATGTGAACCAGGGCGAGACGGCGGACATTTGCCTTTCGGGCAAAATCTATGCAGTTCGAAACAGTTGCATGCCCGGGGAACTCCGCGTCGATACGAAATGCCTCGTGAATCGCAAGGTCTGCGCCCCGTGCAAGCGAAAGCGTCTCATCGGTCCATAGCCCGTCTCCGCTGTAAAAAACCGATTTGCCGCCTTTTTCCATTCGAACGGCCAAATCTCTTCGAGAGTGCCCGTTTAGCGCACTTCGCCAGACAACGCCTGCCGCGCTCACAACTTCCCCGGGTTCGAGCGAAACGAAGCGAAGTTCGTATCCGAGCTTGTCCACCGTGGAGGGGTATGCCAGCCTGAAAGTTTGTGTCACTGTTTGGGCTGCGCCCTGCTGGCCGATAATGAGAAGCGGCTTTCTGCGGTTCATTTCCCGAAACCTGGTAAACAGGGCGGGAAGACCGAAGAAATGGTCGCCGTGAAAATGGGATATCCAGATCGCATCGAGGCTCTCGGCATCCGGACAGCTTTTCCAAAAGCAAGGAGGCACGGTAAAGCCGCAGTCGAGAAGGATGCAATGCTCGATGCCGCTTTCTTCAACAACCACCTGTATGGAGGTATTGGGCAGTTCTTCGTCAAATGCTTCGCCCACGCCGATGAATTTGATTTTCATTCCAGGAAGTCCTTCGAACTCATTTGTATTAAAATACATCATGCCTTACTTTATTGCATCGACTACCCGCAAAACGGCCCGTTGGAAAAGTGCGGGGCAAAGCCCCGCACCATATATTTTCCTACAGGTTTGCCGGGGATATATAAATTGTGGAGAAAACTCATGTCGGCAAAAGAAAAATTCGAACTGATTTTTGACAGGGAAATCCGTGAAATGAAAAGTTTGGTCCGGTTTTACAGGCATATTGCGACCGGCGCCGAAGTGCTTTCCATGACAAACGATGACGACAACAAAGTATTCGGCGTCTGTTTCCGCACGCCTCCGTCGGACTCGACCGGAGTGGCCCACATTCTCGAACACTCGGTCCTGTGCGGTTCCAGAAAATATCCGGTAAAGGAGCCTTTCGTCGAACTGGTCAAAGGATCCCTTAAGACCTTTCTAAATGCCTTCACTTACCCCGACAAGACATGCTATCCGGTCGCCAGCCAGAACGTCCAGGATTTCTATAACCTCATCGACGTGTATCTGGACGCGGTTTTTTACCCGCGCCTCACCCCTTTCGTCTTCCAGCAGGAGGGCTGGCACTATGAGATGGCCGAACCCGACGGTGCGCTCGGGATAAAGGGAGTGGTCTACAATGAAATGAAAGGAGTCTATTCTTCGCCCGACAGCTTGCTCATGGAACTCTCGCAGCAGTCTCTTTTTCCCGACACCACCTACGGGCTGGAGTCGGGGGGCGACCCCAAAGTAATCCCGACTCTTACCTACGAGCGGTTCAAATCTTTCTACGAAAGTTTCTATCACCCTTCAAACTCGAGAATTTATTTTTACGGAAATGACGATCCGGACCGAAGGCTGGAGATAATCGAGGAGTATCTGAAGGATTTCAGCCGGGCCGGGGTCGAGTCCTCCGTGCTTTTGCAGAGGCGTGGAACCTCGCCGGCCAGGATCGTCCGCTCCTTTGGAGTAAGCGGCGACGAGGCTGCGGCGGGCGGTCTGAAAGGTATGATCACGGTTAACTGGCTTCTTCCCGAGGCCACGGACGCCGAACTAAATCTTGCCTTCCGGGTCCTCGAATACGTCCTGATCGGGATGCCGGGCTCACCTCTGAGAAGGGCGCTCATAGAATCGCGGCTGGGTGAAGATTTGGCCGGAACGGGCCTGGAGACCGAGTTGCGCCAGCTCTACTTTTCGACGGGACTGAAGGGGATCCTCGTCGAGAACGGAGGCAAGGTTGAAAGCCTCATTTTCGAGACCCTTTCGGCCCTTGCACGCGACGGTATCGATCCTGCGACAGTCGAAGCGGCTGTTAATACCATCGAGTTCAGGCTTCGCGAGAACAACTACGGACACTTTCCTCAAGGGCTGGCTGTGATGCTGCGCTCCCTCTCAACCTGGCTCTATGATGCGGATCCGCTTTCCCTGCCGGCTTTCGAGGCGCCTCTTGGCCGTGTAAAGGAAAATCTGAAATCGGCTGGTTTCCTGGAGGGTCTGATACGCGAACATTTCCTCGAAAACCCGCACAGGACCGTCGTTTTGCTGAGACCCGAGGTCGGATTGACCGAGAGGGAAAACGAAGTGGAAACCGGAAGACTCGAGACGGTCAAAAATTCGTTTTCAGCCGATGAGGTCCGAAGTGTAATCGAAAACGCCAAAATCCTCGAAAAGATGCAATCCTCGCCGGATTCTCCGGAAGCCCTCGCAACGATCCCGGTGCTGAAGGTGAGCGATCTGGACAGGCGAAACAAAACAATTCCGATGGAAACCTGGCCTCTGGACGGTGTGCGCGGGTTCTATCACGATCTTTTCACAAGCGGCATAACGTATCTTGACGTCGGGTTCAATCTCCGGGCGCTGCCCGCCGAGTATCTGCCTTACGCGCCCCTCTTCGGCCGCCTCCTGCTCGAAATGGGGACCGAGTTTCAGGATTTCGCGTCCTTGTCGCAAAAAATCAGCCGGAAAACGGGGGGAATCCATCCGGTGATGTTTACTTCAACCGTAATGGGCGACAGTGTGCCGGCGACATGGCTTTTCCTGAGGGCTAAAAGCATGACCGCCCAGACCGGCGAACTCGCCGATATCCTGGCCGAAGTGCTCGGCGCCGTGAAGCTCGACAACAGGGAGCGGTTCCGGCAAATCGTGCTTGAAGAAAAGGCAAGACAGGAGAGAAAAATCGTCCCGAGCGGTCACCAGGTAATCAATCAGCGTATCCGCGCTCATTTCAGCCTGGCCGATTGGGTAAAAGAGCTGACCGATGGGATAAGCTACTTCCTTTTCCTTGGAAAACTTGCCGAAAGAATCGATGAAAACTGGGGCGCAGTGCTCGCGGACCTGGAGAAGGTGCGCGGGTTGATAGCCGGCCGCTCGTTGGCGGTTTTCAACCTTACTGCGGATAGAAAGGATCTTCAGACGATCGAGCGCGCCATGCCAAGCATCCTCGATTCGCTTCCGGACCGGGCGGCAGCCGAGCCCGAATGGCAACCCGCGCTTTTCCCGGAATTCGAAGGGATAATTGTCCCCTCGCAGGTAAACTACGTGGGAAAAGGGGCTAACCTTTACCGCGCGGGTTATGAAGCGCACGGGTCGAGCAAGGTGATTTCGGGCTATCTCAGCAGCACCTGGCTTTGGGAAAAGGTGCGTGTGCAGGGAGGGGCATACGGGGGATTCTGTCTTTTCGACCGCATATCGGGGGTCTTCACCTTCCTCTCCTACCGCGACCCCAACTTAATGAAAACCCTTGAAAATTTCGACGGTGCCGCCCAATTTCTCCGCGATGCCGACATTTCCGATGATGAGGTGGCAAAGGCGATAGTCGGCGCCATTGGAGAGATCGATTCCTTCATGCTGCCGGATATGAAGGGTTATGTTTCGATGCTGCGCAGTTTTACCGGAGAAACGGATGAAATCCGCCAGCAGATGCGCGAGCAGATCCTTGGCGCTACCGTAAACGATTTCAGAGTATTTGCCGAGGTTCTCGATCAAATGAACAGGGATGGAATCGTGAAGGTGCTGGGTTCGCAAACGGCCATCGAATCGGCCCTCGCGGAGCGCCCCGGGTGGTTGAACACTTTCAGACTGCTCTGAGCTGCGAGAAGAGTGAGCGGCCGATCCTTCC
Organism: Deltaproteobacteria bacterium; assembly: GCA_021793275.1. GTDB lineage: Bacteria > Desulfobacterota > Syntrophobacteria > Syntrophobacterales > Syntrophobacteraceae > SbD1. The sequence goes on along the minus strand of JAJYTC010000001.1, from coordinate 35,683 downwards.
CGCTCGCTCTTCCTGCGGACTTTATAATTTCTCCGGCTTGCAGAGGTTCTTTTCTTCAGCAGCGGCCCGTCCGCAGTTGCTGCAGAAGTAAGCGGGTTTTCGCACCAGTTTTTTGTAATCCTCCGGATTTGACTGAACGAATCCGATGTTCTGGAGATAGCAGAGGTGCTCCTCGTGATGCGGGTGGGGCATTTTTTTCTCGGCCATTTCAGTGTTCCTTTGTCAAAAGAGTTCCGGAAAAACCATGAAAAAAGATAAACGCTTCGATTGCGCTTTTTCAGGCGAACTTTTTGCAAAGTAAACACTTCGACCGCACGGAGCAATAGCCTTTCGACGCAGGCCGGGGCGAACCTGACCGCCCTCAACCGTCTTCGCTCTGGTCCTCGCCGCCTATTATGCTGTTGAGTTTGTTTATCAGGCTTTCCTGGGATTTAGAACATTTTTCGCATGAGCGCAGGTGATCCAGAAATACTGTAATATTCCATCCTTCGCAAGTCTTCATCCCTAATTCCATGGGGTCTTTCCCACAAAGGAGTTCCAGCATTTTCGGCTCCTGTCGGTATTTTCGTTGATCTATACAGCATATATCAATAATGTGAAATAAAAAAATTGTGCCGAGACCAACTATTCTGCAATAATAATTCAATCTTGAAAATAGGTCGAGAAATAGAATGGAGGTTTTGGTCATCCGGCGGATAAGCCGGGAAGGGCAGAGTGCGATTAACCTGGAGGGGGGTCTAATGAGCGCTGCGAGCCATACGGTGAAAGAAAAGGAGTATATCAAACTTGAGTTGCTGAAAGCTTACCTTGAGCCGCTGTTTATGATCATCGGCCAGAAGGCCCCAAGGGTCTGCTATGTGGACTGTTCCGCCGAGCCCTGGGGGAAGGACGGGCAGAAACCGGAAAGCACCCCTGTCGCCGTTTCTCTCGGTATCATCGAAAAATGCCATAACGCGCTTTCCGAACAATTCAGGAAGCACGTTCAATTTCGCGCTCTGTTCATCGAAAGGGACTCCGAATCTTTCGACAGGCTCGAAAATTTCCTGAAAACCGAATCCTGGAGCGGCGTCGATGCTAATTGTCTAAAGGGTGATTTCTGCGATCTGCAAAAACAGATTCTGTCGTGGTGCGGAGACCGCGATTTTTGTTTGTACTTTATCGACGCGGCGGAATGGAGGCATATCGCGCTTCAAAACCTCGGGCCTCTTATGGCCAGACCCTCTTCCGAATTTCTCATGAATCTGCTGTTCGATTCCACTCGCAGTCCTCGTGGTCTACCCAGCCTCGAAGAGCATATGAAGGCGGTATTGGGCGGCGCGCCGGGTGTTTCGGGCGATGCAGCGCTTGAAGGCGACAGGCTCTTAACCAGTCTCTACCGCAGGGAACTCAAAGCTTGCGCCCCCATAATCGGAGGTGCGATCCCGCGTTGCGCGCACATGAGGGTCCTGCCCGGGGGAAAAAGCCGCACGGTAAGCGAACTGGTATACCTTACATGGGATCCTCTGGGTGTGGTGGCTTTCATGGAGGCCTCAGAACGGCTGGAAAACGAACAGAGAAAGATGCTGGCGCTTGCCGTGCAATCGGAGAAAGTCAAGCGAAGCCGGCAGCTCGAGATCTTTTCGGCCGATAAGCTGATAGGGGATTCGACTTCAGCCGACCCGGCGGAAGTAAAGGAGTACTGGCTGGCGAGGCTGTCGAGTACTCCGAAACAGTTCGGGGTTTCGGAGTTCGCCGATATGCTGGAGGAGACCGGGTGGTTCATGGATGATTTTCAAAAGGCGTTTCTCGACCTGGAGCGCGAAGGAAAGGTGAGAAACCTTGGCTCGACCGGAATGCGGACCGGTAACCCGGTTCGCTACTGGCTAAACGGCAATCGGGGCGAACTGCTCGAAAAGACCGTGGACTGAGCTCTTTCAGGATGCTTCCACCACGAAGCATTTCAAATACCTTGTTTCGGGCATGGCCAGAAGGACGGGGTGGTCCAGCGACTGGCCGCGGGCAAGGAGCAGGCGAAGCCGCCTTCCGCTTGCCTGCCCGGCGGAGATAAGCGCGTCCTGGAACAGCTCTTCGCTCATGTGGTAGGAGCACGAGGAAGTGATGAGGATTCCGCCGGGTTTAAGGGCCAAAAGCGCCCTGCGGTTTATGTCGGTATATCCCTTCCTTGCTTCCGATATGGCCGACCTGGTCTTGGCGAACGCGGGCGGATCGAGCACAATCACGTCGAAAGATGCCCTGGGGACCCGTTTGAGATAATCGAAGACATTGGCTGCAATAAAAGACGAGCGGCCGGCGAAGCCGTTCAGTTCCGCGTTTCCGGTCGCCTGCTCGACGGCATCGGCGGACTGATCGACACCCACTGCCTCAGCCGCTCCTCCTGCCAGCGCCGAAAGGCTCCATGCGCCGTTGTAGCAGAAAAGATCGAGAACTTTTTTGTCCTTCATCCAGCGTCTGGATGCATTTCTGTTGTCCCTCTGGTCCAGGTACATCCCCGTTTTCTGTCCTCCCAGGACGTCAACGAGATACCGGATCCCGTCAATTTGGACCGGAATTTCGCCGGGCAGGTTTCCCGAGGCCACTCCTTTTTCCAGTCCGAGGCCTTCGATGGCGCGCGAGGCAGAGTCATTTCGAAAAACCAGCGCCGAGGGCTTGAAAAGATCGCAGAGCAATTCCCGGATAAGTTGCTCCATCTTTGCCATGCCCAGCGTTGCGGCCTGGTAGACCAGAACATCTGCGTAGCGGTCCACCACAAGACCCGGAAGGCCGTCGGATTCGCCGAAAACAAGACGGCAGGTTTCATCGCCGGGGTAGAGGAATTGACGAAAACTTGCCGCATCCAGCAGCGCCTGCCGGAAGAAATCTTCATCGGGTTTTTTGCCGGGCGGGCAAACGATGCGCACGGCTATGAGCGATGAGGGATTGATATAGCCGATGCCAAGTGGCGCGCCTTTAGCCGAGACCACTTCAACCCAGCTTCCCGGCTCAAAGTCATGGAGCGGGTCGGCCGCCTCGTTTCCGAACACCCATCTGTGTCCCTTCAAAATACGCCGTTCGCGACCGGGGTGGAGGGTCAATGTCCTCATACTTTTGCTCCGATGCTGAGACAATAAAAAAAGCGCTCCGCAAAAGAGCGCTTGTTGGGCGGGCATGTCCGCCTTTCAGTGTTCCACCTCGGCCTTCAGTAAATCCAGGAGGATGTAATAATCCTCGTACGTATCGGCCGAACTCTCAATCAATTCATAGAGATCGTCCAGGTCCATGTTTAATACGGTATCCTTGTCGGGAGATTCCTCCTTCAATTCGATCCATACCCAGTCGAGAAGCATCTCCTCCGGATCGTCGTAACCTTCCTCGTGTTTGTCCAGGATGCCGTCGCGAATTTTTTGTGCAACCTTTTTCAGGGCCGCCCTGACGAACTCTTTCATTTCCATCGAATACCCTCCTTTATACAAACGGCCTGTTCTCAGCAGAAAAGCAAGCGTTTGAAAAGCCTCAAAAAATGCATTCAAGCCGGGCAGAATAGCTCATTAGCGCCATGCGTTCAACTTTATAATTCATCTGCCTGGAGCGTCGCAAAAAGCGGTCTCCAACTCTTTCCTTGTTGAAATTACGACGCTTAAATATAATTATTAGCTGGTGTGTAAAACAGGTAATAGCAATTAAAACTTTCATTTCCCAGTGTTCAACGCAGCGGATAGGGGAAGATTTTTTATGTCCGATAAGCAGCAGTATGTGGTCGATTCGATAAACGCCGGCAACTCCTGGCGCCTTTTCAAGATTATGGCCGAATTTGTCGAAGGTTTCGAAACGCTCGACAGCATTTACCCGGCCGTTACCATTTTCGGATCGGCCAGGGTAAAGCCCGGCGATGAGGCTTATGAATTAACTTACGAGATCGCCAAAAAATTGGCCACCCACGGCTATCATGTGATTACCGGCGGAGGGCCGGGGGTGATGGAGGCCGGAAACAAGGGCGCAAAAGATGGAGGGGCTAAATCGGTCGGCCTTAATATCGTGCTTCCCTTCGAACAGTCTCCCAACCCATTTTCTACTATGAAGCTGGATTTCCAATATTTTTTCGTCCGCAAAGTGATGTTCGTCAAATATGCCCAAGCCTATATAGGAATGCCCGGAGGGTTCGGCACGCTCGACGAGATCTTCGAGGCGCTCACCCTCATCCAGACCAAACGAATAAAGCCTTTCCCCGTCATTCTTGTTGGAACTCATTACTGGGGGGGGCTGATCGAGTGGATTAAAAACACTCTTATGGATGGAAAATTCATCTCGCCCGAGGACCTCGATATAGTGACGCTTCTCGACGATCCCGACGAGGTAGTCCATACGATAAAAAAGTATGTGATCATCTAACCCTGGACTCAGTCACGGCTTCAAAATGGCGCCTTTCGCCCGGGTTGGAATCGTGGCTGAGTGCAGGAGACATCCGCAGGGAGGTCATCTTCAAATGCCGATCTACGAGTATCTGTGTCGGAAGTGCAAGCGGAAATCCGAAATAATAACCTTCAGCGTTTCCGAGGATGTTTCTGCCGTGTGTCGGCACTGCGGCAGCGCGGAGGTTTACAGGGTCCCGTCCCGGGTCAGGGTCCGAATGTCCGAGGAGACTCGCATGGAGCGGCTGGCCGATCCGGCCCGCCTCTCGGGACTCGATGAAAACGATCCCAAAAGCATGGCGAGATGGATGAAGTCCATGAGCAGGGAAATGGGCGACGAGTTGGGCGATGACTTCGACGTGGACGAGATGATGGACGAGGCGATGGCGGAAAAAGACGGCATGGAGGGCGGCGGCGGCGGCGATTCGGGCGCCGGCGGCTATGATGAATGACGAAGATCGAGGTCCCGTATTCCCGCGGCGTCTAAAGAGAAGCGCCGGGTCCGGCGTGGGTCCCTCCGAATTCAGGTGGCGCGCCGGCGGAAAGGAAAAGGGCCTCGAACTGGCGGAAGCCGTTTCCGGTTATCTCGCGATTTCAAAAGAGAAAGCGGTCGACCTGATCGACTTCGGTTCGGTCTATGTTCGGGGGCGGATGGAGCGCGATCCTTCGATGAGGCTGTCCGGAGGAGAGGAGATTTTCGCCGCCTTTCCCTCTTACGGTACCCGCCGCTTCTACGAAATCGATCCATCCCGCGTGATTTTTCGCGACCGCTTTTTGCTTGCCTACGATAAGGAAGCCGGCATTCCAAGCCAGCAGGTCCCCTTCGACGCCTACAACAACGTATTTGCTGCGCTTCTGCGCTTTCTTTTGGCGGAAAAAACCGGTGGGCGCTACGCCGCCCTTCATCACAGGCTCGATATGGAAACGAGCGGGGTATTGCTCTTTGCGCTCGACAGGAAGGTCAATGAGCCGCTCGGCAGGGCCTTCCGGGAAAGAAAAGTGAAGAAGGAATATCTGGCCTGGGTGGAGGGTTTTCCCGAAAACGAATCCTGGACAGACGATTCGGATATCGGGAAAGCAGGGGGAAAATATAAGGCGGTAGGAAAGGGCGAGGGCAAACCGGCCCGGACGTTTTTCACTGTATTGGCCCGGCAGGAGGGCCGCTCTCTGGTATCGGCGGTCCCCGTTACGGGCAGGACCCACCAGATAAGAATCCACCTTGCCCGGGCGGGCCATCCCGTTGCGGGCGACCGCGCCTACGGCGCAAAACCCGACAACCGGTTGTACCTGCACGCCTGGAGACTCGCGCTAAAGCATCCGATTTCGGGCAAAGTTCTAAACCTCGAAGCCCCGGTCCCGGCCGGCTGGCCGGCTGTGCCCGAGATTCGTTCATCCTGACTGCTCTATGTTATGGGTGATAAATGATAATCCGCGCTTATCAATGGGCATAGCGGCGTCTCGCCGGAAATGGCGATCCGCCTGTCGAAGGCTTTCGGGAGCAGCGCCGAGACCTGGCTGAGGCTGCAGATGCAATATGATCTGTGGCAAGCCGTACAGCGCGCCGGCAGCATCGAGGTGACGCGTTTTGCGGAACATGCGCCGGAATAGAGGCGGAGGGAATCCTGAAGACATGATCTGGATCCATGCGAAAGCCGAAAGGGGAAAAAGGGGCGGATGGCTGATGGCAATGAAGCTTTTTCACGCGTTGTGATCGACACCCAGCTCGCGGATCAAGGGCGGAAAACGCAAGACGTGGGTGGCATGGGCAACTCCGTTGCCCATGCGCATAGCGCAAGAGGAGACGCTACGATCATCCCTCTAGTCTTCCTAACGCAGACAACGAGTTGTCCGGGCCACTCGCGAAATTGAGCAGGGGGAGATGGGAACTTCCGAAGGCTCAGTTCAATGACGGGCGAGAGGGAAAATGCGGAAAAAATGCGGAAAACGGTTGTAAAATGTAATTTTCCACTTTACAATACTGGCCGATGATAAAAACCTTTCGACATAAGGGATTGCGGCGGTTGTTTGAGGATGATGACGGCAGCAAATTGCCGCCGAACTTGTTGGCGCGGATTAGGCTAATCCTTTCCGCCCTGCATGCGTCGGAGGAAATTGAAGGCATGAACTTACCGACATTCCGCCTGCACGCCCTTAAAGGGGATTTGAAAGGCGTTTACGCCGTCACTGTCCGCGCGAATTGGCGGATCATTTTCCGGTTCGAAGATGGAAACGCCTTCGACGTGGATTTTGTCGATTATCACTGATGGAGGCGAAACCATGGAAATGAAAAACCCTGTACATCCCGGCCTTCTCGTCAAGGAGTGTCTGGACGACCTTGGCTTGAGCGTTGCCGAAGCCGCAAAAGGGCTTGGCATAACCCGCCAGCACCTTCACAACGTGATTGCAGGGCGAAGCAACGTTACACCCGAAATGGCGATCCGTTTTGAAAAGGCTTTCGGCGGTACGGCCGAGACGTGGCTCAGGATGCAGATGAACTATGATTTGGCGCATTTACGCGAACGCGCAGCCGGTATCAATGTTGAGCGCCTGACGCCCAAAGTAGCTTAACCAGGCCTGATATGCAAAGGTGCGTTTCAGAAGCAATTCTCAATGCGGCGCGTATGTGCTTTTTGCTTAGACGTGGCAATATCACCGCAGGCGGCTTGTTCCAGTTTCTCCGCTACCCGGGCATTCAAACTTTTATTTTCAGTCTTCGCGGCGAGAACGGCTGCCCGATGCACCTCCGGCCGGACTCTGACGACGAACTGTCCCGTGAATGGCTTTTCCGGTTCTTTTCCGAACTCTGCGCAGGCCTCCAGATAGTCCTCAACGGATTCTTTGAAGGCTTGTCTCAGTTCATCGATAGAGCGGCCCTGGAAGGTTACAACATCGCTGAGATTGATAATCTCACCGTGGAACAATCCGGCTTCGGCATCAAGTTCCACGGTGGCGACATATTTTTTATATTTCATAATATTTATAATGGCCAAACCTGCCAATATAACGCCAACCGGCGCATACTTTGTGTGTGTTTCGTTTTTACGGCCTGACTCCCGCTTCCTTTAGAAATCTGCGGACAGATCTTATTGTGCCTTTGTCTGCCTCCTTTTGCCGGATTGGACTTGCACGGGTTGAAGCCGTTTGTTCATCCAATCCGCCAGCATCGGCCAGATTTCGCGGCTGGCCGGCTTGGATAGAATGAGGCGATCATGCTTGTAATTCTCTGAAAACCCTGTTGCGATTCCGCACAGATGGAATGTGATATCGGGTCCGCTGAAGGCGTATGCAAGTTGCCTGCATCCCTCTGAAGGCGCAATGAATGTATCTCCAGCCCCTGACAGCGCCAGCACCGGAATTCGCAAGTTTCTCAATGCAGCCGTGTAATCGAATTCATCCTCGCCGGAAAATCTCCCCTCTATGTTCCAGCGGCACCACTGGTGCATCAGATAAGGGTTTTCGGGTTCGGGTCCCATTCCAAAATAATGTCCCGGTGCTGAACGGGTTACAGACATAAGCAGATCTATAAATTGGATCATCAAACGATTGCGCAGGCGAGCACCCGCCAGGGAGGCCTGGACTCCAAGCATGATAAACCCTCGGAGCCGACTATGCGCAAGGTCTGCGTTCCGTGCCGCCCACATTGCGCCAATGAGTCCTCCGCCGCTATGGCCAATCCAAAAGACAGGACCGGGGCCGGCACGTTCGAGCACTGCGTGCAGCGCTGCAGGAACGTCCAGGCGAGCCACAGAGTCGAAGGTCGTCTGCCGGGGCGCCGCGCCGCTTTCCCCGTGGCCTCTCCAATCCAACACCCAGCAGCGGAAACCGATTGAGGCGAGGTAACCGGCCAGCCCGAAACATGTGTTCGCGTTGGAGAAAGTCCCGTGCGTGAGAACCACTTCGGCGATTGGGGTATTGGCAGAATCTGCCGGCAGGCAATGCAACGCGAGGCGCACACCATCTGCAGCCATAATCGAAATAGTAGACCTGTCTTCGCAGGGACTTTGCATCAGATGCTTCCCCTGAAAAACAAATGAGAATGGATTTTGGCGAGGGCGGCGCCTCCGCCCCTCAGCGCGCGGCCATTTCGGCTTTGAGCGCCTCCTGTTCTCCTTCAAGCAGCGGGTAGACACACGATTGTCCCGTATAGTTCTCTACGATCATCTCTTTGTCGTTTATTTCCCGGATCATATTGGGCAGCAGGGCCATTTTCCCCCGACCTCCGGGCAGATCGATGACAAAATGGGGCATTGCCGGCCCGGAAATCCGGTTTCTAAGCGTGCGAAGGATCCTCAGTCCCGTACTGACGGGTGTGCGAAAGTGGGCTGTGCCTGCCGTAAGATCCATCTGCATCAGGTAATATGGGCGCACGCGGATGGATAGCAGCTTATGAAAGAGTTCGGCCAGCACCGTTTCGGAATCGTTTACGCCGCGAAGCAGGACGGTCTGGCTTCCCAGGGGTATGCCCGCGTTGGCGAGGATCGAGCATGCCCGTCCGGATTCGGCCGTAACCTCCAGGGGATGGTTGAAATGAATATTTACGAACAACGGGTGGAACTGCGAAAGCATCGCCGCCAACCGGGGAGAAATCACACCGGGCAGGGCGCATGGAACTCGGCTTCCGATCCTGATTATTTGCACATGTTTTATTTCCCGGAGCTTACTTAGAATCTCGCAAAGACGCTCCTCGGGAAGCAGAAGAGGGTCTCCGCCCGAAAGGAGCACATCCACGATTTGCTCTCGCGCGGCGATGTAGTCCAGGGCGGGTTTAAGATCCGGCGGATTTTTAGGCGACCGGCTCTCCGCCCACCTTCTCTTGCGTGTACAGAACCTGCAATGCAGGGCGCATCGGTCGCTCACAAGCCATAAGACGCGGTTGGGGTACCTGTGCACCAGATCGGGCACGGGCGAGAGCTTTTCTTCCGAAAGCGGGTCCTCGAAGCCGGAGAGGTCGGAGAGTTCGTGAGCGTCAGGAACCGCCTGTTTCCATATGGCGTCGTCGTTTGTGTGAATAAGCCCTTCGAAGTAGGAGTGCAGCCTGAACGGATAGCGACGGGCAACAGGCTTGAGAGGAGCGGGGTCGATTTTCCATTTTTTTGCGAAATCGTCGAACGTAAGCATGGATTCTCCCGTAGAACATCATCGAACCTGTAAATTAAACACGACTGTCCTTTCAGGTAAACCGATATTTCGAGGTGGTTGGAAGGAGGGAGCGGGAAGGGTCGAACAAAATCGACCGTCAGGGCGACCAAAACCGGCTCGATTTTGATTGTTCCGGCCACTCATATCATATAAATTGCCCAGGTTCCCAATAGAAAAAGGCTTCGGATTTGAAAACAGGAAATTGGATCAGAGATTATGGCAACCGCCGGGTCTTGTGCCTTGTCGGTCTTGGTTTTTCATCCGGCCTTCCTTTGGCGCTGACGGCTTCGACGCTCCAGGCCTGGCTTGTGACGGAAAAAGTCGATCTGAGCCTCATAGGCTTGTTTTCCCTGGTGGGCTTACCCTATGCGCTTAAAGTTTTCTGGTCGCCCTTAATGGACAGGTTCACCCCGCCATGGCTTGGAAGGAGGCGGGGTTGGATCATCTCGATTCAGGTGCTGCTCTCGCTTGCGATCTTTCTGCTCGGCCGCTGCTCGCCGGTTTCTCTGCCTTTGCTGGTGGCTTTTGCGGCCTTGGTTACGGCCTTTCTAAGCGCCAGCCAGGATATCGTGATCGACGCCTACCGAACCGATGTTCTACGAGAAAACGAACTTGGGCCGGGGGCTGCTGCGGCCTCGGTCGGCTACAGGGCCGCCATGCTCGTTTCAGGAGCGCTGGCACTCATCTTGTCCGATCACATGCCTTGGCGCAGTGTCTATTGCCTGATGGCCGGTGTAATGCTTGTCAGCACCTGCTTTACGCTCCTGGCGCCGGAGCCCGAGGTGAGGGTCGTGCCTCCCAAAAGCTTGAAAGAAGCGGTCGGGGGTCCGCTTTTAAGCTACTTCAAGCGCTCCGGGGCAGTCGAGATGCTCTTTTTCATACTGATTTACAAACTGGGAAACGTCATGGCCGCGTCCATGACAACGCCCTTTTTGTTGAATATCGGTTTCAGCCGCTCGGACGTGGGTATGGTGAACAAAGTCTTCGGCCTTCTCACCACGGTTGTCGGGACCTTGGTCGGAGGAAGCATCATATCGGGAATCGGCATAAATCGCTCCCTTTGGGTTTTCGGTTTTGCGCAGGCGCTGTCTAATTTTTCGCTCACCGCTCTGGCGTTGATCGGCAAAAGCATGCCTGCTCTGTTCGTCGCGATAGGTCTTGATAACATATGCGGCGGGATGGGGGACGCGGCGTTTGTCGCTTTCTTGATGAGTCTTTGCGACAAGCGTTTTACGGCTACGCAGTATGCGCTTCTGACAAGCTTTATGGCCGTGGGCAGGGTCGTAGCGGGTGCGCCCATGGGGGCTATAGCCCAGTCGCTGGGATGGCCCGTTTTTTTCTCCGTGAGCGTTTTTGCCGCCGCTCCGGGACTGATGCTGCTTACCCGGTTTGCCCCGTGGAACGGTGGTGGAAGGGCCGCTGTGGCGGATGTGGCTGCTGAGTAGTGAGCAGTAAATAGTGATTAGAAAAAACTTCCTCCACTCACTATTCACATCTCATCGATCGCCCGGAAAAAACCTTGGTTTTTTAAGCATATTTTTGCTAATCTTCCTGGTTTATATCCTTCAGCGCGGAGGAAGACTTACATATCGTGATTGGCTGGCTGAAACATAGAAGTACAAAGAACTCCGAGGCGTTCCGCAAGGACCCCTACGGTTTTTCTATCAATATAAAACCCAGATTCCCCTTACAGAAATGGTTCGAGCGGACGGTGCGCCACGTGAGCGTTCCCGAGGACCGTCAGGAGTCGCTCCGGCAACTGTTCGGCAAGGGGACTATAGTTTATACCACCAAAGAGCCCTCGCAGATCGACTTTGTCTACATCAGCATGAGATTTCATCAATTGGGTCTGCCCTCGCCGGTATTTATGTTCGACCAGCGCCCCTATCCCTGGCAGCCTCGATGGTATGCGCTAAAGACCCTTGTCAGGAATTTCGTTCACCTGCTGCGCCAGGGCTGTTGCCCCGACCCTTACGCAGGCGGCTACTATGCCGATAAAATCAAGGAAGGCTCCGCAGGTCTTTTCTCTCTTGTAGACAAGCGGGGCTATTACCGCAGTACGGTCCTTGTGGGAAACGATCCGTTAGAGCACCTGATAGAGATCCAGAAGACCAGTGACAGGCCGATTTTTATCGTTCCGGTCGTGCTCCTCTACAACAGGCGTCACGAGGGACGTCAGCGATGGGCGCCCCTGGAGCTGTTTTTGGGGCAAAGGAAGCATTTCGGTTTCCTGCGGAAAATGATTTCCTTTATCGGTGGAAATCCCCATGCGGTAATCGAAACCGGGGAACCGGTGAACGTGATGGAAATGCTGCCCCAGCTCTCGGAAGACCTCTGGCCGAGGCGCAAGCAGATTTTTGAGCTTCGGCGCTCCCTCATCGATTCGGTCGATGAAATCAAACGGGCGGTACTGGGTCCGATCCTCAAGAGTAAGCTCGAGATGAAGGAGATAGTTCTTCACCATCCAAAGCTTGAGGCCATGATGGAGAGGCGCGCCCGGGCCGGTTCCAAGGAAATATGGAAAGTGCGCTTGGAGGCCGACGGTTATCTGGAAGAGATCGCCGCCAACTACAACATTACTTTTATCCAGATAGCCTCCAGGATATTCAATTGGGTCTGGAACAACCTCTTCGACGGGGTGGAGATCGATTTCGAAAGTTTACAGAAGGTAAAAAGGGCGGCGCGCAACAACACGCTCGTCTATATTCCCAGTCACAAGAGCCACATGGATTACCTTCTGCTCTCCCATATACTGTATTCGAACAATCTGTACGCGCCATTCATCGCGGCGGGAAAGAACCTCGCCTTCTGGCCGCTGGGTTCGATTTTTCGCATGTGCGGGGCCTTTTTTATCCGGCGTACTTTCAAGGTGAAGTTTTACGCCGAGGTCTTCGCGGTCTATGTCAAAACAATGGTGCAGTTGGGCCACAACATGGAGTTTTTCATCGAGGGAGGGCGCAGTCGGACCGGCAAGCTCGTTTTGCCCAAGCTCGGGCTGCTGGCCATCCTTATCCAGGCCGTCGAAGAGGGGTATTGCGACGACCTGGTTTTCGTGCCTACATCCATATGCTATGACCGCATTCCGGAGGCCGAATCGTATTTAAAGGAGATTACGGGCAATCCCAAACAAGAGGAAAACTTCGGTCAACTGGTCAAAGTTCGCCGAGTCATGCGAAAGCGATACGGACGGGCATACATCAAGTTTGCCGAACCTATTTCTTTCAGGCGCTACCTGGAGCGCCACAATCACGACCCTGGCAGCATGCGGCCCAAGGAGCGGCATGCGATGTACCGTAATTTTGCTTACCAGATCATAAACTGCATAAACGAGGAATCTGTGGTGACCCCGTTCGCCCTGGCCGCCGCAGCCTTGCTGGCCCTGCCCCACCACGGGGTCTCCCAGGCCGAGTTTATGGAAATATCGCAGACGTTCCACGATTTCATTGCCGCCCGTGGCGTCGGACTTTCCAAGACTATGAAAAATCTTGGTCCGGGTCTGCAGGACTCGCTTCGCAATATGGAGCGCAACAAGCTGATCGGCAAGCTCAAGGATGAAGACGACGACCTGGAGGAAGAAGTCTTCACCGTTGAAGATAACAAAAGATTGGCCCTCGAGTATTACAAGAACAACGTTATCCACTTCCTGCTCCCTGCGGCCTACGTGGCGACATCGATCCTCGCCCAGCAGACTTTCCGGTTCAGTGTGAGCCAGACGCTCGAAGATGTGGTTTTCATGAAAAACTTCTTTAAATTCGAATTCGTCTACGACAACGATCTGAGTGACGAAAAGCTCGTGGGCGATGTGCTCGATATCTTTGAGAAGTTGGATTTCCTGCACAGGGTCGGGGAAGGGGACGAGCCATTTATTTTGGCTCACAAGGGTCAAGGGGCTGCACAAGCGTTTCACGGGCTGCTGAGGAATTATTTCGAAGGCTATTGGCTGGTGTTGCGCGGCGTGCGCTATCTTCAGAAGAATAGCTTTTCGGAAAAGGATTTTATCAAGAAGATCCTTGGCTTGGGCCATAAAGCCCTGCAGCTGGGACTGGTCGAAAGACCCGAATGCGTCTCGAAGATAACATTCGACAATGCTCTGAAGCTGTATGTGGAAAATGACATAATCATTAAGACCGTAGGCGGAGAAAAAGAGAAGGAAGAACAGTTGCGCCCGGGACCGGAAAGCCGCGCTTCTCTGCAGCTTTACAGCAAACAGATAAGCCGTTTTCTGCGATCACCGCATTTCGCCCTGCAATGAGGGGCAAGGCGCGCCACGACCGGTGGAAGCCGGCGGGGATTTACCCGTTCGGCGCCGGCGGGAGACAATGAGGAGGCATTGAGATGGAGATTTCCGTTCACCTGCTTGACCCGTCGAAGAGGCATAAAAAGCCCGGGGACGAAAAGCACCTGGTTTTCGGCCGGGTTTTCAGCGACCACATGTTCATGCTCGATTTCAAGGAAGAAAAAGGCTGGCAGAACGCCCGGATTGTCCCTTACGGCCCGCTGGCCCTGGATCCCGCCGCCATGGTGCTCCATTACGGGCAGGGGATATTCGAAGGATTGAAGGCATACAGGTGGCCAAACGGTGAAATATGGCTCTTCAGGCCCGAGCAGAACTGCGAGCGGCTCAACCGTTCGGCGCGAAAGTTATGTATGCCCGAAATCGATCCGGCCTTCCAACTGCGGGCCATCGAGAAGCTCCTGGCGGTGGACAAGGACTGGGTGCCTCACAGCGTCGGGTCTTCGCTCTACATAAGGCCCACAATGATAGCCGTAGAACCTCACCTGGGCGTGCGTCCAGCCGGTGAGTATCTCTACTTTATAATCACCGGGCCGGTTGCGGCTTACTATGCCGAAGGGTTCAATCCCGTAAAGATTTACGTTTCCGAAGAATATGTCCGGACGGTCCGGGGCGGGGTCGGCGAAGCCAAGACGATGGCAAACTATGCCTCGAGCCTCTACGCGGCTGAGCTCGCCAAGAAGAAAGGCTACACCCAGGTGCTGTGGCTCGATGGCGTCGAGAGGCGTTACGTTGATGAAGTGGGAACGAGCAATATTTTCTTCAGAATTGGCGATGAACTTATAACTCCGCCCCTTGGCGGCTCTATCCTGCCCGGGGTTACCCGAGATTCGGTGATGCAGCTCGCAAAACATTGGGGCATCCAGGTTACCGAGCGGCAGATTGCAATCGAGGAGGTGATTGAAACGGCCAAATCGGGCGCGCTCAAGGAGATTTTCGCCTCCGGGACGGCGGCGGTTATTTCCCCGGTGGGCGAGATTTCCTACCGGGAAAGAAACTACCGGATTTCCGATGGAACAGTGGGTGAGTGGGCGCTCAAACTCTACGATGAGATCGTCGGAATTCAGTACGGTGAAAGGGAAGATATTTTCGGGTGGATGCGGCGCCTCAGCGTCTAGGACGCCGGGAGGAACAAGGTGCTTTTACTTGCAATTTACGGATCGCCGAGGAAAAACGGCAACACCGATCTCATGACCGACAGCTTTATCGAGGGGGCCCTGTCGGCGGCGGAAATCGACCTGGAGAGGATATATATCAGGGACCTCCAGATCTCGGGCTGCCTTGGCTGCGGCTATTGCGACAAACATGGAGTTTGCGTCCAGCAGGACCATATGCAGAAGGTCTACCCTCTTTTGGAAAAGGCCGAGAGGATCGTAATCGCCAGTCCGATTTACTTTTACGGGATCAGCGGGCAGGCCAAGCTCTTTGTGGACCGGAGCCAGGCCCTTTTTATGCGGAAACAGAAAAACAGCTCCGAGGGCCGCTCAATCTCATCCCCGGTCGCGCGGAA
Source organism: Deltaproteobacteria bacterium (assembly GCA_021793275.1). Classification (GTDB taxonomy): domain Bacteria; phylum Desulfobacterota; class Syntrophobacteria; order Syntrophobacterales; family Syntrophobacteraceae; genus SbD1. The sequence goes on along the minus strand of JAJYTC010000001.1, from coordinate 20,355 downwards.
AGGATTTTTCCTGTGCGCGGGCGCGACCAGAGGAAAGCGGCTGTTCGATTGTCCGGTTTTGACGGCGAAGTACTTTTTCGATGCAATCGATGTGGCGTATGAGGGAGAACTCTGCTTCAGGGAGATAGACGAAAAGGGGGCCGTGCTCCACCACCCTTCGGCCCTTGAGGATTGCAGAAGAAAAGGGGCGGCGTTTGTCGGCGTCGGCCGCTAGCATGGGCACGAGATCGACAAAATAATGATATGAGGAAAAAGGGCCGACATTGACCGGCCCTCATTTTGCCTGAATCAATCAGGTGTTTGTCTCTTAGAGTTTTCTTACGTTGACCGCCTGCGGACCCTTTTGCCCCTTTTCAATTTCAAACATTACTTCCTGGCCTTCGCTCAAGGTTTTGAACCCTTTGCCCTCAATAGCGCTAAAATGGACAAAAATGTCCGGCCCGTCATTTACTTCGATAAAACCGTAGCCTTTCTGTTCGTTAAACCACTTTACTCGACCTTCCGCCATTACAAATTCCTTTCACTTGATTGATAGTCCAGCCAGGTGCGCTATTGGAGCACTTGCGGAAACGTCTCATAAGGCGAAAGACCGATTCACGGCAAACCCCAAATACCGACCTAAATGTAGAATCTTTACATTTTAAGTAGCTCCGTGGCAAAAATCAACAAAGAAAAACTCTATATTTAGGACTGTTTTATCCCCGCGAGACTCCACTATAAGTCTGTAAGATATATCCTACTGCTCTTGTGGGTTATCTTTTCTCTATCAAGTGCTGCCTGTACTGCATATATGCATTACGCATCGCCACATACGGGTCCAAAGAGGCTCTTTTCATCGCTTCGTACTGACCGATGTGGAGCGAAGCTGTGTTTACATATTTGAGGGCGGAAGGGGGTGCAGTGACCCACCATGGCCCGGGTACCCAGAAGAGGGGGTCCATGGCCGAATCCGCCACGTAACCCAGGAAGTCTCTTTCGTCAGAGGGGCCGAGCACCGGGATCAACAGGTACGCCCCCGGCCCTAAACCCCAGATGCCCAGTGTCTGGCCGAAATCCGCATTATTGCCTTGAATTCCGCAAGCATTTTGAGCAACATCGAAAAAGCCGCCGATGCCCACGGTCGAATTTAAGATAAAGCGCGCCATTTCGTTACCAGCCCTGCGGGGCCTTCCCTGCAGGACGAAATTGACGAAGCGCGCAGGATCCTCCAAGTTGTCGAACGTGTTTCCGACCGCGTTGCGAACGGGTTGGGGCACCTTCAAATAGACCCTGCTGACGGGCCTTACGATGTCCGTATAGAACCAGTCATTGAATTTGAAGACTTTCCTGTTAGACTTTTCTAAAGGATCCCAGACTTTTGCTGGTTCTTGTTCCATTTGGGGGTTGAGGGATTCCTGCTGACCGGGAAAGCTCTGACCCTTGGCCAGGACTGGGAATTCCAAAAGGCTGAAAATAAAAAGAAAAAGAAACGCAACTTTAAAACAGGTGATTTTTCGCATCGAAATTGCCTCCTCCTTTGGGACACCGATAGCAAAGTGTATATTAAATTGCTGTGGATTAGTGCAAGCAAATAATCGACTCAGCAGCGCCTTTCCCCTCGACCATAGAAAAATGTCTTTCTTTGTCCCCCTGGATTGCACGGTTCCAGAGGTGTAGTATATTTAAATAGGTCCATCCGTTTTATCCCCGCATTCGGGGATTAAACCGCTCAAACAGGATATTCGGGCATGGGGCGCTTTAATGACGACTGTATGAGAGAATGAGGAAAAATGGCCCGCAACGAGCAAAAAGACCCTTTGAGTAGATTCCTGAACCGGTTCAAGGGACAGCCCGGCGACGGGGACCGCGGACCTGGCCAGCGAAAGATGCATTTTTCCATCTGGTATTTCCTTTTGGCCGTGCTCGTGATCTTCTGGTTTCACAGTATTGTGACCGAGCAGGAGACCAACCGGGTCACCTATTCGCAATTTAAGCAGTTGATAAAGAGTGGAAAAGTGGCCTCCGTCGTCATAGGTCCCGACATGGTTACGGCTACGCTTAAAAAAACGGACGACAAACAACCGGCCAAAACCGTCAGCGCCATCCGTGTTGAAGACCCGGGGCTCGTAAGGGACCTGGAAGCGCAGGGAATCAAGTTCAGCGGCTCTATGGGCGACAGGTGGCTTACCACTTTGGTTAGTTGGGTGGTGCCGCTGGCTATCTTTTTCTTTCTTTGGAGTTTTCTGATGCGGCGTATTGGAGGCGGACCTCAGGGAGTGCTTTCTGTAGGCAAGGCAAAGGTGAAGATTTACGCGGAAAAGGAGATCGGCGTAACCTTCGACGATGTGGCTGGAATAGACGAGGCGAAGGCTGAGCTGGAGGAAGTCGTACAATTTCTAAAAGACCCCGGAAAGTTCGAGAAGCTCGGGGGTAAAATTCCCAAGGGGGTTTTGCTCTTGGGCGCCCCGGGGACTGGCAAGACCCTGCTTGCGCGCGCGGTGGCGGGAGAAGCGGGAGTGCCTTTTTTTAGCATGAGCGGTTCGGAGTTCGTGGAGATGTTCGTCGGAGTTGGAGCGGCGCGCGTCCGCGACCTTTTTGGCCAGGCCAAAGAGCATGCGCCCTGCATCATTTTCGTCGACGAACTTGACGCTTTGGGTAAGGCGCGCGGCCTCAACCCCATTGGCGGCCATGACGAAAGGGAGCAGACATTGAACCAGCTCCTGGTCGAGATGGATGGCTTCGACCCCAGGGCAGGAGTAATCATAATGGCCGCAACGAACCGTCCGGAGATTTTGGATCCGGCGCTGCTGCGGCCCGGCCGTTTTGATCGGCACGTAGCCATCGACAGGCCGGATATCAGGGGCAGGGAAGCCATTTTGAACGTACATGCGCAACAGGTCAAACTGGGTCCGGACGTCGATTTAAAGAAAATCGCCGCCATGACGCCGGGATTTGTGGGAGCCGATCTGGCCAATCTCATCAATGAAGCGGCCCTGATTGCAGCGAGGCGCAACCGGGAACAGGTGACGATGGCCGACTTTCAAGAGGCTGCCGACAGGATCATCGGAGGACTTGAAAAAAGAAACAGGGCCATGAACCCCAAGGAAAAGGAAATAGTGGCCTATCATGAATCCGGCCACGCACTGGTGGCGATGAGCCTTTCCAATACGGACCCTGTCAGTAAAATCTCCATTATTCCGCGCGGCATCGCCGCCCTTGGGTATACTCAGCAGCTTCCGACCGAAGACAGATATCTCATGACGCGCGAAGAGCTTCTTGCCAGGCTCAAGGTGCTGCTCGGCGGCAGGGTTGCCGAGGAGATCATCTTCAGCGACATTTCGACCGGCGCGCAAAACGATCTGCAGCGCGCAACCGATATCGCGCGGCGCATGATAATGGAATACGGAATGAGCGAAAAGCTGGGGCCTTTAACCTACGTGCGGGAAACGCGTTCCGCGCACCTCGATCTTGGTTTTGTCCCGAGGGAAAGAGAGTACAGCGAGAAGACCGCCCAGCAGATCGATGAAGAGATGGTGAGTATGATCGAGGAGATACACAGGGAGGTGAGGAAAATCCTTACCGAGCAGCGGGAAATGCTCGAGAAGCTGGCCAGGATACTGCTCGAGAAGGAAACCATTGACGGCGAGGAGTTGAAGAAATTCCAGGACGAGGTGAGGGCCGGGATATCTGATGACGAACCAGGGCGTGCGGCGCCGCAGATCGGAGCAAGAAATCGAATCTCGACTTGACATCGCGCCTTCATGAGGTATAAAAACAGTCTTTTGTTTGATTAAGGAAACAATAGTATTCAGGCCGTGAATTTCAAGGAGGTTTGGATTGGCGAACCATAAGTCAGCGATCAAAAGGGCAAGGCAAAGCGAGGAGCGCCGGGTGAGAAACCGCTCCTGCAAGACCAGGATGAAAAACGTTATAAGGGGCCTCGATGAAGCCCTGGCCGGCAAGGCGCCCGAAAAGGCCGCCGAAGAATTGAAAAAGGCTGTTTCAGTGATTGCCGTGGCGGCTTCCAGAGGCGTCATTCATAAGAATACTGCTTCACGGAAAATCTCGCGCCTCACTCGAAGGGTCAACGCTCTGTAGTTTCCTGCCCCACATCGGGCGAGGTCAGGTTGAGCACCAGGTCTTCGAGCAACAGCTCGGGGGAAGTTCCCGTGCTTTTTATCGCGATATCGGTCTGGCCGACAGCTTCTATGACCCTGTAAAGGTAAGCATCCGAGAAGCGGCCGGCCTGTTCGCTCGCCTTTTTGACTACGAAAGGGTGCGCTCCGATCCGTTTGGCCAGTTGGGATTCGGGTATGCCCTGCCGCAGACCGTCTTTGACCTGCCATACGATGCGAATCTGCCAGGCAAGAGTTGAGAGAATTTTAAGGGGGAGTTCACCGGAGAGGACCAGGCTTCGCAGGGATGCGAGGGCCTTGTCCGCCTGCCCCCCCTTGATGTGATCGAGAAGGTCGAAGGCTGAAAAGGTCCTGTGTGGGCCTGCGGCTTCAAGGATGTCTTCAGGTTCGATCCGGTCCCTCTCGCCTGCGAACGTGCAGATCTTGTCCAACTCCGAGGCAAGGGTTTGCAAATCGGTCCCCGAAGTTTCAACCAGCAAAAACGCCGCGCTGTTGGAAAGGGTTTTTCCCATCTGTCTTGCTCTTTCGACCAGCCAGCGCGGGGCTTCCCTCTCGCCGGGAGATCGAAACAGGATGACCTTGCCTTTGGCTTCGACCGCTTTGGCGAGTCCTTCGATGCTTTTCCTGCTCGATGCGGTCATCACGAGGCAGGCCGAGGCAGGGATTCGTCGCACAAAAGCCTCGACAGCCGAAAGCGGTCCTTTTCCCCATGCCTCGACGTTATCCACCATGATCGCCCTTCGTCCGCCGAACATGGGAACGACGGCCAGCCGCGCGATAAGGTCCGCAGGCTCGGTTTCCTTCGCCTGAAGCCGCTCGCCGTTGAAACGTCCGCCGGCCTTTGGCAGAAGAGCCGAAAGCAGCTTGTTCCAGGCCTCCCCCATAAGAAAGGTGGAGGGGCCGAGGAAAAGATAGACCGGCTCGATTTTTCCGGCGCGCAGCGCTTTTCGAAATTCTTCAGTGTCCATCAGAAATTGCTCAGAAATGTGTCATGAATGACCCTGGCCGTGTACCCGGCGATATAGGTAAGCGCGTTCTCTCTGTTTTCAAAGCCGATTAGAGGCTGGGGGTTCAGCACATTATTGGATAGCTCGTAGACTTTCCAGTAGGTGAAGTTCGGGTCCTGCCAGATCACTTTGTGGGTCCTTTTATCTATGCACCGGACGCTTACCGTCAGATAGAGCCTGTCTTCAAGCGTATTCCTTTCCGAAACGATACTGACGGGGTTTTGTGCAACCGGGTAGATGAAGATACGCTTGACGGTTCCTTCGAAAACGGCTTGCGCCTGGTCCTCAGGCACCACCTTCATGTCGCCTTTCCTCATGAACTGCTGTCTCAGCTCTGCGGCGAAGATCGCCCCGGCGTTGGGTTCCTCGGTGTCGTTTTTGAATACCGGGATGGCGATACGGGTCAGTCCCGGCATGGGGCCCTGGCCCTGGCCGGAAAACTGGTAGCCGCATGAAGTAAGCAACAACAGCGCGAGGCCCGCCACCAAAAGAAGCCCGAATCGTGGAACGGGAAGCACAAAGGATGGGAGCGCGGATTTTTTCATGGTTTTCGGGCGCCCCGAAGGGCCATGAAAAGCTGTTTCCAATGTCGGTTTAAGATTTGGTCCGGCCATGGCCATCTCCGATTCCTAAATGACGATGTTTATAAGCTTTTTTGGCACGACCACCACTTTGCGGAGCGGTTTGTCCCCGATGAACTCCCTGACCCTCGGGTCTGCAAGGGAGATCTCTTCGATTTCCTTATCGGTGGCATCCGCCGGAACGCTTATCCTGCTCCGCAGTTTACCGTTAACCTGGACTACAATGAGTATTTCCTCGGCTTTTAGCGCCCGGTCGTCCCATTTGGGCCACGGGGTGTCGAGGAGGAGTTTTTCGTGGCCCAGGGCCTGCCAGAGTTCTTCGCAAATGTGCGGCACCATGGGAGATGAGACGACTATTACGGCTTCGAGGGCTTCCCTTACGACCGGCCATAACATGGGGTCGTCCTTGCAGTTTTCAAAGACCTGGTATATCTGGTTTACCAGTTCCATAACCGCGGCGATGGCCGTGTTAAAGTGAAACCTCTCGCGAATATCCTCGGTAACTTTCTTTATTGTCTGATGGGTCTTGCGGCGGAGCGCGGCAAGGTCTGCGGAAAGATTGCCGCCCTCGCAGACGGCGGCGGATTTCATCGCCTCGATGTTATCGGATACAAGCCTCCACAGCCGGGAGAGAAACCGAAAAGAGCCTTCTACACCCTGGTCGCTCCAGTCGAGGTCCTTTTCGGGCGGGGCCGCAAACAGGCAGAAAAGGCGCACGGTATCCGCGCCGTATGTCTGAATCATGTCATCGGGGTCCACGACGTTGCCCTTGGACTTGCTCATCTTGAAGCCGTCTTTTATGACCATTCCCTGCGTGAGCAGGTTTTTGAAAGGCTCATCGACCTCGAGATATCCTATGTCCCGCAGGACTTTCACGAAAAACCTCGAATAGAGCAGATGAAGAACGGCATGCTCTATTCCGCCGATGTACTGGTCGACGGGCATCCAATACTTGACCCGTTCTTTGTCGAGGGCGCCGTTATCGAGGTCCGGGCAGGTGTACCGGGCAAAGTACCAGGAGGATTCCACGAAGGTATCCATGGTGTCGGTCTCCCGCCGGGCCTCGCCCCCGCATTGGGGGCATTTGGCGGAATAGAAGGGCTTGTGGACCGGGAGTGGAGAGCCGCCGTTTTCCAAAAGCTCTACGTCCAGCGGAAGAACCACGGGCAGGTCTTTTTCAGGCACGGGCACAATGCCGCACTTTTCGCAGTAGACCATCGGGATTGGAGCACCCCAGTATCGCTGCCTCGATATCCCCCAATCGCGAAGCCGGTGCTGCACGGTCAACTCGGCAAGCCCCCTTTTTGCCAGCGACTCGGTTATCGCAATCCGCGCGGCTTCGGACTCCATGCCCGTGAACTCGCCCGATGCAACAAGAATTCCGTCTTCTTCATATGCCCGGGTCAGATCGCCGGTCAACGGGGGTTGCGCCGAGCCCGCAGGCTTAATGACAACATCGATCGGCAGGTCGTATTTTTTCGCAAACTCGAAGTCGCGCTGGTCGTGTGCGGGGACCGCCATAACAGCGCCTGTGCCGTAGGCCATGAGGACGAAATTGGCTACATAAACGGGCATTTTTTTCCCTGTCTGCGGGTTTATGCAGTAGCTCCCGGTGAAAACGCCCTCTTTTTCGAGCATGCCCGCTTCGCGCTCATTGCGTTTGGACTGCTTGGCCCTTTGCACAAAATCGAGCACAGCGGCCTCTTCGGGCTTTCCTCGGCACAAATCGGAAACCTTCGGATGCTCTGCGGCCAGGCTAAGAAATGTAGCGCCAAAAAGCGTATCCGCCCGGGTGGTGAAAACCTGGATATTTCCATCTCCGGATTCGAGCGGAAAAAGAAGCCTGCTCCCGGTGCTCCTGCCTATCCAGTTTTGCTGCATCACCAGCACTCGCTCAGGCCATCCGGGCAGCTTGAGGGTGTTATCCAGCAGTTCATCGACATAGTGGGTTATCCTGAAAAACCACTGCTCCATCTCTTTTTGTACGACCGGCGTATCGCAGCGCCAGCAGAGGCCGCTTTCCACCTGTTCGTTCGCCAGGACCGTCTGACACTTCGAGCACCAGTTCACGTAGGAACTCTTCCTGTAGGCCAGGCCCGAATCGTACATTTTGAGGAAAAAGAGCTGCTCCCACCTGTAGTAGGCCGGATCGCAGGTTGCGATTTCGCGTGACCAGTCGTAGGAAAAGCCAAGCTGCTTGAGCTGGTTTCTCATGTAGTCGATATTGTCGTAAGTCCACTTCGCCGGATGGGTCCCGGCTTTTATCGCGGCATTTTCCGCCGGCATTCCAAAGGCGTCCCAGCCCATTGGATGGAGCACGTTGTATCCGCGCATCCGCATGAAGCGGGCGACTACGTCGCCGATGGTGTAGTTGCGGACATGGCCCATATGAATGCGGCCGGACGGATAAGGAAACATCTCCAACAGGTAATATTTTTCCCTGCTTCCGTCTTCATGAACTTCGAAAACACGGGAGTTGTCCCAGTATTGCTGCCACTTTTTTTCAATGGATTTCGGCGAATATTTTTGTTCCATAGCTCCTCACGAAATCTTGCCCCCGGGCGTCGTTTTCGCCTCCGGAACGATCAGTTTGAGGTCACTTCCGTCACGCACGGCCAGGATCATCCCGCGCGATTCGATTCCCATCAGCTTGGCCGGCTTGAGGTTGGCCACGACCACCACCTGCTTTCCGACAAGGTCCTCCGGCGAGTACGTCTTGGCGATCCCCGCCACGATCTGCCTCTGCTCCCCGATATCGACGATCAGCTTGACCAGCTTTTCGGACTTGGGGACTTTCTCGGCTTTCGTGATAAGGCCGATTCGCAGATCGACCTGGCGGAAAAGGTCTATGTCGATCGGAGAAGCGTTTGTGTCTTCAGGCTTTTTGCCAATCTCGGCTTTTGGGGCGTCCGGTCCCGGTTTTTCCTGTTTTTTGCCTGCTTTTTTGTCTTCGGTTTCGACCCTTGGAAAGAGCGATTCTCCCTTGAAGACCTTCGTTCCTTCCACCAGGCCGCCCCGGAAACGATTTTCGGCGAGCCCCGACTCGGCCGCTTGTTTTTCGACCCCGAGCCGCTCCAGCATCTTCGAGGAGGTTTCGGGCATGAAGGGAGAAATCAGGACACCGACAGTCCTGTTGACTTCGAGAAGGGTCCTCATCACGGTCTGAAGCCGGGGTAGAAGGCCCGCATCTTTGGCCAGGTTCCAGGGGGCGACGTGATCGATGTATCTATTGGCGGCGCCGATGCATTCCCATATGGCCATAAGGGCCTTATGAAAACCGAGCGCCGGAATCTCCTCCCGGAATTGACTGATCGCATTTTCAACCTTACCCAGCAGCTCGCGGTCCATGGCGTCGGGTTCGGAGGCGAAAGGGGGAATTTCGCCTTCAAAATAGCGTTCGGTCATTGCCAGCGTGCGGCTGAAGAGATTTCCGAGGTCGTTTGCCAGGTCGGCGTTTATGCGCGAAACGAGGGCCTCCTTGCTGAAGTTCGCGTCGAGTCCGAAGACCATTTCACGCAAAAGGAAGTACCGGAAGGCTTCGGTTCCGTAGACCGACGCCAGCTCCAGGGGGCGTACCACCGTTCCGTGGCTCTTGCTCATTTTGCCTTCGTCGCTTTTCCAATAGCCGTGGACGTTGAGGTGACGGTACATGGGAATGCCGGCGGCCTTGAGCATGGCCGGCCAGTAGATTCCATGAGGCTTGAGTATGTCTTTGGCTATAAGATGCTGAGCAACCGGCCAGAACTCCCTGTAAAGCTCTCCGTCGGGATATCCCAGGGCCGATACATAGTTGAGCAGGGCGTCGAACCAGACATAAGTCACATAATTTGAGTCGAACGGCAGTGGAATGCCCCAGTCGAGCCGCTCGGCAGGCCGGGAGATGCAAAGGTCTTCGAGGGGGTCTCTCAAAAAGGCCAGGACCTCGTTTCGGTACCTTTCGGGGCGGATGCACTCGGGGTTGGATTCCAGGTGTTCTATGAGCCAATCCTGATATTTGCTCATCCTGAAAAAGTAGTTGGCCTCCTCACGCTCGACGGGAGGCTTGTCATGATCGGGGCATTTGCCGTCGACCAGTTCGCGCTCGGTATAGAACCGTTCGCACCCGACGCAGTAAAGGCCCTTGTAGGTGCTGAAATAGATTTCCCCGGAGTCATAGACCTTCTGCAACACGTACTGGACGGTCTTGATATGTTCGGCGTCGGTGGTCCGGATGAACTTGTCGTTTTCGACGCTGAGTTTGGGCCAGGTTTGGCGGAAAAGTCCGCTGATCCTGTCGGCGTAGGTCTTGGGGGAAATTCCCGAGGCCCTGGCTGCCTGGGCGATCTTATCCCCGTGCTCATCGGTCCCGGTTAGAAAGAAAGTCCTCGATCCCATCATCTTGTGGAAGCGGTTCAGTACGTCGGCGACAATAGTGGTATAGGCATGGCCTATGTGAGGTTCGGCATTAACATAATAGATAGGCGTTGTTATATAGAATCGATTCATTTTCCCTCTTTCAATTCAGTGAACAGTGAACAGTGAACAGTGATACATTGAACAGTGATCGGTGAACAGGATTTGTTTTCTGTTCACTGTTCACTCATCACTCCTTATCGCTCGCCGTCCTTGAGATCGATCTCTATTTCCCGTCCGTCATCGAGCAGTACCGTGAAAGAGCGACCTATGACGTTTTGCCGCACAACTTTTCCCTTGCCTTCAGGCAGTTCTATCTTCTTGCCCATTTTGGGCATATCTTTTCGAAGCTCCTTGTAGGTTTCGTGTTCATACTGAAGGCAGCACATGAGCCTGCCGCATGCCCCCGATATTTTGGCGGGATTGAGGCTGAGATTTTGTTCCTTGGCCATTTTAATGGAGACGGCGTGAAAATTTTTCAAAAACGTAGCACAACAAAGCGGCCTGCCGCAGCCTCCAAGGCCACCGACCATTTTCGCCTGATTTCTAATCCCGATCTGCCGCAGTTCGACACGTGTGCGCAGTCGCCTGACCAGATCCTTTAAGAGTTCTCTAAAATCGACCCTGCCTTCGGCGGTAAAGTAAAATATGATTTTGCTGCCGTCGAAGAAATACTCCACATCCACCAGGTTCATGGTAAGGCCGTGAGCGGCAATTTTTTCAAGGCAAAAACTCTTGGCGTCAGCCTCGATCTCGGCGTTATCGACAAGCCGGCGGATTTCGTCTTCCGTCGCCATCCGCTCGATTTTCTTTATTTCCCTGGGATGAATATCCGAATTCCTCGGGCAGGGCGCTTCGACCACCTGGCCGAGTCCGACTCCCTGTTCGGTCTTTACGATCACATAATCGTCCTTTGCGGGAGAGAATTCGCCGGGATCAAAATGATAGAGCCTGCCCCCTTTTCGAAAACGAATTCCAATTACCTTTTCCATAGAGAAAGTCCTTTATGGCCAGGCAGACACCCTCAAGGGTCATCTGCAGGTTTGCATTCACTCTCAAACCTTGCATGGCCAGTTCCACCCTTTGGTAGAGAATAAAAAGATGCTCAACGGGGACCGATCGGGCCGCCTGTTCGGTCCTCGCGTTCAGTTCGAATGTCAGCGCGGCGCCGCTGCCTGCGGCGTCCTGCCCGGGATTTCGCGCCCCTGCGACCCTGAACAGGATGAGGTCCCGGACCCACAACTTTATGAACTCGAGATCCCGTTCCATGGTTTCCCGACCTTTGGCCCAATCGGAAACCATTGGAAAAAAATCGAGTATGGAAATCTCCGCCAGGCTTTCCAATCTCTCGATAACCCTTTTCCAGCCCTCTGCCTGGTCCTGCCGGGAAAACCATCTCGCCTTTTCGATGCTTCCTTCAGCCAGACGGGCAATACCGGCGGCGCTGTCGGGCGAAAGTCCCTCTTCACGCACAAGCCGTTCGGCCACAATCCGGTCTTCAAGCGGCTGAAAACGGACCTGGCAGCACCTTGAGACGATGGTCGGCAAAAGCATCTGTGACTCCACGGCAAGCAGGATGAAAAGATTTGCCTCGGGAGGCTCCTCCAATATTTTGAGCAGAGCGTTTGCTGCAAGCTCCATCATCCTTTGTGCGTCATGAATTATAACGACGCGGAATTTACCTTCAAACGGGCGAAAGCGGAAACGCTTTACCAGTTCGCGTATTTGTTCCAGTTTGATGAAGGCGCCATCGCTTCGGACATGGACGATATCGGGGTGCAGCCCTTCATCCAGTTTGCGGCACGACCCGCAGACCCCGCACGAATCATGATCTTGCGGCGACTGGCAATTCAAAGCCCTGGCGAACTCTACGGCCGCGGCAAGCTTGCCCGAACCGGTCATGCCGGAAAAAAGAAACGCATGGGGAACAGCTTCTTTTTTGAGGATTCGCTTAAGAAAGCTGACGGCCCTTTGCTGGCCGACAATACCGGATAGCGCCATATTTTTCTAATGTCTTCTCCATCGGTGTGGCGATTTGCGTCTTCCGCCACTGCCGTTCGACCAGCTAAGTTCGTATCAACTGTGTCGGTCTATTCATTCGATGTTTCTTCGGCGCCGTTTTCCCGCTTCGGAAATCCGCGGAAAAAATGCCTGCCGAAAATAGTTTCGAAGCCGGTCCAGGCGCCGTTATCCTCGCTTGAGTTGGCGATGATCCGGTCTATGGCGTTCATCTTTGCATCCAAATCGTCGGCCAGGTGCAAGGCAAAAGCTTCCCGGCTCGCCGGCAGCTTGACCGCGCCGAACTGGGCCTCACCGTGATGGCTCAAGATGAGATGTTTCAACAAAAGCGAGGACTCGGTGGGAAAGCCCTCCAGCCGGCGAATCACTTCATCGACGATCTGCGTGCCCAGCACCATATGGCCTACGAGGCGTCCTGCGTCGGAATAATCGATATGCGTATCATAGACGAATTCTTCGATTTTTCCGATGTCATGGAAAAAAGCTCCCGCCAGGAGCTGATCGCGATCAAGGGCCGGATAATGGTTACTGATCCTGTATACAAGCGTCATGACGGATACGGTATGTTCCAGAAGACCTCCGATGTATGCATGGTGCATCGACTTTGCCGCCGGCGCCAGTTTAAACCGTGTCATGATCACCGGGTCGACGAGCACCGCTTGACACAGTCGGCGAAAGTGTCCATCGGTCATGCCTGCCACCAGTTTGTTCAAATTTTCGAAAAGGACGTCCCGGTCATGCGGGCAGACAGGGAGAAAATCAGCCGGATCGTATGCGCCGGCAGGAACGGGCATGATTTCGGAAATGTTTAGCTGAATCCTGTCCTTGTAGAGTTCGGTTCTTGCGCGAAGGTAAACTATGTCCCCGGACTTGAAAAGCACCGAGGCATCAGAACCTTTTTCCCACATTTTGCCGGAGACCTCGCCCGTTTTATCCGCAAGCTTCAAATCGAGGTAAGTCGTGCCGTTACGGGCGGTCTTCAGTTGCTTGTCAGAGGCGACAAAAAGAGAAGCTATTTCGATGTTTGCCTTCAATTCCGAGATGAAGAGCTTAGGCACCGGCCACCTGCCTTGTTTTTACAAAAATGAACGAAACACGGATCCGCTTTCCAAAAGCAAAGGGCAATGGACCCCGGTTTAAAGCATGCCGCGGTGGCGCGTGCGGGGCCTGTCCATTGCCGATAGCTTGGATCCTCCCGGCGCTGCCTGACCGCCTTTAGCGGTTTGCGCTCAACCATGCCGCCGGCTTTGCCGATGACATCTGACTTAAATTAATTATGTTAGTATGTTCCGGGCTCTGAGTCAAACGCGCAGAAGCGGCGTGCATAAGCGAGGTAATCTCCTGACTTTGGCAAAGGGGCCGATAAAATGGAAACCGTCACCAATAGAAATCAAGGGCAATGAGCTAACTGCACCTCGAAATGCCTCCAGCACCCGATATCAGGCTTTCTTAAAAGGCGTACTGTCTTTTATTTCAAAACACTCCGGTGTCTGTTTTGCCGTTTCTTTTCTCAAAAATTCCGCCGATCCGACAGCCCCGACAAGTCTCTACACCCACGCACTCCAAATCCTCGTTGAGCGACTCTCCACGTTTATCACCGAGCATTCTCACTACGAAAACGCCACTCTGATCTGTGATTCGAGGGCCAGGGGGTTGAGCGGGGAGCAGAACCTTGAGGTCATCAAGTCTCACATGAGCTATATATTCGGGCATTGTACGGGAAGGATCTGCACCAATATTTTAGAGGCGCCGCTTTTCGCCGATTCACGATTCTGCGTTGGCGTGCAGCTCGCCGATATCTTCGCTTCCGTTTGTTTTTCGAATCACTACCATTATTATCTCGCGTCGAAAGATTCCGACGGAACAGCTGGCTATTTTGATTACTCACATATGCCGAAATATTGGCCTGTCGCTAAATCCATAATTTGGAGGGGGCAAGGAAGAGTTCGGGGGTTCCCGAGATATGGAATGAGAGTTGTTGATTATAGGCGCACCACACAATCTTCGAAAACCCGCGCTGGCCCCTGAAAAGAGAAGGCAGCCCTTAAGGAGACTGCCTGGTCGCACATGGAAAATGTGCGCTTGAACGCGCTTGCCAAGTGCATCTTCCATTGATAGCGCATTATTTCCCAATATCAAGCACATTCGTCACATCCGTCACGTTGCGAGACACCATTCGTCAGGGTATTTTTTCGTAAACATCACAATTCCCTGGTTCGGAGGTTACTCCACCTCGATTTTCGTCGCTTTTTTGCCTTCCGCCGAACTCTTTCTTTTTTCCAGGCTCGAAATGCGCTGGTCGATGAGGGACCTGAATGCCTGGAGCATTTCAATGCGGGCATTGTACATATGGCTGTAGAACGCTCCGTGCCTTTCCTTGGCGCTCCTTACGGATTTCAAAAAGAAGCAAAAGGGGCAGTTTTTGCTTTCAGATCGCGATTCGTCACTACGGCTGGATTCGTTCATGGTTTCCTCCAAAATCGATTACAAGATAGTCATCGATCAGCCGAGCCTTCCCTGGTTCGAGAGGAACGAAGGCACGGGGCAAAATAAGGTTCTTTTTGAAGTTGCCTATGCGCACAATAAGTTCTTCGCCCACTTTGGAAAGCTCCACTTCGCCTTTTTCCGTGAACGGCAGGTGTATTCTCGCGGTATGGCGGCCATTATCCCCGCTGAATTCACAGGTGCGGCGGCTGTAGAAAATATCTGCCGGATTACGGTCTTTATAGAGTTCCTGACCGAGGTTTCCAAGGGTATTATGACCGAGGATCTCCGAACTGTAGAAAGGAATTTGCAGCAGGGGAACGGGGTGAAAATAGGACTTGGCCAGATCCATGTATTCCTTCTGGGACTTTTGCCACGATTCCATGAAATTGCACGGCGTCCCATCCGGGAAAACGCGGTTGATAATCACGGCATCGATTGAAAGCTGGTGGAGCGAAAAGAACATGAATGCCCTCTGCGTTTCGCGAAGGACCATTTTCTCGAGGTTGGTGACAAGCCGAACCGAGGTGATTTCAGAGTCGGTGAGGAGGAGGTCGACTCCCTGGAGCCGTTGGAAAAGACTCTCGATAGAGGCAAAATATTCGTCTTCGGGCAGCGGTATGTCGGAGACCCGTTTAGCTACAGGCCGCATGTAGCGGACCAGTTTCCTTTCCACGCGAAAAACCTTCTGCATGTACCATTCGAGGGTTTTGGGGAGGCTTACAAAACGGATGGATTCGGCGGTCGGGGCGCAATCGAGCACGATCAGGTCGTATGTATTCTCTTTTGCGTACTGGTTGACGTAGAGCAGAGCCGCCACCTCCTCCATGCCTGGAAGGACCGCCAGTTCTTCGGCGAGCACATCCTCGATGCCTGAGGCGCTTAGCAGGACCGAAATATACTTGTGAACTTCGCCCCAATATCTCGAGATCTCCTCGTGGACGTCGAGTTCCTGAATCGAAAGCCGGTCTTTGATAGTGATGGGCGCGCCCCGGTTTTTATCCATGAGCGATCTGTCGAGGTCGAAAGCGTCGCATAGACTGTGAGCCGGATCGAGAGACATGACCAGGGTATTTATCCCCAGTCGTGAAGCAATGACCCCCGTTGCGGCCGCAACGCTTGTTTTTCCGACTCCGCCCTTTCCGGCATAAAGCAATATTCTCATAACTGGTGCTCCCTTTTTCAAAACTTAATTTTAACCGAATAACCGCACGATCGTAAAGCACATAGCCTTTCAATCCGCAAAGCGATAGGGACCTGCTCATGGAATGGAAACCGGGCACCGGCCTTCCCGGGCCATGCGGCAATGCTTCGGGATATGGTTAAGACCGCGCAATAGATTTGACAATGTTTTCCGCCCGTCTATAGTGGTCCGTGAAGCAGGCAATAACAAAACGTGTCGCCGATCAACCGGGAAGCCGGGATGCAAAGTGAAGAGGAGGGTCTGTGAAGGGACCAACATTAAACGATCTGATCGATAAAATCAAAGGGCAGGTTGACTTTTCGAAAGTGGGCATGATCGCATGCCACAACGGAGTGGTTCGTGGCGCCTCGCGCACCGGTCAACCGGTCGAATACCTGGACATCGATGTGGATGCGCAAAGATGGGAGACAATCCTTGGGGAAATGCGCTCACAGCCCGGCATCGCCGCCCTGGAGGCTTACCTGTTCACGGGAAGACGTTTTGTCGGCGACGACGTGATGTTTATCGCCGTTGCCGGCGACATACGGGAGAATGTTCTGCCCGTCCTGGGAAAGACTATTGACCGGCTAAAGGAGGAGGCAGTCAAAAAACGGGAGAAGTTGCTTTGAACATTAGAAAAAGTGATAACAATGAGAAATTTTTTTTAGAATTCCGGGCTGGAATTATTGACAATTGCCCGATTGACTGATATTGAGATTTGCCGAAATTTCCAGTCCGCTGCATTAGCGAAACAGCTCCTCCGGCTTACTGTTTTTCTAGAGCATCCTTCTGTCGTTTTTCGCCTAAGCTGGACGAAACCGTTACCTTCTAATCACACAAATTTCAGGAGGCTCCATGTCCACCAAGATTTCTGTCCAGGAGACCTGGACAAAAGGCTCGCACTGCGACAATCAAGGTTATCTAGACATGTACAAGAGATCCATTAACGATCCCGAAGGGTTCTGGGGGGAACAGGCCAAGGGAATCGACTGGTTTTCACCCTGGAGCAAGGTGAAGGAAGGGGGGTTTTCCGACGGCATCCACATAAAGTGGTTTTCCGGCGGGAAACTCAATGTAAGCTATAATTGTCTGGACCGGCACCTCGCCAAGCGGGGCGATCAGACCGCTATAATCTGGGAAGGCGACGATCCGTCGGTGAGCAAAAAAATCACCTATTCGGAACTGCACAGAGAAGTATGCAAATTTGCAAACGTACTGAAGTCTCTGGGCGCCAAAAAAGGCGACCGTGTCACCATTTATCTGCCGATGATTCCGCAATTGGCAGTTGCGATGCTCGCCTGCACAAGGATAGGCGTGATCCATTCGATCGTGTTTGCGGGATTTTCCCCCGACTCATTGGCCGGGCGCATACAGGACTGCGAAGGCAAGATTGTCATCACCGCCGATGAAGGTTTGCGGGGCGGCAAGAAGGTTCCGCTCAAGGAGAACACCGACGCTGCGATTGAAAAATGCCCCGGCGTTGAAAAAGTGATCATGGTCAAGCATACCGGGGGAAACGTGGCAGTTGTGCCGGGCCGGGACCTCGACTGGGACGAACTGATGAGCAAGGCTTCGGCGGATTGTCCTGCCGAGCCTATGGATGCCGAAGATCCCCTGTTCATCCTTTATACTTCAGGCTCGACGGGTAAACCCAAGGGCGTCTTGCACACCACCGGAGGATACCTCGTTTATACCTCGGTGACCCACAAATATGTTTTCGATTACCGGGAAGGCGAGGTCTACTGGTGCACGGCCGATATCGGCTGGGTCACGGGTCACAGCTACATCATTTACGGCCCGCTTGCCAACGGCGCAACCACCGTCATGTTCGAAGGAATTCCCAACTACCCCGACTTTTCGAGGTTCTGGAATGTCGTCGATAAACACGGTATAAATATTTTCTATACCGCGCCGACGGCAATTCGCGCCCTGATGCGCCAGGGCGAGGAGCCTGTAAAGCGAACGTCCAGAAAGAGCATCAGGGTACTGGGCACCGTCGGGGAGCCGATCAATCCTGAAGTATGGCTCTGGTATTACGATGTGGTGGGCGACAAGCGATGTCCCATAGTTGATACCTGGTGGCAGACCGAAACAGGCGGTATATTGATCACACCGCTTCCGGGCGCTACCGACCTCAAACCCGGCTCCGCGACCAGGCCGTTTTTCGGGGTTCAACCCGCGATAATCACCCCCGAGGGGCAGATGATCGAAGGCCCGGGCGAGGGATACCTGATAATCAAGGACTCGTGGCCGGGAATGCTCAGGACCGTTTACGGAGACCACGACCGCTTCAAACAGACCTACTTTTCGAACTACCCCGGATACTACTTTACCGGAGACGGGGCGCGCCGGGACGAAGACGGCTATTACTGGATCACCGGACGCGTTGACGACGTAATAAACGTTTCAGGCCACCGCCTCGGGACAGCCGAAATAGAGAGCGCTCTGGTGGCGCATCCGTCCGTAGCCGAATCGGCGGTAGTCGGTTGTCCGCATGACATCAAAGGTCAGGGAATCTATGCGTTCGTAACCTTGAAGGCCGGCATCGAACCATCCGACCAGCTCCGAAAGGATCTGGTGCAGTGGGTGAGAAAAGAGATCGGCCCGATCGCTTCGCCCGATTCCATCCAGTGGGCCCCGGGGCTTCCGAAGACAAGGTCGGGCAAGATTATGCGGCGAATCTTGAGGAAAATTGCCGCAAACGAGGTTGAAAATCTCGGCGATACTTCGACTCTCGCCGAACCCGCCGTCGTGGACGACCTGCTCAAAAATCGCCTTTCGGCCTGATTTGAGCTGATATAAATCGATTCGGAAGGGGAGGCATTTCGGCCTCCCTTTCTTCATTTTGGGGCCGAAGCGTCTCTGCGGTGATATTATCCCATTTCCGACTTGCGGGGTCGCCTGCGAAAGTTTATAAATCCCCGTTAAACGAAAGAATTCCGGCCCAAAGGGTCTCGGGCCGCAGCGAAGACAGGTTGTGCGGAGTTGGCAGATGACCTTTAACCCGTTTAATATGCTGATACTTTTTGTTATATTGCTTATTCCGGTAATCCCTACGCTCTGGGCCATCGTGGATTTGCCCAGGCGGCGATTTTCCAGGACAAAATGGAAGGTGATCTGGTTTGCGCTGGTCGCTACGCTGCCCGTTTTCGGCGCGGTCCTCTATTTTGCTGTGGGCCGACGCCATACCGAGCCGCTTTGATCCCTGCGGGGAAAGCCCTGATTCTGAAAACGGCAAAAGGATTAATAGACAATGCTTGATTTTGTCAGGCGACACTCGAGGTCATGGGGAATAAAGGCCCTTCTCATCGCGCTGATCATTGTTTTCATCGGATGGGGCGGATATCTCTACCAAACCCGTCATGCAAACGACATTGCCGTGGTGGGTAACCATTATATAACTATGGAAGAATACGGCAGAGCATATGAAAATATGGTCGAAACGGTTCGCAAGCAGTTCGGCGGAAATGTGCCTCAAAAGCTGCTCGAAGCGTTAGACATCAAAAGGCAGGCCCTGGACTCCCTTATCCGTTACTACCTGGTTCTGCGGGGCGCCAGGGAGCTTGGCCTGCAATCCACACCCGCCGAGGTAAGGGCCGCCATTTCGAAGATGCCGGCCTTCCAGACCGAAGGGAAATTCAATTTCAAGCTGTACCGGGCTGTTTTGTTCCAAAACCGGCTGACGCCGGAGAGTTTTGAAAAGCAGGTGGCCGACGGGATAACCGCGTCGAATGCCCAGACTTTCATAACGGGCCAGGCGGTCGTCACCGAAGAGGAAGTACAATCCTACTATAATTTTAACAATGACCGGATAAAGCTTTCTTACGCGCTCCTCGATCCCGCGTCCTTCGCAAACCAGGTGAAGATCGATGATGCGGCGCTTAAGGCCTTTTACAAGAAGAACCAAAACAGATACATGGAACCCGAGAAGCGTGAAATCGCCTACGTCGTGGTAAAAGTTAACGATCTGGAGAAGGATATCCATCCGACTGAAAGCCGGATCCAACAGTATTACAACGACAATGCCGCCGAGTTTACGCATGGAAAGCAGGTGCGCGCGCAGCGCATCCTTTTGCGCGTCAAACCTGATGCGTCCGGGGCCGAATTGGCGAAGGCAACTGCGGAGGCTGAAAAGATCCTGAATGAGGCCAGGAAAGGAAAGGATTTCTCGACGCTTGCCGCAAAGTATTCGCAGGATGAGGCTACCGCGAAAAACGGCGGGGAGTTGGGTTTCTTTTCCTACAAAAAGATGTCTCCGGCCTTTTCCAAGGCCGCTTTCGCCTTGAAACCCGGGCAGATAAGCGGGATCGTGCGGACCCCCTCGGGGCTGAATATAATCAAGGTCGAGGAGGTGAGAAAAGCCGGGGTTTTACCGCTTAATGCAGTAAAGGATGATATCATAAAAGACCTAAAGTCGCAGGGTGCCGCTAACCTTGCCTATAAGGATGCGCAACACCTTAGCGATCTGGCCTATGCAAAGCAGGATATAGCCAGGGCCGCGCTTGAACTGAAGATGAAGGTCTCGGACCCGGTCTGGATAACCCTGTCGGGAAATCAGCCCCGGGCCGGCCTTT
>JAJYTC010000029.1 GCA_021793275.1 Deltaproteobacteria bacterium | reverse complement strand
GGGCCGGATCAGCTCGCCTCCGGTCGGCCCGCCCGCGCTCACCAGCCGTTCGAATTCCAGGCTGCTCAGCACATTCTCATAGCGCGTATAGCCGTACTCGTCGAGTTCGGTCGGGTCATAGGCCTCGATGCCGGTGGCCACGACGATGCTTCCCACGCTTTCGACCACTTCCTCATCGGACATATGAAAATTGATGCACTTCTTCTCGCAGACTTCCGCGCACTTGGCGCACACTACCGGGTTATGGCCGAGGCACTCGTTGATGTTGATCACGTAAGCCGAAGGCACCGCTTGAGGAAAAGGCGAGTAAACGGCCCTTCTGGAGGAAAGACCTGAATTGAATTCGTCCGCACGCACCACCGGACATACCTTGGCGCAGTCGCCGCAGGCGGTGCACTCTTTCTCGGATACGTATCTGGCCTTCTTTAAAATCTTGACCTCGAAGTTGCCGACATATCCTTTTACATCGATCACTTCAGAAAGAGTCAACAGCTTGATTTTTGGATGCCGACCGGCATCGGTCATTTTCGGACCGAGTATTCAGATCGAACAGTCCATGGTGGGGAAGGTCTTGTCGAGCCGCGCCATGTTGCCGCCGATCGAGGGACTTTTTTCCACCAGGACCACCTCGTAGCCGTTATCGGCCAGGTCAAGCGCCGCCTGGATGCCGGCGATACCTCCTCCGATGACGAGAGTTCGCCTGTTTAGCGGTATTTTTCTGCTCTGGAGCGGCTCCAGCCGGGCGGCCCTGGCCACCGCCATGCGCACCAGGTCGGTTGCTTTGGCTGTTGCGGCGCCACGCTCGTTTATGTGCACCCAACTGCACTGCTCCCTCAGGTTGGCCATTTCGAGCAGGTAGGGGTTCAAGCCCGCGCGTTCGAGCATCTGCCGGAAGGTCGGTTCATGGAGCCTCGGAGAGCAGGAGGCGATCACGATGCGGTCAAGCCCGAGCTCGGCGATATCTTTGGTTATGGCCTGCTGGCCGGGTTCGGAACAGGCATATTGAATGTCTCGCGCATGGACCACGTTTTCAAGCCTGCCGACCTCCGAGGTCACCTTCGGGCAATCCACCGTCCCTGCGATATTCAACCCGCAATGGCACACATAGACGCCAATTCGCGGAGCTTCACCGTTTGTAGAAAATTTCTTCATCTCGCAACACCATGACAAAGTTAACGGGTGAACGGGTGAATGGGTGAGTGGGTGAATGGGGGATATGCGTCAACTCACCGACTCACCGATTCACCCATTCACCGATCTTCTATCCTTCCCACTGTATCGTTTTGGCCAGAATGGAAGTCAAATCGATCATCTCCATGCGGATTTCGTTTTCGAGAAAAGGGTCTTCCATGGCGCACCTGAGATGAATCTGGCATTTCGGACATGCCGTCACGAGCAGATTGGCGCCGGTTTCCCTGGCCTGCCTCAGCCTGTTTACCTGCATGGCCTTGGAATAGCTGTCGCATCCCGTCCAGGCGCAGTTTCCACAGCAAAGCGAAGAAGCCCCCCGGTCCCGCATCTCGGTGAAATCGGCTACCTTTAAGCGCTTCAGAAGGCCCCGCGGCAATTCGCATCCGGCTTGTGTACGGCTGAGCCGGCAGGGATCCTGGTAGGTTATCTTCCTGTTGAGTTTTGTAAATCCGACAGCGCCCTTGCCGATCTCGGCTTCGGCCAGCTCGAAAATATGGGTTACCTTGAACCCCGTTTTTATGCCGTTTTCGGGATAGTCGCGGGAAAAGGCGCGGTAACACTCCGGGCACGCCGTAACCAACTCTTGGGTCCCCATCGCCGAAATCAGCTCGACGTTCAACCGGGCAAGCTTGATAAAATTCTCGCGGTCTCCGGACCACAGCAAATCGTGGCCGCAGCACCTCTCGTTTTGCAGGATCGCCGGACGAATGTCGAAAAAGTTCATGAGCCTGAGCGCATCGACCAGAATGTCGCTTGTGCTGATGCCCAGGTGATTTTTGAAAAATGTGTCGAAGTAGGGGGCGCAGCCTCCGAAGAAAAGAATTTTACTGTTCGTATCCGTCTGAATGTCGGAAGGAAGCCACTTCCAGTGTTCGACGGGCAGCCCCGGAGATGTCATGGCGCGCATGAGTGAATGGAAAAAACCTTCGTGGGCATTGAACTTTCCATTCGCCGGCGTCGCGCAGCGCATATCCTTTATGAACTCGGGAAAGCTGACCGCGGAAGGACATCGGTCATAGCAAAGGCCGCACGTCAGGCATGACCAGATGTCCTCCCGGATAACAGGCGAGTCGAGATCGCCGGTCGCTACGGCGTTGGCGATTGCCCGGGGAGAAAATTCCTTGCCCGAAAGGGCCACGGGACACGCGGATGAACATTTGCCGCAGTCCTGGCAGACGTAGACATTGTGTGCGGCGCTGATCGAGGCTGCGGACCCGGCGGAGAGGGCAACCTCTTTCGCTCGGCTTGCAGGAACGACGGGTGTTTTGCCAAGCTCTTCGATCTTGTTTCTGAATGCAGTCAGATAGGCGAGCAGTTCCAGGTGCTGATCGGGATTGAAGGAGGCAAAACCGAGCCGTTCCTCTCCAAGACCCAGCAGGTCAAGAATTCCCCTTGTGTCGCCAATGTTTCTCTGGGCGACTCGAGTTCCGATCCCGTAACGGCAGGCGCCTGCTTCGCAGCCGAGCAGCACGACGCCGTCGGCGCCCGTCTCGAAAGCCTTGAAGAGAAGCGACTTCGTAATTCGCCCGCTGCACGGAATCCTTATCATGCGGATTTCAACGGGCAGCGGCGCAAGAGTGTCCTGGAGCGTCTGGTATGCCGCGTGCGGGCTCCAGTTGCACAGAAAAAGAACTATTTTGAGTTCGTCATTCATTTGTGGACTATTTCTTCTATGGCCTGTTCGAGGAATCGCCTTTCACGATAGGGACTGTCGGCCGCCCCGGACGGACAAATCGAAATGCAGTTGCCGCAACCCTTGCAAAGGGCTTCGTCGACAACCGCGTAGCCAGATCGCGGAGCATTATTGGCGTGAAAGCTGATGGCCTTATAGGGACAAGCCTTCATGCAACGGCCGCATCCTCTGCAAAGGTCCCGATCTATTGAAACCGTATATCCCTTGTTCTGCCTGGGGCCGCGAGGCATGACCGTCGCTGCGAGAATCCCCGCCGCAGTGCCCTTCAGTCGTTCGGAGATATTGACGCCGGGCGGACTGGCCAGCAGAAGCCCCGATATGGAGGTCGCTCCCGGAACGAAGAACGGGATTCCCAGGCGGCCTCTTGCCTGCATGGAGTTTTCGAACTCATGGGGCGGCATGTCCGGATGAGGCATATAGGCCATGTTCTTTCGCGATCTTTCTCCCAGTATTACCGCTCCGGCGCTGAAAACCTGGTGTGTGCCGTCCTCCATGCTGACAATTACTTGAAAGTCTCCCACCGTGCCCTTGAGAGACCGGGCGCTGGAGCCTGGAAATGCATGAACGTTGGGGTAGGCGGGCGTGAGAGTGAGCGGCCTGTCCCGGCCCCCGAACAAAAACACTTCCATGCCCATTTGACCCAGGGTTTGGGCGCTCCTTAGCGCTGCCTCGGATTCGCCGATCACTGCGGTCGTAAAGTTGTACTGGCGCGCCGGAGTCGGCAGGGACTTGAGGCCCGCCGTGCGCCGGATCGATCTTTGCAAAAGCCCTTCAAAGCGGCTTATGGCAAGAGAGCGATTGCTCCCTAAAAGGGCAAGCGCCTCACCCCTGATGTTGCAGGTTTCAGCCATCGCCCGCGGAACGCCGGTCCCCTGGAAAATGGCTGCCTTGAGCCTGCTGCGTTGGTCGGTGCACGCCGTGCATATGAGATCCAGCGGGCAGCATACGCAGGAAGCCAGAACGAATCGGGTAAGGCCCTTTTCACGAATCGTCCTCAATATAGAGGCCGCGCCTTCCGGGGTGCAGGCCGAAGGAATCGACTCGGCATGCTCCACCGGTGAATTCTCGGGAAGATAGGATATCAGCCTGTCCAGTTCGGGGTCCCAGCCGAGCGAATCGTTGCAGCGGCATACGAAAACCCCGATGCGAAGCTCCGGCGAGAGCTGAGGTTCCGGCGGCGAAAACAGAATACCGCCGCCCTTAAGGCGTGCAGTGCTCTCGCCAAGCAAAAGAGCGGTTTCAGCCGCCGCGGCGAACCCGCGCAGCATCATGGCGAAAACGTCCGGCTGGATGGCCTTCGAGCTGTAAGCGCGGATAACGTCCTCGCCTTTTATACTCGGGGCCGATGCAGGATCGGTGATAATGACCACCCCCGCATGTTCGATCTCATCTGAGCAATCCTCGGCGTGCAAAACTGCCCTGGCTGCCGAACATGCTTCCACGCACTGGCCGCATTCGGAGCAAACTCCGCACTGAAGGCACCTCGACGCCTCCGCGCGGGCCTGGTCTTCGCTCAGTCCGAGTTCGACCTCGGTTGAAAGTTGCAGGCGCGAAGCGGGATTGCGTTCCGACATCATTGTGCGCGGCACGGACGCAATCTCCGTGGTAATCTCCGGATAGTCCACCTCCCGGCGCCTGTAAACTACACCCTCTTCTGAAGCCCGGTCTTCCCCGCTGATCAACCTGTGAACAGCCTTTGCGGCCGCGCGACCGGAGGCCATGGCGGACACGACGGTCGATGGGCCGCTTGCCGCATCTCCTGCGGCAAAGACCTTCTTCTCCCGTGTCTCACCGTTTTCGCCAACCTGTATCAGCCCGGAAGCCGTAGTGAACGCTTCTCCATAACCTTCGAAAGATGCCGGGTTTGCCGTCTGGCCAATCGCTACTACGGCGCGTTCGAATTCGATCTCTACCGGCTTTCCCCCCTCTGCCGCAATGGGCCAGGGGATTCCATTTGCGTCAGGCGGACCGGGAACGGTAGGAATAAAGCGAATAGCTTTTAGCTTCCCCCCAGCGCCCACGAACTCGGCGACTTTCAGGCTGGTCTTTATCGCTATTCCCTCTTTTGCGGCCTCTTCGACCTCGCGCTCGTCGGCAGGGATAAGCTCCCCGGGAAACCAGGAGATCAGTGTAACTTCCGCGCCAAGGCGCGCCAGGGTGCGTGCGGCCTCAAATGCGGAATTGCCGTCGCCGATAACCGCGGTTTTCCCCGTAACTGACTTTATTTGTCCCCGGTGTACACCGCAAAGAAACGACACGCATCCCGAAACGCCCTCGAGTGCTTCTCCGGGGGCGTTAAGCTTTCGATCTTCCCATAACCCTGTGGCCAGGATGACCGCGGAAAACTCCGAGCCCTCCTGCGGTTTATACTCGCTTTCGAGGCGGAATTGGACTCCGAGCCCGTGAAGATAATCGATTTCCCGGTCGATCACGGCTCGCGGAAGACGGTGCGCTCCGATCCCGTAACGCAAAAGTCCCCCCGGCGCTTTTTCTTTCTCGAAGACCGTGACCCGATATCCCGAACGGGCAAGATCGGATGCCGCAGCCAGTCCGGCGGGTCCCGAACCCGCCACCGCAATTTTCTCGGCCCGGGTCTTTACCGCTTTCTGCCCGAAGGGCGCAGGCGGCGCGCTGTCGGCAACGAATCGCTTCACGTCGCGTATGGCAAGGGGCTGGTCGATTTCGTTTCTGCGGCATGCGGCCTCGCACGGATGGGTGCAGACCCTGCCGCAGATGCCGGGTAAAACGTTGTCCTTCCTGATCAGTTCGAGCGCTTCACCATACTTTCCCGCGCGCGTAAGGGCCATGTATCCCTGGACGTTTACCCCGAGCGGGCAATTGGCCTGGCAAAGAGGGGCCTTGCGCTTGTCGATTACCGGCCTGCCCGGAAGAGCGTGCCTGCCGCCGAATTTTAGCGCCTTTTTACCGTCCGGGCCGATCGCTGGACAAGCCTGCCAACAAAGCCCGCAAAGCGTGCACTTTCCCCTGTCTATGTAAGTGGGCGCCTTTTTGTACCGTATCGAAAATCCCTGCGGAGTGTGTTTGATCGACTTGACGGAAGCGGGAAGAACGAGTCTTGCTCTCGGATTTCTCATTATCCTAAGAAGCCCGGGGCGCATGGCGTAGTTGAACAGAACCCCGGAGTCCATCCTCCAGGCTTCACATGAGAGCTTCTCATTCAGATCGCCAGCCTCGTCGATCAGTGTGACCGGTATCCCCATCTCGCCCAGCTTGTTCGCTGCGGCAATTCCGGCGGGCGTCGCGCCTATTATGCACACCTTTTGAAGGCGTTCCCTGGGGTCTTTCATCAATCAGCCCTGTTCTTTGTTTTAATGCCTGGCGGCGGCCTTTTTCATCCTGGCCTTCAGCATCGCCTGCCCTAAATCGTAGCCTTTGTTGAAGGCCGCGATATTTGTCTTCTCGGTCCCCTTGGGCACCGAATCGGCAACAGAGGACAGCATCCCTTCGAGTGAAACGGCGCTCGTAACCGATGTGACAAAGCCGAGCATGACTATATTGGCCATCATTTTTCTGCCAAGTTCCTCGGCCATGCGGGTCGCCGGAACCGAAAAAACATCCCCGGGGACTGCCTCGCCCGATCGCACCATGTCCTGGTCGATTATCAGTGTCCCTTCGTCCTTCAGCATGGGGCGATATTTTTCATATCCCCCCTGTGACATGCATACAAGGATATCGGCCTCGCGCACGTAAGGGTAATGGATCGGCTTGTCCGATATTATCAACTGGGCGCTGCACGCGCCCCCGCGCGCCTCGGGACCGTAGGACTGCGTAAAACTGGTCTCGAGGTGGTCCGCCAGGCAGGCGGCCATGCCGAGCACCTGGCCCGCAAGCACGATGCCCTGTCCTCCCAGGCCTGTTATAAGGATCTCTTTTCTCACCGCTCACCATCCGCTAATCACTGGTCACTGCCTTGTAGTTTTGCGCAAAAGTCGGCCTGTCGTACTCCACAAACTTGCCAAGAGTTATTCCCTGTTCCAGATCGAGGATCGTTTCGGCGGGGTTGGCGCCGTTTTTCACTATTGCCTTTTCCTGGTAGACCTTCAGCAAATCACTGGCTTTGAGCTTGTTTTTGCGGCCGTAGCCGGTAGGGCAGGGGGCAAGGACCTCGATGAAGGAAAAACCCGTGCGCGTAAGGGCCTCGGTTATCGACTGGGTAAGGTCCCGCGTATGAAGCATTGTCCAGCGCGCGATGTAGGTGGCGCCGCATGCGTATGCCAGAAGCGGCAGGTTGAACGGCGCCTCGGGATTTCCCAGCGGCGTTGTCGATGTCTTGGCGAGATAAGGGGTCGTAGCGGCGGCCTGTCCTCCCGTCATGCCGTAATTGAGATTGTTTACGCAGATTACCGTAAGGTCCATGTTGCGCCTTGCCGCGTGGATGAAGTGATTGCCGCCGATTGCAAACAGGTCCCCGTCGCCGCTGAAAACGACCACCGAAAGCTCGGGATTGGCGAGCTTCATGCCGGTGGCAAACGGAATCGCCCTGCCGTGCGTGGTGTGGTAGGAATCGAGATTGACATAGCCCGCGCCTCTTCCTGTGCACCCTATCCCCGAGACTACCGCGGTCTTCATCGGCTCAGCCCCCGTTGACCTGATGGCGATAAGAGACGAGGAAAAGACAGTGCCGATTCCGCATCCCGGGCACCATATGTGCGGTATGCGATCCGTTCGAAGCAGGCCGTCCAGCGGGTGCTTTTGAGAAGATGTGCTGCCGTTCATGAAATATCCTGACCCAGAGCAGGGCAACTATATGTCCTATGCGTCCTATTTGTCTTATTTTTTTGCTTTTTGTTTTTTGCTTTTTTCTTTTTTTTCGTCCTATCCAACCTGTTCTTTAATTTTTTCCACTATCTCTTCAGGTGTGATTACCGACCCTCCGGCATGCCCGACGAGAACTACCGGCGCCCTGCCTTCCGCGCACCTCTGCACTTCGAGGTGAATCTGCCCAAGGTTTAGTTCCACCGTGATGAGGCCCTTTACGCGTTTTGCAAGCTCTCTAACCATATCTTCCGGGAAAGGCCAAACCGTCAAAAGCCTCAGAAGGCCCGCTTTTATGCCCTGTTCCCGCGCCTCATCAACCGCAGCTAGGCTGCTCCTCGTGCTGATCCCGTAAGATATGAGGGCTACCTCGGCATCTTCGAGCCGATACCTTTCCACCTGAATTATCCTGTCGAGGTTCTTTCGTATTTTTCCCGTGATGCGATCGACCATTTCAGCCTGCGCCTCGGCGGTCATTACCGGATAGCCCTTCTCGTCATGAGTCAGGCCCGTAAAGTGAACCATGTAGCCCTCACCGGCGTGGGCCATCGGCGCCACACCGTTCGCGCCCGGCCGATACGGCAGGAAACGGTCCTTTCTTCCCTTGGGACGCGGTCGGGACCGCAGCTTTATTTTTGACGAATCCGGTATGATCACCCTCTCGCTCAGATGGCCCACTATCTCGTCGGCCATTATCAGCACGGGAAGCCGGTAGGTTTCGCTCAGGTTGAAGGCCGTAATGGTCTGATAAAAAATCTCCTGGGGTGATGCCGGCGCAAGCGCTATGATCTCGTAGTGACCATGTGAACCCCATCTGGCCTGCATCATGTCGCCCTGCGCGCCAAGGGTCGGAAGTCCCGTCGAAGGGCCTGCCCGCTGCACGTTCACCAAAACGCACGGGGTCTCCATCGTAATCCCCAGCCCGATGTTTTCCATCATAAGACTGAAACCGGGACCCGAGGTGGCCGTCATACTTTTCGCCCCCGCGCAGGAGGCGCCAAGGATTGCCGCCATTGCGCTTATTTCGTCTTCCATCTGGATAAAGACCCCTCCGACCTGCGGTAGCCGCTTGGACATGTGCTCGGCTATCTCGGTGGCGGGGGTTATGGGGTAGCCGGCAAAGAAGCGGCATCCGGCGGCCAGCGCTCCTTCGGCGCATGCCACGTCGCCATTGAGAAAATGCTCTCCGGTGAGAACGGCAGGTTCCATAAAAAGACTCACTTGATCGGAAGCTCGGAAATCGGCTGCGCGGGAGCTTCCACCGAGTAGATGGCAAAGTCGGGGCAGATGGCCTCGCAATAGTGACAATTTACGCACAGATCGGGCTGCCTCACCACCGGGGGATGATACCCCTTGTTATTGAACCGGCTGGAAGCTTCAAGAACGCCTCTGGGGCAATAGTCGATGCAGTAGCCGCACCCCTTGCACCGGTCCTCTATGATGTGGACCACGCCCCTGGTGATGACGATCTGTTCGGTATCGAGGGGAACGCGCCAGAATTTCATCTTTGTGACCTTTGCAAGCAATGTTGGCGTGGCAGTCGAGTCTCTCCCATATCGGGCAATTTCGTGAGTAAGTCAAGATAAATGATATGGCCAAATCGCAAAAAGCGGCCTTGGGGGGGATCTTTTCTGGGGGGTGACGGGAAGAGCCTCCCGAATCACGGCCGTCGATTTCATTTTAAAAGATGAAAACGGGGCTTTTGCTGCTGCAACAAAACCTCAGAGTAACCCCGATATCCCAAACTCTACTTTCCCCGCCCTGAAAATGGCGCCGGGTACGGACTTTTCGAAACTCCTTCTCCACTCGCCAGGACATTCTTCCCCCTCCCTTCTTTCGAAACCACCCGGCAACTGAAATCAGGGTGGCGCGAATGGAAGGCATCTGCGCTATCGAAAAGCAAGGATCGGGATATGGTGGTTATGAAGAGTGGAAACCGGAGTGCGATCGGGGCAACCGGGTGGATGTGGCCCGCTCAACCGGTTGCATGTCGGTTTTTGTGTCCGGAGCGTTCTTTGTATATAAGAACAAGATTCCTTATATATATAAGCAAGCCGCCGGCCTGCCCGAGGATGAAGACCGGGTCCCTTCTCAGAATGGCGTAAATGAGAAGAATCCCTCCGCCACCGACACTGAAATACCAGAAGGCGACGGGCACAACGCTGCGGCGCTGTCTCTCACTGGCAATCCACTGGACCATGAACCGGCTGAAAAATAATCCCTGGCCGATGAATCCCAGAACCAGCAGGCAATGGCTCGTTAAAAAAGAGATCGGGTCGCTCAAAGCGAAAGCCATAACAATATCCCAAAAAACATGAAAGTGCGGGATGGGTTGAGCACTGCTCGACCCATCGGGTACTTGCCGAAGCTTGAAAATCCACCGTGCGCGGGGCGCCGCATCCCATCGGAGTCGCCCCTGCACGCACACAGATGACAAACAATATATTATGTTCGCAAAAGGAGTGTTTGGGAAGAAGAATTTCCCGCTCGCCTCTCTGGTAAAGTCCCGTTTATCAGCTCTTTTATTCCTTGACGAGCCGTCGGGCCTAGAGTATAAAATTCTCTGAGATGAACTCGTTCAATACGCTGAACAAAACCTCGCCCGCACCCGCCGTCGATCGGGCCTTCGCCATCCTCAAGTTTCTCGGCCGGGAGAAGGCGCCTCTTGGGGTCTCCGCCCTGGCCCGGGCTTTGGGTATCGGCAAAAGCACCGTTCACGGAATTCTGCAGGGCCTTCTCGGCGCAGGGGCTGTTGAAGACGCTGGTGATCACAAGTATCGGCTCGGACCCCTGGTCGAAGAACTCGCCCGCGAAAGACGGGGTGGGCGCACCTTGGCCGAGATGTGCCGGCCTTACCTGGAGGGTCTGGTCCAGCAGACGGGCTATTCGGGAATATTCGGAGTGCCCGAGACAGACCGCTTTCGGATCGTAATGGTGGTCGAAGGAAGCGGAGCTTTCCAGGTGAAGGCTGTCCAGGGCGGTTCCATACCGCTTCTGGCCGGAGCCACCGGCAAGGTTGCTCTTGCCTGGGGGGCCGCATCCATGCCCGATGTCCTGCCGCGTTTTACCGAAGACTCTATCGGGGAGGTCGCCGCTCTCAATGAGGAGCTTGGGCGTGTGAGGGCTGAGAGGCTTGCTCTTGATCGCAGCGAATATCTTCGGGGTGTGTATGCCGCTGCGGCGCCGATTCTGCATGGCGACCGTTTGCGGGCCATTTTTTTGTCCATGGGTTTCCAGGACCAGTTAGGGGAAGAAGGTCTCATCGCGCTGGGCGGGGCTGTTGCGCAGGCGGCGCGCTTGGCGTCGAGAGAGTTGTTCGATTGGAGCCTTTAATGACGAACGGGGAGAAATGACATGTCTTTGCCCGAATTTGATTTCCATGCGCCGGGGACCGTTGACGAGGCCTGCCGGATGGTCGCCGAATATGGCGACAAAGCGAAGATTTTCGCAGGCGGAACGGACCTGATGCTAGACATGAGAAGGAAGCGGATATCACCGGAGCATGTGATCTCCATTCCGCAAATCGAAGAACTGAAAACAATCGATCAAGCGCCCGGCCTTTTGAAAATCGGCGCCTGCGTTACCGTTTCGCGAATAGTGAAATCGAAGGAAATAGGCGCGAAGTGGGGCGCGTTGTGCGCCGGGGGGAAAGCTCTGGGGTCGTGTCTGGTCCGCAACCTCGCAACCGTGGGCGGAAACCTGGCGTCGGCAAGACCGGCCGCCGATATGCCTCCTCCTTTGATGGCTTACGGGGCAAGTCTGGTGCTCAAAAACACGTCCGGGGAAAGAGTCGTCTCCCTCGACGATTTTTTCAAGGGTACCGGGGTGACTGTAATGACGCCCGATGAAATTCTTACTGAAATCAGGATACCCGAGCCGCCGGCCCACTCCGGGGCCGGCTATTTCAACCTGGGCATTCGCAATGCCTGCGACATCAATATTTTGAACGTGGCCTCCTATATCGCGCTCGACGGCCCGGGCGGCGCCGTAAAGAGTGCGAGGATCGTTATGGGTTGCGTGGCGCCCACTCACGTGAGGGCGCTCGCGGCTGAGTCGCTGCTCATAGGCGAAAAACCCTCCGAAGCGCTTTTCCAGAGTGCCGGGGAGGCTGCAATGAAAGCTGCGACCCCAAGAGGTTCGGCATATTCGCGTGCCTCGGCGGAATACAAAAAAGACATGGTTAAGGAATTGACCGTGAGGACGCTTACCATGGCGTACAGGGAAGCGATGGGGCTTACGGCATAGCTGCAAAAAACGGTCGATCGACGCTGGTTCGTTAAGGGAGCGTTTCATGAAAAAGCTGATTCGTGTGACGGTTAACGGTGTGGAGTATGAAGTGGCGGTTAAGCCGAACCAAACTCTGGTGGACATGATCCGCTATGATTTGGGGCTGACAGGGACCAAAAACGGCTGCGGGGAGGGTGACTGCGGCGCATGCACGGTGATTCTGGACGGGACCCCGGTCAACTCTTGTCTCGTTCTGGCGATGCAGGCCGACGGCAGGACCATCACCACCATTGAAGGTGTGGAGGGTAAGGACGGGCTGCACCCGCTGCAGCAGGCGTTCATTGAGAAAGGGGCCATCCAGTGCGGGTTTTGTACCCCGGGGATGGTGCTTTCCGCAAAAAACCTTCTGGATGAGAACCCGCATCCGACCGAAGACGAAATTCGGGAGGGGATATCGGGAAATCTGTGCCGGTGCACGGGATATCTCCAGATCATCGATGCCGTGAAATCTGTGAGCAAATAGCGCCGCGCGCCGCAGCCCCTTGGCCGGCGGCAGGGATGGGGGAAATATCGATGAGTGAATATGATGTTATCAATACCAGGGCGGCCAGGGTGGATGCCTCTGATAAAGTCAGGGGGCGGGCCGTCTATGTTGACGATATAAAGATGCCGGGAATGCTCTATGGCGCCCTGTTGCAGAGCCCTCTGGCCCATGGGGAGCTCCTCAATATCGATACGTCGGCCGCCGAAAGGCTTCCGGGCGTCAAATCGGTTGTCACCTATAAAGAAGCGGGACTGGTCAAATACGGCGTCAGTCCGGCGCGCTACGACGAGACGCTTTTCTGCCATGACAAGGTTCGGCATGTGGGAGACAATATCGCTGCCGTGGCGGCGACGGACCTCGATACGGCTTTGGAAGCCGTTTCCTTGATAAAAGTGGAATACCGTGAGCTTCCTGCGGTCTTTACCGTGGAAGAGGCGATGGCCGAAGGCGCTCCTGCTCTGCATGCGGCCTATCCTCGCAATATAACCGCCGAGGTGCATGACGAGTTCGGAGATGTGGCGGCCGCCTTCAAGAAATGCGACCTGATAAAGACGAGTTCACTGGTCAACAAACGTCAGGACGCTGCCTTTATCGAACCCCAGGGATGCCTTGCCTCTTATGATTTTTCCGGGAACCTGACCGTCTATTCCTCCACCCAGGTCCCGCACTATCTCCAGCGCATCATAGCCATGGTGCTGGGGCTGCCGGTCGGAAAAGTCCGGGTGATAAAGCCATATGTGGGCGGCGGATTTGGCCCCAAGGCGGGTGCGAGTCATCTGGAGCTTGCGGCCTGCCTCCTTTCCATGAAGACCGGAAAGCCTGTCAAGATGAACTTCGATAGACAGCAGGTCTTCATGCACGGCAGGGCGAGGCATCAGTTCTTCCATACCATGACCACCGGCGTCAAAAAAGACGGCGCCATAATGGCC
Source organism: Deltaproteobacteria bacterium (assembly GCA_021793275.1). Lineage (GTDB taxonomy): Bacteria > Desulfobacterota > Syntrophobacteria > Syntrophobacterales > Syntrophobacteraceae > SbD1. The sequence continues at coordinate 21,795 of JAJYTC010000029.1, read as the reverse complement.
CTCGAGCACAAATGCTATCTGAACGGCGGAGCTTATTCGAGCTTCGGTATCGCCACGGTATATTATGCCGGCTCACTTCTGGGCGGTCCCTATAAGCTGCCGAACATGAAATATGACGGCTATCGCGTCTTCACCAATTTGCCCGCCTGCGGGGCCCAACGGGGCCACGGCGGTGTTATAGCGAGGGCCTGTTGGGAGCAGCAACTGGACATGATAGCTGAAGAACTCGGCATGGACCCGATCGAACTGCGTCTGAAAAATATGATGAAGGCCGGCGATGTCACTTGCAACTTTCTGGACATGAGCAGCCTTGGGATGAAAGAGTGTGTCGAGGCGGTAAGAGACCGCTCGGGATGGAAAGAGAAAAAGGGCAAGCTTCCTCCGGGTAAAGGCATTGGCATGAGCTGCGGATTTTTCGTCTCCGGGGCCGGCTATCCCATCTATCGCTCCGACACCTTTCACGGAACGGTCATCATCAAGCTTACCGAAGACGGCGGGACCGCCCTGGTTTACACGGCATCGGCGGAGATAGGCCAGGGGTCGGATACGACCTTTGCCATGATAGCCGCCGAGGCAATGGGAATTCCGTTGGAATGCGTAAGGCTCGAATCGGGCGATACGGATTTTGGCGTCGATCTCGGGGCGTATTCGAGCCGTCAGACCCTCATGACCGGCCTGGCGACAAAAGAGGCCGGGGAAGACATAAAACGCCAGGTGCTCGAAGTGCTTTCTGAAGAATTGCATGTTCCCATTGAGGATATGGATATTAAGAAGGGCTTTATTGTCTTCAGGAAGGAAAAACCCGACTTTAGCGCTCTTAGGACTCGTTATATCAAAGAACACCGGGGTTGGACCGATAATCCGGGCATGGACGAAGAGCTTTCTTTCAAAGAAGCTTCGCGAATCGCCTTTCTTTCCAGGGGGAGCATCGTAGGGAAGGGCAAATACAAGCCACCGGAGCTTGGCGGTACGCACAAGGGTGCAGCGGTCGGCACTTCGCCCGCCTACGGGTGTTCGGCCCAGGTCGTCGAGCTTAGCGTCGACGAGGGAACGGGCAAGATCAACATCGAAAAGATGACCGACGCCCATGACTGCGGTCTGGCGATAAACCGGACCTCGGTGGAAGGGCAGATGAACGGGTCGCTCTCGATGGGGCTGGGCGAGGCCCTCTTCGAGGAGGTGAAATTCGATGATAAAGGCCGGGTCCTAAATGACGACCTTGCCGAATACAAGATTACGCGCGCCCTTGATATGCCGGCGATTGAGCCCATTATCATCGAGAGCAAGGAGCCTAACGGTCCTTTCGGCGCCAAGGAAGTAGGCGAGGGGGCCATTATGCCCGCTATCCCGGCGATTTTGAACGCCGTATACGATGCCATAGGGGTGAGAATTTTCGAGCTTCCCATGAAACCCGAGAGAGTGTATATGGCAATCAAGGAGTACAGGCGGAAAAAAGAAGAGGCGCTCCGGTCGAGCGAGGGAAAAGCGCCGGGCGGTTCGGCCAAAAAGTAACGTTGACATTCCGTCTGGTTGCGAAATCTGCATGGTTATTCTTGGAATTGAAACTTCCTGCGACGAAACCGCCGCGGCGGTTGTCAGGGACGGAAAAGACATATTGTCCGGCGTGATCGCAAGCCAGGTTCCGGTACACTCCCCCTATGGGGGAGTGGTGCCTGAACTGGCGTCCAGGAAGCATCTGGAATACATAATCCCGATAATTGAAAAAGCCCTCGATGACTCGTCCGTTTCCCGGCATGACCTGGACGCGATTGCCGTCACACAGGGCCCCGGGCTTGTCGGAGCCCTTCTGGTAGGCCTTAGCGCTGCAAAAGCAATGGCTTACGCTCTGCGAAAGCCCCTCATTCCGGTCAATCATCTCCACGGGCATATTCAGGCCGCTTTCCTTTCCGAAGATATGCCGCAGGAGCCGTTTGTCTGTCTTGTCGTCTCCGGGGGCCATACCGCCCTCTACAGAGTAGATGCCGACGGGAGCAGCCAGCTTCTCGGAGCTACGCGGGATGACGCGGCGGGGGAGGCCTTCGATAAGGTCGCGAAGATTCTCGGAATAGGTTATCCGGGCGGTGTCGCCATCGAAAGGCTCGCCGCCGGCGCAAATCCCCGTGCCATTTATTTCCCTCGGTCGCGCTTTGAAAAGGATTCTCTCGAATTCAGCTTCAGCGGCTTAAAGACCGCAGCCGCCAATTTCATCCGCGCCCATGGCGCGCCGGCTTCGGGCGCTGTTGGGACCTTCTCGCTGGAAGACTTTGCGGCGAGCTTCCAGGAAGCCGTGGTCGATGTGCTGGTCGAAAAAAGCATCCGTGCCGCGAAGCAATGCGGCCTTGCCGGTATCGCCGCCGTGGGTGGCGTTGCGGCAAACGGCAGGTTGAGGGACAGACTCGCGCAGGAGGCCGCCGCCGAAAATCTCCGGCTCTATCTGCCTCCGGTGAGGTTTTGCACCGATAACGCAGTGATGATTGCCGCCGCCGCATACAGGACCTGGCAGCGTTCGGGACCACGGCCCGAAATGCTGGAGCTGGACGCGTTCTCCCGTTAGCGCGTTCTCATTTTTTCCCTTGGCGCGCTGTGCAGCCCCGGATTCCAAGATGCCCGATTTCCAGACGCCCGCCGAATATTTTAAGGGGCGCGATTCCCGGCCCCTGAAGCATTTCGGGCAGCATTTCCTCTCTCAGCCGGCAACGGCCCTTAAAATCGTCCAAAGCGCGCAGCTCTCAGCCGGCGACGCCGTCGTCGAGATAGGCCCCGGGCTTGGAGCGCTTACCCGTTTCATAATGGAGCAGGCGGAAAAAATCCACTTGATCGAAGTGGACCCGGCAATGGTCGAGTATTTGCGTGAACGGGCCCCGGCGCCAAAGGCTGTGATTTACCGGCAGGATGCGCTCTCCTTCGACTTCAAAAGCCTTTCCGCCGCACTGGGAAAGCGTCTGGTCGTATTGGGAAATCTTCCGTACAATATCAGCTCTCCGCTTGTCTTTCGACTCCTCGAAGCTTTTCCTGCCGTAGATCGCGCGGTGTTTATGGTCCAAAAGGAGGTCGGAATCCGGTTTGCCGCACCTCCCGGATCGAAGGATTACGGAGTGCTTTCTGTGCTTCTCGGGATTTACTCCCGGGTGCGTAAGCTCTTCGTCGTAGGACCGGGCCAGTTCCTGCCGCCCCCTAAAGTCGATTCTATCGTCCTCCGCATCGATTTTGCCCTGGACCCTCCTGCGGGTCCGGGTTTTGATTTTTTGAGAAGACTGGTCGGCAAGGCCTTCGAGCAGCGCCGAAAGACCCTCGCGAACAGCCTCGCCGGCGTGTTCGGTCTTTGTCCGGAAGCGCTTAAAAACGCTTTCGAGGAGGCCGGGATCGATCCGAAAAGGCGTCCTGAAACCCTTTCGCCCTCTGAATTCCTTACCCTCGCCCGTTTGCTCGGTGAAGCCTCTTCGTCCTAGGCAGGGCAGGGCGCCTGCATCCCGTGGGGGTGCGGGGGGCACGGCTCCCCCCGACTTTGCCCCTTGCCTTTCCAGCACCGTTGGGTTAAGCGCAGCAACCCAACATGAACTTTTCAAAATAGACCTTTTCCCCTCATGGTACCAGCAGTATCTGGATATCGCAAACATTGGTGTTGGTCGGGCCTGTGCGAACCAGGCCCCCGCAGGAATTGAAAAAATTGTACGAGTCGTTATTGGAAAGGAAGGCCTCCGGATAAAGACCGGCAAGGCGGGCGCGGCAAAGAAGCTCCGAGGACGCAAAGGCGCCGGCGGCCTCGGTCGGTCCGTCCGATCCGTCGGTGGAAGCCGAGAAAAAAAGGAGATCCTGCCCGTCTTTGGGCGACCGCTCGAGTCCGGTGAGAAACGCCAGGGCCATTTCCTGGTTGCGTCCGCCTTTGCCTGTTCCTCTGAGCGTTACCGTGGTCTCGCCGCCCATAATGATGCAAGCGGGCCTTGCGAGAGGAAAACCCGATGAGGCGATGTCCTTGCCTATCCCGAGGATCATCAGTGCGGCTTCTCTTGCCTCTCCGGTGAGGCGCGAGGTCAAAACCATGGTTGCATAGCCAAGCTCTTGCGCGCGCGCCCGGCCGGCTGTCAGGGCCTGCCGATTGGTTCCAAGAAGTATCGTCCTTGCCCGGTCGAAGACCGGCTCTCCCGGTTTGGGCGTTTCCGGCGTCTTTCCCGCAGCTCCCCGACGCAGAAAATGCATGACGTCTGAAGGTATTTGTTCCTCTATGCCATAACGGCGCAAGACTTCCAGGGAGTCGGTGAAAGTCGTCGGGTCCGGAACGGTAGGCCCTGATGCTATGGCGTCGAGATCGTCGCCCACCACGTCGGAAAGAATTAGCGAGACCACCGTCGCGGGCGCGAAAGCCTCCGCGAGACGACCGCCCTTGACTGCCGACAGATGCTTTCGGACGCAGTTGATTTCCTGGATTGTCGCGCCGCAGGATAGAAGAAGTCCCGTGGTTGCGATCTTATCTTCCAGCCGAAGTCCCTGCGCAGGGGCGCAAACAACGGCCGAGCCACCTCCGGAGATGAGAACGAGCGCCAGTGTGCGCTCGTCGAGACCCCGCCCCACGGCCAGGAGGCCTGCGGCGGCGCGCATCGAGCGAAGATCGGGCAGCGGATGACCCGCCTCTACGACGGCAAGCCTCGAAAGCGGTTCTTCGCACCCTTCCTTGACGGCAATGAGGCCCCCCGATATCCGGTCGCCAAGCGCCTGCTCGACCCCGAGAGCCATTCTCGCAGCGGCCTTACCCATCCCCGCAACGACGATCCGGTCATAATTGCCCATTGCGTAGCACGCCTCGTCGTACTCGGTGCGGATAACGAGTTCCCCCGCATCGATCGACATGCAGCGGCCGATCATTGCGAGCGGATCCACGCGTTCGAGGGCTGCGCGAAAGATCGTGTCGGCGTCGTGTAGCGCCTTGTCCCAATTCACAGGCACCTGGGCCTCAAGTCCTTTTTATCTCATCTCTCTTTGAAAAAAACCTCTCGCCTGAAAGGGTGAGCCATTATGGGATTGGCGTTTCAGGCAGCGGAAAATGTCGTCCGGTCGGCATTATGTGTCAAGATGACGCGCCCGGTTGCTCTTCTCTCGGAACTTTTAACGGAGACTCATAATTCTGCCGATTGGAGAGCTGAAAATAACAACCGTTGCACCGACCGCCACCAGAGCAGCCAGGCTCAATGTCAGAGGAACGATTTTTATAATTGCCAGTATCCCCAATGTAATGGCGGCCAAACCCATGAGTGCCTGGATGCCCGCAAATACCGACGCTTCCTCTTTGGCAACCTTCAGGGGCATTCCATGCAAACCGGCGTGCTCGCTTTCCATCTCAATAAGATTCAACCTTGTTCCGCTATCCATTAGAAGGGCGACACCGTACACTATTACCGCAACAGGTACGAGCACCATTGTTGCGATACCCAGTATCGACAGGATTCCCAGTGCAATTCCGGCGCACCCGGCCAGGAACCCGGCCGTAATGCCGCCCCATGCGGCTGAGGTTTGAGTCGTCTCGGCCGTTTCCTCTCTGGCCAGCGTCGAAAATCGTTTGCCAATCGCGCCTGATTCGAAAACAAAAGCGGCTCCAAGCGCAATTGTGGCGATTGACGCCAGCAGCCATGGAAAAACGTTAGCCAGCCCTATGATGGCAAGAGCCAACCCGGCAAGACCCACGATTGCTTCGGCCATCGGGCCGCCGACCTCAAGTCTCGAAACTCCGATTGTGCCATGTTCACCGTTCATCGCAATTTCTCCTTATATTCGCCGGGCGCTACACTTGTGCGCCGACCGGACGGGCCGCGCTCGATCGAGCGCGGAACGGAAAAATCGTTTTAAATATTACATGTATATACTCTGCGTATGAGAAACTTTAAAGTCAATGCCGTTCGTGAGGGCGAAGTCCCGAGACCAAAATTGTATCTCTTTTGAATTTCTCCGACCCTTTAACCCGCACTTGATTTATTTTTCGCCAAATGGTATTAATCCGCCTTCAACATTTCTGGTGGGTGTAGCTCAATTGGTTAGAGCACTGGGTTGTGGCCCCAGAGGCTGTCGGTTCGAGCCCGATCACTCACCCCTCAGCAAAAACAAGGGCTTAAGAGAAATCTTCAGCCCTTTTTAATCTGCCTCGAAAGATATCCCCCACATCTCAATCAGCAGCCCCCGGTGCATCTGGTGCCCTCTCATCGGCAAAGAGACTTCTGCCCTCATGACCGAGCCGTCCCCACGCTGCGGGAGCGTCGAATGAAAAATAGCTTACGGGAAGGATTTCTGAGCCAACTTTTTGTCCACTTGAGACAACCGTCTCGGGAGCGTGTGCTATGCTGTTCGAAAAGGAAGGGATTCGGGTAGACCCACATTAGAGGAGGAAAAACATGAGGCTCAGAATCTTCCTTTTACTAATCTTCGGGTTTTTTCTTCTTGCCTTCTCCAATGCGGAGGCTAGCATCACCTGGACGGGCGACAATTTCATATACAGCGCCGAAGACACAGGCGGAATCTACTTCCCGGGAATGTATGCACTCTCCAATACACAGTCCATGTCCACTGCGGACGGCGATTCGGAAAACTCGTCCGTAGCAACGGCGACCGAATCGTATTCGGGCCTGAGCATGGCGTCCGGAGCATGGGGCGGCTCGTCGCAGAATTCGTCCGCGGACTCGGGTGGGGCAACCGTACACGCATACGCGGCCAACAACCTGGCGCTGGATAACCAGACCGGCGTCCTCGGTGCAGGGCAAAACGTCATCTCTTACATAGACAGGAGCTTCACGGTCAGTTCGACCGGACAATATACTCTTACCGCTTCGGGCGCCGGATCGCTTTATTCGAACATTACCTCCGGGTCCGGTTACGTATCGCCCGTCCAGCTGAGAGGAGAGGTCCAGCTCTACCAGACGGATTCGAGCAACAATACCCGTGCCCTTTTGAGCTCGGAAGCATTCAGCCTTTCCAGTCTTGCGAATTCGCCGCAAACGGTCGCGCTACAGCTTGTAAGCGGCGACTCCTACCAGCTGGTGGTGGCTCTTTCGGGCGTTACCTCCCTGGGAGGCCAGAACGCTCCGGCCGGCATTGTGACATCCTACACCAATTACAGCCAGTTGGGTTTTTTAGGTAATCTCGACGGCACCTTCGGCGCCGGTACGTCTTCAAACCCGGTCACTCTTACGGCTTCATTGTCACCGGGAAGCATCATCAGCACGATCGCGGGCAACGGGACGGCAGGATATTCGGGCGACGGGGGGCCTGCGGCCTCGGCGGAATTAAACAGTCCTTCCGGCGTAGCCGTTGACTTCTCCGGCAATATCTACATTGCGGATTATAAAAACAACCGCATCAGGAGGGTGGACGCATCGGGAGTCATCAGCACGGTGGCGGGCAACGGGACGGCAGGATATTCCGGCGACGGGGGGCCTGCAAGCTCGGCGGAATTAAGCACTCCTTCCGGCGTAGCCGTTGACACCTCCGGCAATATCTACATTGCGGATAGTTCGAATAACTGCGTCAGGAAGGTGGACGCGTCGGGCGTCATCAGCACCGTGGCGGGCAACGGGACGGCAGGATATTCCGGCGACGGGGGGCCTGCGGTCTCGGCGGAATTAAGCAGTCCTTCCGGCGTAGCCGTCGACACCTCCGGCAATATCTACATAGCGGATGATAAAAACAACTGCATCAGGAAGGTGGACGCGTCGGGAGTCATCAGTACGGTGGCGGGCAACGGAACGGGAGGATATTCGGGCGACGGGGGGCCTGCGACCTCGGCGGAATTAAGCACTCCTTCCGGCGTAGCCGTTGACGCCTCCAGCAATATCTACATAGCGGATAGTTCGAACAACTGCATCAGGAAGGTGGACGCATCGGGCGTCATCAGCACGGTGGCGGGCAAAGGGACGGGAGGATATTCGGGCGACGGGGGGCCTGCGAGTTCGGCGGAATTAAGCAGTCCTTTCGGCGTAGCCGTTGACGCCTCCGGCAATATCTACATAGCGGATGATAAGAACAACCGCATCAGGAAGGTGGATGCATCGGGAGTCATCAGCACGGTGGCGGGCAACGGGACGGGAGGATATTCGGGCGACGGGGGGCCTGCGACCTCGGCGCAATTAAACAGTCCTTCCGGCCTAGCGGTTGATTCCTCCGGCAATATCTACATAGCGGATACCACCAACTATAGAGTGAGAGAAGTATACGCAATCATAAATGGCGCATGCGGAAGCAGCAATGGACGAACATTTGCCTCCGCTCCGACATCCGGTCTTTGCAGCAGCGGCACGGCTTCGTCTGTCACCGGCACAGGACCGTGGTACTGGATCTGCGCGGGACATTATGGCGGTTCGAATGCAGGCTGTTCGGCCAATCCGCCGGCTGTCAACGGCGCGTGTGGAAGCAGCAATGGTGGTTCGTTCACTTCCGCCCCTGCAACAAGTCTTTGCAGCAGCGGTACGGCTTCCTCTGTTACCGGCACAGGGCCGTGGAGCTGGACCTGCGCGGGGCAGAACGGCGGCACGGATGCAAGCTGTTCGGCCAATCCGCCGGTTGTCAACGGCGCGTGCGGAAGCAGCGATGGAGGAACATTTTCCTCGGCGCCGACATCCGATCTTTGCAGCAGCGGTACGGCTTCCTCTGTTACCGGCACAGGGCCGTGGAGCTGGACTTGCGCGGGGCAGAATGGCGGCACGGATGCAAGCTGTTCAGCGGACGTTTCGACGACCGGAGGCCTCTGGCAAACCGCCACAGACCTTGGAGGCGACTGGAAATGGCTGAAATGGTTCGGCTACTTCAATACCGACAGTTCTCCATGGATATACCATCTGACGCTCGGCTGGCTCTATCCATTCGGAACTTCCACCGACAGCATTTGGTTTTATGACCCGGCGATGGGTTCGTTCTGGTGGACGAGTGCAACGGTATTTCCATACGTCTACAGGGCCAGTGACGGTCATTGGCTTTACTATTCCGTTCCGGCGCAGGGACAATCGTCAACCCCACGGAGGTTCTATGATTTGAACGCTGGAAAGTGGGAGAGCGATTGAGATAGAGGAAGAGTTTTTCCCGAATCCCTTATGCATCATATCCCAATGTCTCCCGGCAACCTCGCCTTCAATCGGCGCTACTGCCGGGCCGAAGCATCGAAGAATTTCTCAAGACCCGCATAGCCGCTGTCAACGGCGGTCTTCAGGTTTTCACAACCACTCTTATTTATTTCCACCCACTGCCTGAACGCCTTCCTGCCCTCTTCAGGAAACCAGGTGGCCGCTTCTAGGATCGATCTCGTTTGTTCCCACATCATCATTAGATTGTCGATCATTCCGTCGCAGGAGGCCTTTTGCATATCGATCAGTTGCTTCACCATCCTAAACTGTTGATTCATAATTGACTCCCTCTCGAAGTTTTAAGACGTTGGCAGACGGCGTTGATAGAATAAATTTTCATTGGGGTAAGGCCTGATATGCGCTTAAGAACTGGACCGGAATCCCGGCAGGGGAAATCTAATTCACCGCTTTTATCGAATCAAGCATCGCGAAAAAGAATTCAAATGTTATGATTAATCGGCATTAAATGACGGGCTTTTTCAGGGCGCCTGGAATCTCTAATCCGGACACAATATGCAAATCGAGTCGATTACACACGTGGGTCTATTCAGGAAAAACAACGAGGACCGCTTCCTCGTAAATGTCCTTAATGAGGAGCGCGCCCTTTTGGTCATTGCCGATGGGATGGGCGGGCATGCGGCGGGAGAAATCGCCGCGGAAATTGCCGTGTCGAGTTTTGAAGGCTACCGCCCCGCCGGCGCCGACATATGCGCCGAATTGCTCGATCGCATGAAGAAAGCCCAGGAGGCCGTCGTGGAACGCTCCCGCGCCGTCCCTTCCTTCACCGGGATGGGCACAACGCTTACCGCGCTGATGCTCGCGGGCAGATCGGCCTTCTGGGCCCATGTAGGCGATACGCGCATATATCACCATCATCAAGGCGCGCTCGTTCGCGTAACGGAAGACCACACAATTGCCGGCATGCTCTTGAAAAAGGGCGAAATCACCAGAGAACAGGCCCGCGTCCACCCTTACGGCAGCATATTGACAAAGTGCATAGGATGCGAAAGCCATGAGCCCGACTCGGGCGTCTTTCATCTGACGCAGGGCGACTCTATCCTGCTCAGCTCCGATGGACTCCACGATCTGATTCCGGATAGTCGGATCGCTGCTTTTTTATCTTCCGACCTCGCCTTGACGGAAAAGCTGGTCGAAATGCTCGCCGCCTGCCTTGAAGCCGGAGGCAGGGACAATATCACGGCCGTTATAGCCCGTATTTGAACCGCCCGATACCAACTATTGAACGATCACAAGTCCTGCAAGCGTGCCCTTGGGAACGTTGGGGGCTTTGTCGCCGCTTCCTATCGGAAAGATGTCCCAGCCCGCCAGGGCGACCATCTTGTAGACGTCTATTCCAACAGCTTCCATCGATGGCCTGGATTTAAGCGAGAACCTGCATTTGTCCCCCTTCATCGCCTGGCAATCGGCCAGTTGGCCGCAAAAAGTATGGCGGCAGGAGCCGGCGGCAAACCCGAAGGCAAGGTAATGCCCGTCATGGAAGGCCGCCGATTCGACCTCCGAGACGATGCTGTAGAGCTGCTGGTACGCTTCCACTCTTTCCTTTATTGTCGCCCTGTCCCTTACGATGACTTCAGCGGGGATGTCCTTTATGAAAAGAACCGCCCACTGGTACTTCGCGAGGAGCTCTCTAAGCTCTGCAGCCTTCATTGTATTGGGCGGGCATTGGGCGCCGACGCCGTATCCGAAACACCTCGGTATCTGGCATTTCATCTGTACCCGCTCGTCCACCGGGATTTGTTCGGCCTTCACTATGCTGGCTTTGGAAGCCCCCAATTCGAGGGCCAGTTGCCTGTATCTTTCCAGGTCCGTGCTGAGCTGCCCTTCGTGCATATCGACCCTGATCTTTTTTGCCTCGCCCATTTTCCTATCCTTTCGATTGAATGTCCTCCAGCCTTCTCAAATAATTGGCGCCGAAGGCTATTTTCTGCGTTCGGCGACAATCTCGGCTATATGTTTGACTTCGATTGCGCCGCCTCTGTTCTCCATTCCGCCTTTTAGCTGCAAAACGCATCCCGGACAGTCGGTCACCAGTGCTCCGGTGCCCGAAGCCGCCACATTGTCCAGTTTCCGTTTGAGAAGCTCGGCCGATATCTCCGGAAAATCCAATGAAAAGGAGCCTCCGAATCCGCAGCACACTTCCTCGTCTTTGGTCTGGACATATTCTAAACCGGCGATCGCAAGAAGCTCCCTCGGCTCTTCTCTCACTCCCTGCCCGCGGCAGAGGTGGCACGGAGCGTGATAGGCCGTTTTGCCTCCTCCTGCCAGGAATTGGCTTGGATCGATTTTAAGCACTTTTGTCATAAATGAGCTGAAATCGATCACCTTGTCCTTCAATTGAGCGGCCTTCACGCCAAGGAGCGGTTCATCGGAGAGAAGGTTCACGTATTCCTTGAGATGTGAGCCGCAGGAGGCGCACAGCGTCAGCACGTAATCGAACTCCGCCGGATCGACGGCCTTGATGTTTTGAACGGCAACACGTCTGGCGGTTTCCTTTTCTCCCATCATGAGCGCGGGCAGCCCGCAGCAGGTCTGTTCCATGGGATATTCAAACCGCACTCCGAGGTCCCTGCATGCGTCCAAAAGGGCCTGCCCCTGCTCGGGGTAGACGAAATCGGTCAGGCATCCTCCAAAGAAAGCCACTTTGTAGCGGGGATTTTGAGTTACGGGATTGATCTTTTCCCACTTGTCCCTGAGCGGGACTTTTGCTAGTGCGGGCAGCCTTCGGAACTGGTGTTCCTCGGAGAAAATTAACGGCAGATGCCGCAGAAACCGCCCTTCGGCAACAGGTGCTTGCAAATGCGAACCGCTTCGCAGCAAGAAGTGAAACAGCCGTCGATTTCCAAGCGTTTTCTCCAGCAGGACGTTTTTTACCGGCTTTTCGCCCTCCACCTCGAGGATCGCGCCGTAGACTTCCTTTATCAGTCGAGGGAGGTCGATTCCTGCGGCACACACCGATTTACAGGCCCGGCAGTTGAGGCAGTTTCTTACGATCGCCCGCGCGTTCTGTCGTCCGTGGTAGAAGTAGGTCAAAACGAGTCCGATGGCGCCAATATAGACATGGCCGTAGTTATGCCCGCCAACAAGTTTGTAGATGGGGCAGACGTTTGCGCATGCCCCGCAACGGATACACCTGAGCGCCTGCGAGAATACCGGGTCTTTGGCCAGCGCGAGCCTTCCGTTGTCGAGGAAAACAATGTGCATGCTCTTCCTGGACCCGGGCGCCGATTTGCACTCCACCGCGCCGGTAATCCAGGTGACGTAGGTCGAGATGAGCTGGCCCGTGGCATTGCGTGGAAGGGCCGTCAGTATCCTCATGGCGGATTTGACATCCGGGACGAGTTTGTCGACGCCCACCAGCGCGACGTGAACACGCGGAAGAGTTGTCACGAGCCGGCCGTTTCCTTCGTTTGTAACCAGCCCGATAGCGCCGTTTTGCGCTATGGCGAAGTTTGCGCCGCTTATTCCCATGTCGGCTTCCAGGAATTTGCGGCGAAGCTCGCTTCTCGCCACCCTTACCATTGCGCCGATATCGTCGGGGTCCTGCGCCTGTCCCGTTACTTTCGTAAAAAGCTCGGCAACCTCCCTGCGCGACAGATGAATGGCAGGCATTACCATATGAGAGGGCCCTTCGCCCCGCATCTGGATAATCCACTCGCCCAGGTCGGTCTCGGTCACTTCATATCCGGACCGCTCGAGGTGATCATTTAAAAAAGTCTCTTCGGCGGTCATCGATTTACCCTTGACGATCCGCCTGACACCATTTTCTTCGGCTATCGAAGCAATGATGGAATTGGCCTCGAAAGCCGTGCGGGCAAAATGGACCACGGCCCCGGCCTTCTGCGCCTGCACGGTGAATTCTTCGAGAAGCTTCTCGAGATTGGGGATGGATTCGTCTTTGGCCCTTGCTATTTCAGCCGCAAGGGCTTCGAAATCGATTCCCGAAAACGCGTTAGCCCGCGATGCAGGGTAAGCGCTTGCAAAAGCGTCCAGTGTGGCGCCCAGGAATGTGTTCGAAAGAGCGCGCTTCAAATCCTTTTTATATGTCTTTACGTCGCCGGGTGTCTTTATCATTGCTTGTCCTCCCCGAGGATCAGCACGTGCAGTTCCCTCGGACCGTGAACTCCTATGGTGAGCACCCTTTCGATATCCGCCGTTCGGCTCGCGCCGCTGATAAAGGCAGTGTAGCCGTGGGAAGTCTTCATCATCCGCGAAAGCTCTTTTTCGATCGTCCCTGCATCCGGCACGATCCGCGACTTCTTAAGGAATGCCACGTGAGTGTCGCACAGCATGCCGGCTAATCGAATGTCCTCGGATTTCGAATCCACAACCAGCGTGCCGGTCTCGGCGATACCCCAGTCGGCGCCGGTAAGACCGGTGCTTATCATGTCGGCTTTCTGTCTCAGGTCCCCGGTGAGAAGCTCGATCTTTTTGGCCTGGCACAACTTCGATAGATGAGCCAGCTCCTTGCCTTTGATGCCGGGAGCTGCAATGCTCTGCCCGCCCTGTTGCAAGGTGAGATCGGCAGCGTATTCGAAAACGGCGGCCAGGTCCTTTGCTTCCACCACGACGGTCTGGGCGGACCTGGCCCTTTCGGCAAATTTTGCTGTGCTCTCCTGCTCAACCATTTTTAACCCTCCGTGGACGACTGAAATCCCCCGCAGAGAACACAGAGGAGAAATCTCCTCTCGGCGTTCTCTGCGCGCTCTGCGGTGGATTTTTTTTCTTTTTTTTGGCTGCGGTTTCGCTGCGCCGAATTAAACCCGCCAATTATAATCGATTATCTGACAAAAGTCGGTTATTATCATGCCTTGCTATGGGTCTTTGGATGCGCCTGCCGATTGCTGGCCGGATTGCAATGGTAGAGCTTACTGCGGTTGCTGGGAATGAAGATGAGCACTAATGGTCTTTTGAAAGAATTCGAAAGAATTTTAGGCAAGGACAATGTCTTCAGTGAAGAAACCGACCGCCATGCCTACTCTTATGACGCAGCGGTCCTGGAGCCTTCGCTTCCCGACTTTGTCCTAAGACCCCGATCCGCTGAAGCGCTTGGGGCGGCCGTGCGGGTCTGTAACGAAAACCGCCTGCCGCTGACCGTAAGGGGCGCCGGGACAAATTTGAGCGGAGGGACCATCCCCAAGCCGGGGGGCGTTGTAATCGTTACCAACGCTTTGAATGAAATCCTCGAAATCAATGAGCAGGACCTCTATGCTGTCGTGCAGCCGGGGGTTGTGACGGCCAAATTCGCCTCCGTCGTCGAATCGAAAGGGCTTTTCTATCCCCCCGACCCCGGCAGCCAATCGGTCTCGACACTGGGGGGAAATGTTGCGGAAAATGCCGGAGGATTACGCGGGCTGCGCTATGGAGTTACGCGCGACTATGTCATGGGACTCGAATTTTTCGATGCCAACGGCGAGACGGTAAAAACCGGGGCGCGAACGGTCAAATGTGTAACCGGCTACAATCTGGGCGGCCTCCTCGTAGGCTCCGAGGGCACCTTGGGGATTTTCAGCCGCATTACGCTCAAACTCATACCCATGCCCGCAGCCAAAAAGGCGATGATGGCGGTTTTCTCCGATGTGTCCGCTGCATCCGAAACGGTCTCGGCAATAATTGCCGATAAGATCGTCCCGGTTACTCTCGAATTTCTGGACAATTTCACCATCCGGGCGGTCGAGGATTTCAGCCGCGCGGGACTGCCCGTGGAGGCCGCTGCGCTGCTGCTGATCGAAGTCGACGGCCATCCCGCCCAGGTCGAGGAGGAAGCCGCAAGGGTCGAGGCGATCTGCAGGAAGATGGGCGTAATGCGGGTTCAAGTCGCCCGCGACGGCGCCGAGCGTGACAAGGTGTGGGAGGGGCGCCGTGCGGCGCTTTCGGCCCTCTCTCGGATAAGGCCCACCACGGTGCTCGAAGACGCCACGGTCCCTCGCAGCAAAGTGCCCGCCATGATACGCTCGATCGAGGAGATCGGCCGCAAATACGACCTGCTGATCGGCACTTTCGGTCATGCCGGAGATGGAAATCTGCACCCGACCATCCTTAGCGACCGCCGTGACAAAGAAGCATGGGGAAGAGTGGAAAAGGCGATTGACGCTATTTTCGAAAAAGCTCTCGAATACGGAGGCACACTTTCCGGCGAGCACGGGATCGGAACGGCCAAATCCAAATACCTCCAAAACGAAACCGGTCGCCCCGCAATTTTGTACTCGCGCCGGATAAAGGCGGCGCTCGATCCCAATAACATCCTCAACCCCGGCAAAATCATTGGAGGATGAGCGTGTACGACATGAAAAAGCTGGCCGATCTGGTTAAAAGCCTGGAAGATCAGCTTGTTGTTTGCATGCGGTGCGGAATGTGCCAGGCGGTTTGTCCGCTTTTCGCCGAAACGGGCCGGGAAGCCGATGTGGCGCGCGGTAAGCTCTCGCTGCTCGACGGCCTTATCCAGGGGATGTTCAAAGACCCCGAGGGCGTAAACGAACGGCTGACGCGCTGCCTTCTGTGCGGCTCGTGTGCCGCCAACTGCCCGAGCGGTGTCAAGGTCCTCGATATATTTTTCAAGGCCAGGGTGATCCTGACCGGCTATATGGGGCTGAGTCCCGTAAAAAAAGTTATTTTCCGCGGCATGCTGGCGCATCCGAAATTTTTCGACAGCCTTTCAAACTCGGCCTCGAAGCTCCAGAAGCTCTTTCTTGTGCCCGCAGACGACTTCTCCGGCCTTTCTTGCGCCCGGTTTTCGATCCCGGCGCTAGACCGGCGCGTGAAAGCCCTGGCGCCCGTTTCTTTCCATTCGAGTGTCGGCCGGGTCGAGACGAAAACCGCCTCGGGATTGAGAGCAGGTTTTTTCGTTGGCTGCATGATCGATAAAGTATATACCGGCATCGGCCATGCGGTCTTGAGCGCCCTCGAACACAACTGGGTCGGTATATTCCTCCCCGAAGACCAGGGTTGTTGCGGCATGCCGGCGCTTGCCTCTGGCGATATCGACACTTTTCGAAAGCTGGTTCGATATAATCTCGAAAGGTTCCAGCCGAGCTGCTTCGATTTCCTTGTGACCGCCTGCGCCACGTGCACGTCTACTATTAAGAAGCTGTGGCCGCAATTTGCAGACTATATGAGCGGGGCGGAAGGGTTGCTTATAAAGCAATTGGCCGAAAAGACGATGGATATAAGCGAGTTTCTGGTTGAGCGGACAAATATTGTCCCGGCGGATTCCTCGGGCTGCGGAGATAAAATTCTTTTGACTTACCACGATCCGTGCCATCTGAAAAAATCCCTCGGCATAGCAGCTCAGCCCAGGACCCTTATTCGCTCCAACCCGGCATATGTCTTCAGGGAAATGAACGAACCCGACAGGTGCTGCGGTTGCGGGGGGAGTTTCAACGTCCAGTATTACCCCATTTCGGCTTCGATCGGGCGGCGCAAGCGTGACGCCATCATCGAGTCCGGATGCTCGACGGTTGCAACGAGCTGTCCGGCCTGCATGTTGCAAATAAGCGATATGCTCTCTCAGGCCGGGCAACGCATCCAGGTAAAACATGCCGTCGAGATTTATGCAGAATCGATCTCACCGTAATGGAGCGAATCGAGTCAGGTACCGCACAAACCGATTCAGGCCGCTGCGCCCTGTCAATGCTTCATTTGTGATCGCCGCATCATCGATAGTATTTGGCGCCCCATTTGTGGTAGAATTGTTCCTGTTAGCTTCCCACCCATTTGGCGGATGTTGTGGAATTCGTCTTTTCCGGCGTTTTATCCACAATACGTAAAATTTGACTCATACCGAGTTGCGCATAAGTTCGGGCGGGGATAAACTACGCCCCTTACCGTGGGGGAGGGGGAGCGCAGTCTCGCCGGCGGCGGGATCGCGCGCTGTAGGCCCTCCAGCAACATCGATCTTGATCGCAACTGGGTATCTTGGGTGGGATTTCCTTTTCCCATAGCGGAGGTTGTGCAAATGCTGAGTTTATTGATTGGATTGGCCGCCGGATTTTTCGGGGGACTTGTTGGCCTTGGGGGCGGCGCGATCATGATACCAATGATGGTTGGCATGTTGAAAATAAGTCAGCACAAGGCCCACGGCACGAGCCTTGTGGCCCTCGTCTTCACGGGAATTGCGGGGGCTGCCACGTATGCCGGCCATGGTTCCGTGGATCTGCCGGGTGCTGTGCTTTTGGCCTCTACGGCCATATTTACCTCCAGGGCAGGGGCTCGCTTTTCCAACGCCCTTCATGAATGGGCGCTAAAGAAATCCTTTGGCGTGTTTCTGGTCGTGGTCTCTTCGCTCTTGTTATTAAAACCCCTCCTGCCCCATGTCGCCGAGACCTTCGATTTGTGGGAGCAAATACTCATCCTGCTGTTTACAGGGGCCGCTGCCGGTTTTCTCTCGGGCATGATGGGAGTCGGAGGGGGCGGGATCATGGTGGTTTCCATGGTGCTGATTCTCGGATTCAGCCAGTTCACCGCACAGGGATGTTCCCTTCTCGCCATGATACCTATCGGGGCGGTAGGCGCTTCCACCTATTGGCGTATGGGCAATGTCAGCGCAGATATCCTGCCGGGATTGATCCCCGGCATTATTGCCGGTTCGTTTTTAGGAGCCTCCTTTGCCCACTTGCTGCCGGAAGTGCTCTTGCGCATCGTGTTTGCCGGTGCATTAATCTACATGGGAATAAATTATATAAAAACACCCGGATCAGGGGCTGAATTGACCGGGAGTACGGTAAATGGTGGTTAAATCCGCTCTATTTTGAAAAAAGACCCGTGTATTGCCCGTACCCCTCCTTTTCCAGCTCTGCTTTCGGGATGAACCTCAGGGCGGCTGAATTTATACAGTATCGCAGGCCGCCCGGAGGAGGTCCGTCGTTGAAAACATGTCCCAGGTGCGAGTCGCCGTGCCTGCTCCTTACCTCAATTCTCAGGGCGAACAGGCTGAAATCTTTTTTCTCGACGATATTGCCCGGTTCGAGAGGCCGCGTGAAACTCGGCCAACCGGTCCCGGAATCATATTTGTCAAGCGAGCTGAAAAGCGGTTCGCCGGACACCACGTCCACATAGATGCCTTCGGCTTTGTTATTCCAATATTCGTTGTCGAAGGCCGGTTCGGTGCCGTTTTTCCGGGCCACCTCGTATTGTAGACCGCTGAGCTTGTTACGAAGAACCGCGTCGTCGGGCTTTACGTATTTCCCGGCAGGGCCTGCAGTTTCCGGTCTCGCTTGATCTATCTCCATGTCCTTACTCCATACCTTTGCGAGGAACTGGTCCCGTCCGGACAAAAACCTGTAATAGCTGTAGTGCGACCTATTCTTTTTATTATAATCCTGGTGGTATTCCTCCGCTTTGTAGAACTTCGTAAACGGCAGGATCTCAGTGGCTATGGGTTTTTGGAAACTGCCCGAATTCGTCTGCGCGCGCCTGGATGCCTCAGCGGCGCCCCGCTGTTCCTCGTTATGATAAAAGATTATGCTGCGGTACTGAGAGCCCCTGTCGACGAACTGTCCTCCAGGGTCTGTCGGGTCTATATGTTTCCAGAAAAAATCGAGCAATTGCTCGTAGCTTACCTTGCGTGGATCGTAGATCACCTGCACCGCCTCCACGTGTCCCGTCTTGCCCGATGAAACCTCTTCGTAGGTCGGGTTTTCAGTGTGTCCTCCCGTGTAGCCCGCTCTCACCTTCACCACTCCGCCGACCTTTTCAAAATCGGCTTGAGTACACCAAAAGCATCCTCCGGCAAATGTGGCCCTCGCAAGCCCGGCGTATTCGTCCTCGTCCGGCGAACCCTTTTTGTAAAAATCGTCGTAAGCAGCTTTCTTCCTTGCCTGTTCCGCCATGCACCACTCCTTTCTGAAAAGGGGTCGCTACTTCGCTTCAGCACATTCTATTTTACAATAATACAAATCCGGGCAAGTTCCATCTTTGATACACCAATTTTGCCGGGGCATGATGTAGTCCGGTAGGTTGGAGTGAGCCAAAGCGAACCCCAACACAAACCGACCCCGGGGCCCATTGTGTTGTTCTATGGGTGGGGTCTGGAGCTTATATCCCTCTTCAATCTAAGGCTGCGTTTCTGCCAAATAGCCGATCTTACAGTGCGGTGGGAACGCTTGGCGCCTGGGTAAGTGTATTATTTGGCTTATGCGGGCTGCACGAAAATACATTCACAAATACATTATTTCCTTGAACCCACTGATCTTTTTATTAATATGTACATAAATCCGCGAACTTAACCAGGGGCAATCTCGATGAAAAAGATCACCTTTTTGGCAAGGGTGTTTTTTACCCTTTTAATTTTTAGCCTTTTGTGCCTTCCAGTTCTGGCCGAAGCTCAGATCTTCAGCAATCAGGAGCAATACGTCAGTCCTCAACCGGGCGAGGTTGAACAAAAAGTCTGGGACCCCCTTGAACGCTCCAACAAGAAAGTCTTCTACTTTAACGATCTGCTCTACACTGACGTCGTGAAGCCCCTGACCGTGGTTTATGAGCAATTGCCTCCATCTGTCCGCAAGGTGTTCTACAACGGTTTCCAAAACCTGGAAGACCCTTCTCGCATTGTAAATTTCGCCCTGCAGGGAAAGCCTCGCAGGGCCGGTGACGAATTGACGCGCTTTGTCATAAATTCGACCGTCGGTGTTGGCGGTATGTTCGATGTCGCTGACAATGCCCTCGGAATCCAGGACCAGGATGCGGATTTCGGCGAAACACTGGGCACGTGGTCCGTGGGGCCGGGACCTTACCTGGTGGTCCCGGGGCTCGGCCCCATGGACACAAGAGACTTCGTCGGTTTCGCGGTCGATGACGTGCTGGACCCGCTCTTCTGGGTGCCGGGTCCTTTCTGGCTCACCTGGCCTGCTGATTTCGTCAAATATACAGGCAAGGCTTCGGATCATATCGATCAATACGAAGCTATGAAAAAAGCCTCCCTGGATCCCTATATCGCTATGCGTAGTGCTTATATGGAGCATAGGGAGGCCATGATAGCGAACAGATCGCCACGGCTGGCGGTTATCCCGGCGGGGCTATCCTATGCTGGGGACAATGCACGCCAGAGGGTGGCCGATCAGAAGGTGCCGACGATTGTCAAAGCAAAGGCCCCCGCGCAAGCTCTTGCGGTGAAACAGCGAAGAGAGCAAAAACCACGCATAAACGCCCCGCCGCGCGAACTTGCCGAGGCGCTGCGGGAGGCGGTGGAAAACGAGTCCGGTCGCACGCCCTTTGAGGCGGTATTGCAGCAATATCCCCAATTGGCCGGGGCGGTGGCGGCACTGAACGCCATCGCGCAAGACGCGGACTTCCGGCCTGATTGGGGCCGGGACAACAGGGAGAGGTTGAGCCTTGCGACACAGATAATCTCTAGAGCTGTCGCCCGAGGCGACCTGTTCACCCGAGGGCGGAACGACCCTAGATTGGACCGCATCAGAGAAATGGCCTGCGACCAGCAGAGGAAACTGGATAACTTGGAGCAGACCGAGAGAGCATGCAAAACCTGGGGAGGCTAAAAAACGAAGAACTCACGTGGATTTTTCCTGCAAGTCTTCAGGAGTAAGAGACAAATCAACAGACCCGATATTGTCTTTGATGTATTCGGGTTTATCCATTCCAGGAATGGGAACGATGAACGGTTTTTGCGCAAGCAACCAGGCAAGCGCAATCCGCACCGTGGATACGCCTTTCCTGCGGGCAATGTCATTTAGCATTTCAACAACGGGCATATTGGCTTTCATTGCTTCCCGGCTGAAGCGCGTGGGCCCGCCGGATGGTGTCCGCACCTGCTTCCGGGAGACCGAAGTATTTTACTTTTCCTTCCCGGATTAACTCTTGTACCGTTCCGGCAACATCCTCGATGGGCACTTTCGGATCGACCCTATGTTGGTATAATAAATCGATATAATCTGTTTGCAGCCGTTTGAGCATGGCTTCCGCCACCTTTTTGATATGTTCAGGACAGCTGTTTAGCCCCTCTTGTTCCGAGATCATACCGAACTTCGTGGCAATAATGACCTGCCGGCGAAAAGGCCCGAGCGCTTTCCGATCGGACTCAGGTTAAAGCTTGATATGCGCGAGATTTCGCAAATGATGGTCGACAGCAATCTGCCTGGGCCCCGCCTGCTGCAATCAAGCCGTGGCATGGCCACCGGCGGGGTCACCCCTCCTCTGCTAAACGCTTTTCAGCGGTTGGTGGATTTGCTTGCAGATGAAAAGGACATTCCTATTCTGGCGCCAACTATCGGCAGGGAAATCCTTTATCGCCTCCTTGGGGGCGGTCAAGGCGCGCGTCTGCGCCAGATTGCGTCGGCGGGAAGTCAGAGTCAACGGATCGGCCGGGTAATTGAATGGTTGAAGGGGAACTTCACCCAGCCGTTGAGCGTCGACGATCTGGCGGACAGGTCGGGTATGAGTTTATCGACGTTTCATCACCATTTCCGGTCGATGACAGCTTTAAGCC
Source organism: Deltaproteobacteria bacterium (assembly GCA_021793275.1). Lineage (GTDB taxonomy): Bacteria > Desulfobacterota > Syntrophobacteria > Syntrophobacterales > Syntrophobacteraceae > SbD1. The sequence continues at coordinate 243 of JAJYTC010000029.1, read as the reverse complement.
CTTTACAGTACCAGAAGCAGTTGCGCTTGCAAGAAGCCAGGAGACTAATGCTTACTGATCATTTGGATGCGGCGACTGCTGTATTCCAAGTTGGCTACGAGAGCCCTTCGCAATTCAGTCGCGAATACAGCCGCTTGTTCGGTGCGCCGCCGCTGCGAGATATTGCTGGCTTGCGTCAAATGGCGGCCGTTTACTAGGAGGCTGTCCGAGAATTGCGAATAAGCGGGTTTTCGTAGGAGCGGC
>JAJYTC010000028.1 GCA_021793275.1 Deltaproteobacteria bacterium | reverse complement strand
GGGTCCCGGCCACTACCTCCTATCTTGGCGGAGCGTATGTCGGTGTGACTCATTCCCTTAGCGGCAAGAACGAAGTCCTCGATGTGAAGTTCCCCAACACCTCGCAGCCCATTCGGGCGAAATTGGTAAGCTACTCCCAGGAAGCCGACGTCGCCCTCATAAAAATAGAAGTTCCGAGCGCGCTCAAAACGGTCAAGCTGAGCGACCAGGGTGTAAATCAGGGTGACCAGGTAACCGTTCTCGGCTATCCGGCCGTTTCGAAGACGCAGTACGTAGCCCAGCAATCCGCGGATGTCTTTCATCCCGGGGCATTCATAAGCGAGGTTCCCGAGCCTACGGTCTCTACGGGCACCGTCCAGAGGGTGCTCAGTTCGAGCGTGAAGGTCATGGATTCGTCTTTGATGACGTTCTTTAGCCCGAACGGTAACTATATCGAACTCGGGATCAACACTACCGGTCCGGGAAACAGCGGAGGCCCTGTCTTTAATTCCAAGGGGGAAGTGGTGGGTATTTTCGACGCTTCATGGTCCGACTATGCCGGAACCAAGGTTACGGCCGCACTTCCGATCAAATACGGGGAGGAACTGTTGCACATCCAGCCGGCGATACAATAAGCCGAAGCGGAAGCTTGTCTTATGGACACACTTGTCGGACGTTCCATAAACGAATACAGGGTGGTCGAACATCTGGGGGCAGGAGGCATGGGGGACGTCTACCGTGCCGTCCATGCCCGCCTGGGCCGTACGGTTGCTCTCAAGGTGCTCAAGCACATGGATTCGGACCGTGCGGCCCTGGATAGATTCATGAATGAGGCGCGCATCCAGGCGGCCCTCAGCCACCCCAATATCGCCGTTCTCTACGAGTTATGCGAAACGGGCGGATTTCCTTGCATTATCATGGAGTTTGTCGATGGCGAAACCTTGAGTGAGCGGATTAGAACAAAAGGGAGATTTCCCATCCCCGACACGCTCCCTATTTTCACCAGGATTGTCGATGCCGTTGGATACATCCACGAATGCGGGATCATCCATCGTGACATCAAGCCGAACAATGTCAAGGTAAACTCCCGCGGGGAAGTCAAGCTCCTCGATTTCGGGATCTCCAAGGCATCCTTCAGTGCGAACCTTACCCGTCAGGGAACTTTCATAGGCACCGAACAGTATCTTTCCCCCGAACAACTGCAGGGCAAGCCCGCGACGGTCCAGTCGGACATATGGGCGCTGGGCGCCCTGCTCTACGAGATGGCTACGGGCAAAGCGGCATTCGATGCGACCTCATGGGGCGAGTTGTACAGGAAGATAACCGATGTCTGCTATGTAGCGCCCTCCGTTCTTGTTCCCTCCATTCCCGGGCGGCTGGAAGTCATCATCGAGCGCTGCCTGAAAAAAAATCCGTCCCACCGGTATCCCTCTGCAATGGCCCTGCTCGAAGATATGGAAGCCATTGTTCGTTCCAACGATCAACTTGTTGGAAAACGATCGATTTTCACCGGTCCCTTCAGCTCTTCCGTACTGCTGAAAAAGTACTGGCTCGCTGTCCCGGTCCTTTTGCTTCTGGCGGCTGGAGCAGGGTTTATATACTCCATGTACTCCGGTCCTTCCTCGGTCTCTTTTCCATCGGCGATTCAGCCTTCTCCCCGGGTCTTTCCTGCGGCGGCTCGGCCCCTCGTGACTCCGGAGCCGGCGAAGCGGCGTGTGAGGGGGCCTCTTTGCACTATCAGCATAGGCGTCATCAACAGCGGACCAGCAAAGCTCTATCTTGCCTACGAAGGCAAACGCACAGGGCCTTATGCGGTCCCCTACTCATTTTCCGTGCCTGCCGGAAGCAGGGTGCAATATCTTTTGAAGCTTTCCGGATACCAGAACAAAAAAGGTTCTTTCGATGTTCAAGAAGATGAAGTCTTTACTTTCACGCTCTGCAAGCAGGGTGAGTTCTGCCGGCAGAACAACTGATGGCGGCCTCGGGTTGGATATCGAAGTGGGAATGCTCACGGACCGGGGATGCATCCGGGAGCGAAACGAGGACAGCATCGCCGTTGTGCGGCCCGGCGGCAATTATAGCTCGGAAAAAGGAATGCTCGCCATCGTTGCCGACGGCATGGGGGGGCATCGGGGTGGAGGGTATGCGAGCCAACTGGCCGTGGAGGCCATAAGTCAATGCTATTATGCGGACGTAAGCAAAAAGCCTCTTGAAGACCTCGTACGTTCTCTACAGGAGGCCAACAGCAGGATATATCGCGAAGCCTCGACGGATTCCAACCTTAGTGGAATGGGGACTACTGCGACCGTTTTGGCTTTGCGGCAGGGCAGGGCATATTTCGCCCATGTGGGGGATTCTCGCATGTACCGCGTGCGCGAGGGCGTCATCGAGCTGTTGACCGAAGACCACACGCTGCTCATGGCCCTGCTGAAGAGTGGTTCTCTCACCGAAGAACAGGCGAAGAACTTTCCGGATCGTCACGTCATCACACGTGCTCTCGGTTCTCACCCCAGTGTGGAGATCATGACGCCGGAAAAAGGCATCGAGCTTAAGATCGACGATCTTTTCATCCTCTGCTCGGACGGGCTGCACGACCTGGTGAGCAGCGACGATATCCGGGAAGCCGTCGCCGGCCGAACGCCCCAGCGGGCCTGTGAGCTTCTGGTCGAGTTGGCGAAAAGTCGCGGGGGACATGACAATATTTCTCTAATTATTGTGCGCATCGGCGAGCCGGGCAAAGAGGACAGGCCGGCGCCGGTCACCAGGACTGATGGGGTTTGTGCGAATGTATGACCAGGTTATCGGCAACTACAGAATATTGGAAAAGATAGGCGAAGGCGGGATGGGAGAGGTCTTCAGAGGCCTCGACACCATGCTCGAAAGAGAAGTGGCGATCAAGTCGTTGCGCCCGGAGTTGAGCAAGCGTGAGGACATCGTAACGCGGTTTCGCTCCGAGGCCGTCGCCCTGGGCAGGCTGAATCATCCCAACATCGCCATGGTATACAACTTCCTCCTTCACGGCGACCAGTATTACATGGTCCTGGAGTTCGTTCGAGGCGAAACCCTGGACAAGGTAATATCGCGGCGCGGCCCCATACCGTGGCAGGAGTGCGTTTCCATCCTTTGCCAGGCGCTCGATGGACTCGAACATGCGCACAGGCTCGGGGTTGTCCACAGGGACATCAAGCCGTCCAACCTCATGATTACGCCCTCCGGTTCGGTAAAGCTGATGGATTTCGGGATCGCTCGCATCCTGCAGCGCGCGCGGCTGACACGCACCGGCCACATGGTGGGCACGCTCGAATACATGTCCCCAGAGCACATACAGGGGCTTGAAACGGACGCAAGAACGGATATCTATTCGCTCGGCGTCGTTGGATACGAGGCCCTGACGGGGCACACGCCCTTTCAGAGGAATACCGATTATGAGATCATAAGGGCACAGATAGAGGAGCGGCCTACCGACATTCACCTTCTTCGGACCGACGTCCCGGAGGCAATAGAGAAATCCATATTGAAGGCTCTGGAAAAAAGCGCCGAAAATCGCCACCCGACCGCGGCCGCTTTTCTCGCGAGCCTGGAAGAATCCATGCAGGCCGCCGGCGCTCCAGCCGCGCCAACGCGCGCTCTGCGGACGAGTCCGGAAACTCGCCTTGTAGCCGATCCCATCTATCCCCCAACCTCCGATTTTCAACCCACAGCCGCATATCCCGCTTTCACCACAAGTGCTGATTACGGCGAAGCGGCGAGCACCGGCGACGAACTTTCGGGCGGGCTCGGCATCCCGGAGGGACTCAAGAATAATTTGTCGGGCCTTTTTTCAAATGGGAAATTCCGGATCGTGTTTGCCTCTGCGGTGCTGATCGTCGCGGCCCTTGTTTTCATTGTCCCCTCGATTTTCAGGCACTTCGCGGCGGCGTCGGGGGGGCAGGGCCGGTTGGCGAAAGTGGGCCTCCAAAACTCGCGGGACCTCAACCAGTTTCTGATCAAAAAAAACGCGCAAACCGAACTTACCGACATGGAATACTCTTTTCGAATGGGTACGGCCAGCGCGCTTCTGGTGAAGAGTGAGACAGATACGTTGCATACCGCGGAGGAGTTCGTCAATACCCCCGATGTGGACGAGACTTACCGGGAACAAATGGAGAAAAAAATTCCTCTGTTGCGCCATGCCATAGATCATAACATGGGAGTCTATGTCCGCCAGTTGCAGGCCCTTCATAAGGCAAACGGCATAAGCCCGGAAAATGTCAAGGCGGCCTTTGACAGTGTGATCCATGCCGAGGAAAAGGATAAGGCCAAGGTTGCCATGACAAAGCTCATATGGTCGCACCTCCAGAGGTACGACAAGACGAACAGGGACATATGGAAAAGCGAGATCATTACGCAAGGCGATAACTAGTTGTTTGCACGGCCGGCTGAAAATGGCCGGTCTGGAGATGGGGATTTGGAAAAAGCAGGAGGGGAGGATTGATGATGAGGGCCTGTGGGGTATTAAGAGGAAGCATTGCAATAGTGATGATGTTGGTTTTTCTGACTTCATGCGCTGGTTCAGGTATGTCGAGCATGCAGGGGAGCCGGCCCCCTCAGCCGACCGGTAGCGTGATCGGCTCGCAAACCGTGACGCTCTTTGCCGACAAATCGTTTCAAAGTCAGCCTGTCGGCACATTGCATCCGGGAGACAGTGTGGCGATCGAGCAGGAATCGGGGGACTGGCGCCAGGTGAGGATCGACAACGGTAATGGGCAGCCGGTGACCGGCTGGGTTCCGGCAAACTTTATCCAGGAAAACACGGTTCAGAAGACGGGCGGCAAGGACCTGACCGGCATGAAGGCGCGCACCACCGTCGAGGGGGGATTGACGGGCGCTGCCGTAGGTGCGGCTGCCGGTGCGCTCGTGGCTGCATTGATCGGTGTAAACCCGGCCAAGGGAGCTGCCTGGGGAGCAGCGCTCGGCGCTCCGATGGGGCTGGCGGCCGGCGTATACGTCGCAAACCAGAAACAAAAATACGCAAACGAAGAAGAATACCTCGATGCGTGCATCAAGCAAGCGCGCCAGTACAACGAGGAAGCCAGAAAAGACGTCGCGTACATGAAGAGTTATATAGCCCGGGAGCAAATTCGTGTCGCCACGCTCAAAAAAGAAATCGCGATGAACGAATCGAAGAAAGGATTGGCGCTGGCCGAACTCAAGGCCATGACTGCAAAGAAACAGGATATGGATAAGGCTATAGGCTCCCTGGAAGGTGAAGTCAATGCGCAGCAGACAGCCCTTGCCGGCGCCACGACGGACCCGCAGCAAATTGAAACCCTCAAAAGTGAAGTCGCAGCCACCCGGGAGTCGATCCAGAGTTTTAAAAAGGAAAGAGACCAGCTTATATCCGTGATGATGAAAACGAAGAATCTAACTCTTTAGACCCATGGGGAGGAAATCTCGAATGAAAAGGGTTCTTTTCTGCACGGCCGGCCTGTTATTCGCCGTCTTTTCGCTTTGCAGCTGCGCTACCACGTCCAATCCGGCCAAGGGCGGCTTTTTTTCGGGTGTGCAAGGGTTAACTTCGGGCGAGTACCAAAACAGGGTAAACCAAAAGCAGTCCAGCCTGGAACAGCTGAAAGAGACCGGAAGCGAATTGCGTTCCCGGCAGCAGGACCTGTCGCAGCGCTCTGCCGCTCTTTCTTCCGAAGAAAAGGCATACCGCCGTCAACTGGCGCAGATGAATGATGACCTGGCAAATCTGCAGGCCCGATTGCGCAAAGCCAGGCTTCGGACCCGGTCCGGACAGGCCCGAAGGGTGAAATTGGAAAAGAACATCGACACCTTGCAAGTGCAGATACAGGGCCAGGAGCAGCAGAGCGGCCTGAGCGAAGATCAGATCCGCCAGCAGCTTGAAAGCTTGATGCAGGAAAAGAGCAGGTTGGAACAGGAGATCGTCAAGCTTACCTCACAATAGAGGTCGAAAGATCATCTTTTCGAGCAACTGAACACCGCGTTCGTTTCGGGCCGGGCAAGCTCAGCGGCTATATGGGCAATGACGCTTGCCCAATCTCCGGCTTTGGGCTGATGGAAAAGGCGCATGGTCGAATACCAGGGCGTTGTCTCGCGTTGGCGTTGCCAGCGCCAGCAAGTGTCGAAGCGGTTCATAACCCATACGGGTTTGCCAAGAGCGCCCGCGAGGTGTGCTACCGCCGTATCGACCGTTATGACGAGATCGAGATTGGCAATGAGCGCCGCGGTGTCCGCAAAATCGTTGCATTCGTCCATCAGATCGATCAGGTCCGGGGCTTCGGGCGTTTTCGGCCCGTCTTTCTGCAAGCTGAAGAACTGGATGTTCTCATTTTCAATAATAGGCGCCAACATCTGCGGCGAGATCGACCGACGGCGATCCGTCATGGCCAGAGAGGGCGCATGAAGGCGTGCGTTCCCGGCCCAAACAAGCCCGACCCGAGGCTTGCCGGACCCGAAGGGAGTCATTTTGTTGCGCCATTGCAAAACCTCTTTCTCATCGGCCGCCAGGTAGGGGACGCTCTGGGGGATCGTTTCAAGTCGCGTCTGCATAGCCAGGGGCAGGCTCAGCATGGGGCAATGGAAATCGAAAGCCGCGGGCTCTTCAGGTGTTGCCAGCACGGTTTCAACACCTGCCAGAGATTTCATAAGGCGAACGAGAGGCTGCTGCACCTGCATGACGACGCGCAAGCCCAGCGCCGCCGCCATGGGCGCATAGCGGCAGAACTGAAGCGTATCCCCCATGCCCTGTTCATGGTGAAGGAAAAGAAGGCGACCTTCAGCCGGTTCGCCATGCCAGAGGGGCCGAGGGTATTTTCTGTGCGTAGGCTTGAGAAACCTGGTTTTCCAGCGCGCTTCGTGCAACCGCCAGCCTTCCTCAAAGCTTCCGGCCGCAAGAAGCGCTATCGACAAATTGTATTGTATTTCCGGGTCGGTCTGGTGTAGGCGAGCGGCATGCCTTAAAACATCGATGCCTTCTTCCAGTTTGCCCGTATCCTTCAGGGAAATGCCGAGGTTGTTGAGTGCTTCGGGATATTCGGGCCGTAAGGCAAGGGCCCGCCTGCTTAATTCCAGGGCCTGCTCGAAACCGCCCATCTCGTGCATCAGTATGCTGAGATTGCTGAGCGCTTCAGGATAATCCGGGTTCAACTCGAGGGCCTTCCGATAGCAGATGATTGCCCCGCGATAATCTCCCATCATGTAACAAATGATGCCAAGATTATTGATACAGGACGGATTCGACGGCTGCCGGCCGACAGCGCGTTCGCAATAGGCCCTGGCCGCCGGAAGATTGCCATGGTCTTTGGCGATAATGGCAAGATTGTACAGGATTTCCACATCATCGGGTTTTAAAGCCAGGAGCTTTTCGTAAGTGCGGACAGCCTCGGCCGGATTCCCGTTTTCTTTGTAAGCATTTCCGAGATGATGCAAGGCGGGCGTAAAATCGGCCTTGATTTCGGTAGCCCGCTTTAAAAGACGGATCGCCTCTGCGAATTCTTTCCGCATCATGAGAGCCATGGCATAGCTGCATAAGATTTCAGGCGAATCCGGGTTAAGGGCCAAAGACTTCCGAAACCAGATTTCCGATTCGACAAAGCGCTTTAATTTGCACTCGATGATACCCATCAGGTGCAGATAAGTGACGTTATCCGGGGTCTTTTCCAGAAGCGAACGGCAAATTCTGCCGGCTCTCTCGATACGATCCGGCGTCTCATCCAGCGGACCGGGCATGAAACCCATGGGCAATGACACGATTCTCCTCCGATAGCTCTTCCTGATTGCTGAGTGCCTCTAACAAAAAGCACGATTCATGCCACATTTGAGCCCTCCCCGGCGGTTTTCAGCCACGGAGCACCCTCTGCAAAACAGGCGCCAACCAGGAGTTCATATTTTTTTGCCCCGTACGTAGAAAATTCTTCAAAATCACCATCAGTTCGGGCATATCGAAAACGGCAACCCTTTTCTGTCGGAGGAATTTATGCGATGAAGCCGGAATGGAAGCGTTTTTTGGATGACAATGAGATTGCAGCTATGTGGGACGTGGACCCGGGCAACACCGGCGAGATGATCTACATCTGCCGGGACTGCATAACCGAGGAGGACTTTCCGGAGGAGTGGGATGACCCCCTGGAGTTCCGGTTCCGCACGGAAAGCGATTTGAAAGAGGACGATGTCTTCGTCGGCATCTCGCAATACCGGCCTGTTCGATGCTACCGATGCGGGAAGGAAATATTGCCGGGATACCGTTTCGCCGAATTTCGCCAGGACTGAGTCTTGTGAAGATTTTACTCATCTATCCGTATTTTCTCGAGGAACGTTTTGAAGAGGAGGACATCAGCGCTGTCCCGACAGGGCTTTACTACATTGCCGCACTTCTGCTCCACGAGGGTTACGACGTCGAAATATTGAATTTTTACCGCAGCGGCCACAGCCTTCAAAAAATAAGGGAAATACTGGCGCAGAAGAACGCCGATATCGTTGGAATTTCGATATTCAACGCCAATCGTTGGGGCGGCGTCGAGACAGCGCGGATCGTTAAGGAAGTGAACCCGGAGGCAAAGATCGTTTTCGGGGGAGTGGGCGCGACGTTTCTCCGGGAGCATTTGCTGCGAAACTTTCCGGAGATCGACTATGTCGTATTGGGAGAGGGCGAATATAGTTTCCTGGAGCTGGTAAGAATGCTCGAGAGGGGCGCCGGGGGCGATCCAGCCGCCATCAGGGGAATCGCTTTCAGGAATGGGTCTCGGATCGTTCGAACAGCGCCTGCCGATCCCGTTGAAGATTTGGACAAACTGCCCAACCCCGCCGTGTACTTCACTTACAACCACCTGTCCCTTACCAGGGGATGTCCCGGGAATTGCACTTACTGCGGTTCTCCTCGATTCTGGGGACATAAGGTGAGGTTCCATTCCGTTTCCTATTTTGTGGATCAATTGGAGCTTCTCTATCGCAAGGGGGTTAGTTTTTTCTACATCTCGGACGACATTTTCACGATGAAAAAAGACGTGGCGATAGCTGTGTGCAAAGAAATCCTGAACCGTGGCCTCTCCATATCGTGGTACGCCATTTCCCACGTCAATAGCGTCGATGAAGAGATACTTTACTGGATGCGAAAGGCCGGATGCATTCAGATCAGTTACGGGGTTGAAAGCGGGTCGGAAAAGATACGAAACAGGCTTAACAAAAGGATTGGAAACGAGCAGATCAAGAGGGCTTTTTCCCTTACGACGCGCTACGGCATCCTGGCCCGCGCCTACATCATCTATGCGTGCCCGGGTGAGTCCTCGGAAACGATAGGCGAAACCGAACAACTCATTCGCGAGATTAAGCCTCACAGCGTTATTTTCTATGTCTTGCGGGTTTTTCCCGGTACCGCCCTCTACGACGATGTGAAAGAAAGAATGCATATCACCGATGAGGTATGGTTAAATCCCATAGAGGATATACTGTACCTCGAAACGGACCCGGGTCTTTCGAGCGAAGAGGTCCTGACATTCAGAAACCGTTTGAGAAAGGCCTTCTATGAAGGTCTGCCGTCTTTTGTAGATGCAATAGAGCTCGAAGATATCCGGGAATTTCACCCCTTGCACGCCGATTTTCTCTCAAGACTTGGAATGACTTTCAGCCATGGGGATTATGCCGCGATCGAAGCCATACCGGATAAGGAAGCTATTGCCGTAAGGCTTTTCAAAAGGGCCTTGCGCTATTGTCCTCACGCCAGGGGCTACCTGGGACTGGCAATGATCAGGCAGAAGAATCGAGAACACGGGGAAGCGATAGAGTTGCTTACCGAAGGCATCCGGCTTTTCCCGGAAAGTGAACCGCTGCATATCTGCCTGGCGGTTAGCTTCATGAACCTCGGAAAGTTTAACGACGCGCTCTTGCTCCTGGAGAAATTCCAGGACTCACCCAATGCGCTCCAACAGATCGCAGCCTGCCACAGGGCGCTGGGGCAGCGCGAAAAAGAGCAGTTTTTCCTCGATAGATTGAGAGTATTAGCCGAGGGGCCTACGAATTGAATCAATAGCGGTTTAATCCGCACCCTCTTTTGTATGGCGTTTCTTCTCCTGCTCCCGCCTCGCACGGACTAATATCTTCGACCTCAGTTTCTCAAGAAAAACAAGGGATTCTCTTTTGCGCTTCCGCATCGAACGCCCCAACCTTTTTGTGCGCACAAGCAGTTGGTTAACAAAACTTCTTTTACCCTTCCTTGCTTCCTTGAGCAGTTCACGAACCCGTTCGGGGTCCTTGCCGAGGTCCGCCAAATCTGTGAACGAGCATTTCTTCAGCCGGCGTCCGAACTCGAAACTGTCCGGCCAGTAATGGAGCACGTCCTCACCGCAGGTGTCGATCCGCACCCCGTGGCCTTGGAGGATGTAGGAGAACGCAACCTGTTCAACCCACTCCATTGTAAAGGGAGCGTTTCTGCAAATCAGGTCGCAAATGCGCAGCGCCTCATTAATAAGAGCGGGATTCAGAGTGGAGGGAAGGCCGAGAACACCTGAATTATACACCCAGAACTGCTCCATGGGGACGAAGGGCAGGCCGGCATCTTTAATCAGCTCGGTTTTTTCGAGCACCGTTCGGTACTGGGGAAAGAAGCGATCGGAAAGTTGATTCTCACACACATGCATGACCGCACGAGCATTGTCGAGGGATTCATATATCCCGGCAGGGCTGCGCGTCCAGATAGTATCGCTGTCCACAAAGACCACATGCCTGCGGTTTTTTTTGAATAAACTGTCGAGCAGCTCGATTTTCATGCGGTGAATATAACCGTAGGGGCCTCTCCAGTTTTTGATGGTAGGTTTATCGAGAAACACAGCCTCTACGGGAAGCTCTTTGAATTCGCCGGGGCGGTCCGTATAGACAAGAATTTTGCCGGGGAGCGGTCCGTATTGCAGAAGGGATAATATGCTCAGTACAGCCTGCCTTCTGAATTGCCATCCGCCGTAGGCCATGTAAACAAACAGCAACTGCTCTTCCATTAGCGATTGATTTCCTTTCCGATCTACCTCGTTTTCCGGGACGTGGTGGAAGCGCCGGGATTTTGACGGCCCGAAAGGTACCTGGCGCGGAGCCTGTCTATGAACAGTTCCAGGTCGTTCGGATCGCCCTCTTTGTAATCTTCCGGGTATAGAAGGGCGCTCATGTAGAAGATGCTTGAGAGTTCCATCGCCCGCTCGGCCCTCATGGCAAAAGAGTCCAGTGCCTCCTCGATTTCCGTACGGGCGTTTTTGTCCAGTCCCCCGCAAAACGGGCCGACAAGCTCCGGGAGTTCCATCAGGAGCATCGCTTTTTCCTGAAGTTTTTGCCGGTGTGTCTCAGGGTCGTCTTTTACAAACAGGGCTTCGCGGGCTTCGTCCTCGATGCGCCTGACCCTCTCCGCCGCACTCTGAAGCGCAGAAACTGCCTTGGATATATTTTCGGTCATATATCTGAAAGTTAAAATCGTGGGTTTACGGCCGTTTGTTCCAAATCACAGCAATTGCCCTGGCGGGTCCTTTGCTGATGCGGCGAAAGCTGTGGCTGACATCGGACTGGAAGTAGATGTTGTCGCCGGGATTCAGCACTTCCACGCGGTCTGTCGATCGAAACTCCACCGTCCCTTCCAACACGTGGAGAAACTCTTCTCCTTCGTGGCTGTTGAAAACCATCTCGCTTATTTCCTGAAGGGGAAACTCCACCAGGAAGGGCTCCATGTGCCTGAAGTTTTGTTTGACCGCAAGCGCCTCGTAAATGTAATCGACTTCCCCCTGGTCGTGATCGGGCCGCCGACCTATGCGAACCGTTTCATCCCGGCGTGTGATGACGATTTTTTCACTGCTCGATCTTTCTTGAAAGAAATCGGCAATGTCCACACCGAACGCGTTGGCAATTTTAAAAAGAGTTGCGAGAGGAGGAATAAACTCATTGGTCTCAATCCGTGAAAGAACCTCCGAGTCTATACCCGTCTGGGTGGCAAGCTCCTCCACAGTGCGGCCGCCTTTCTCCCTGATCCCCTTAATCCTGGCGCCTATCCTGGACGTCGCAACTTCATTTATTTCTTCACGGTTATTCTGCATGCTCCGCTCCTCGCCATGGTTGCCATAGACCCGGTCAATATACCTGATTATCAGGCAAAATAGAATAATAGACGTAATATTTTTGATCCTGTTGCTTAACGCGACAACCTTTACATGACCTGATGTTGCCGGGCCTTTTCGGGGGCTGGAATATACCTTCTCGCGATTCCGGCGCCCGGATTCATTGTATTAAATGGGGCAACGATGTAAAATTGCAAGTGATGGTGAGCGGGAGTGACTCTTTTGCCTTGCCCGCTATGTCAATAAACCGTCAGCTCGCGACAAATATAAAATGACGGACATTTTTACGCCGGATCAGCGGTCCATTGCCATGTCCCGGGTACGCAGCGGAGATACGAAGCCCGAATGGATACTCCGATCCGGTTTGCACAGGTTGGGAATAAGGTTCAGGCTCAGAAACAGGCACTTGCCGGGGCAGCCGGACCTTGTGTTTCCGAAATATCGCTCTGTTGTGTTTGTTCATGGATGCTATTGGCACCGTCATCCTGGATGTAAAGACGCGACTACCCCGAAGAGTAACGTTGACTTCTGGACGCGCAAATTCGCCGAAAACGTGGAACGGGATCGGCGCATTCAAGAAGAACTGGAAGCGGCCGGCTGGCGCGTGATGGTGGTATGGGAATGTGAGTTGATCAAGGAAACGATTGAAACTATCCGGAAAGTTTCGCATTGGTTAAAGCACGGATCCGCCTCCAGTCAGCCGCTTCACTACGATGAGCCCATGATGGATCGTGGCCTGTTGCTTTCAGTGGCGGAAAAGAAAGTTAAATATCGCATCAGCTCTTACAAAAAGCCCCTTACGAGTTTGCCGAAAGGGGAGAGAGGCGACGAATAATGCAAGCGAAGGAGTTTGCAGTAGTCGATCTTTTCTCAGGCGCCGGTGGTATGAGCTACGGGTTTCATATGCACCCGGCCTTCAGAATCGTCGCCGCAGCTGACGCCGAACAGGGCAAACCCAGTACGGGCGCCGGTAAGCTCCAATGTAACAGGACGTATGCACGGAATATAGGCATAAATCCTGTCTCACTCGATTTGTCGGCAATTGCGCCGAAGCAGCTGAAGTCAGCCCTCTCGCTCACTGATGAAGTTTCAGTTTCCGTCCTTTTGACCTGCCCCCCCTGCACGGGGTTCAGTCGGGCGGTTCCGGAAAATCATGTCAGAGACGACCACCGCAATAGTCTGGTGCGCCGCTCGGCAGAGTTTGCCGTCGCGCTGTCTGTGGACGTTGTGGTGATGGAAAATGCGCGAGAACTGATTCGTGGAAACTTCAAGGATCACTACGAGTGGTTCAGAAAACATCTGGAGAGCCATGGATATAATGTTTTTGGCAGGACGTACATGCTTTCGCGATTCGGCCTGCCACAGATCAGGGAACGGGCGATCGTAATTGCAGCAAGGCAGCATCTTCCTCTGCATACTTTGGATAGTCTGTGGGATGGATGGCGCCTGAAGGACGAAGCCTTGACCGTCAGAAGGGCTTTCAGCACAATCTCCCCCGATGCCGACGGTTCCAGAGCTTATCCTGATTTTTCATCCGAGTCGGTGCGGCAAAGAATTGCTGCTATTCCCAAAGACGGAGGGTCATGGATGGACCTTTTGAAGCGGTCCGACGCAAAGCACCTTTTGACGGATTCGATGAAGCGAATCGTTGCCGGCAAGCGGTTCGGATCATACCCGGACGTATATGGGCGATTGGCTTGGGACAAACCGGCGCAGACGATAAAGCGGGAATGTTCCCATGTTGGAAACGGGCGCTATGCTCACCCCGAACAGGACCGCTTGTGTACTGTGAGAGAAATCGCCGCACTGCAAGGCTTTCCTGATTCCTTTGTTTTTAATGGAGCAGCGCTTTCCAATATGTACCGTCACATGGGGGATGCCGTGCCACCGCTAATCTCATACCAACTGGCTCATCTCGCATGCTGGATACTGACGGGAGAGCAGCCGAGAATCGAAGAAATTCTGCTTCCACGAACACACTTAAGCCGCATGGATCTCGCCAGCGCATTTTTCCTCGGATGGCCCGACGATAAACATTCCCATAGGCAAAATACCGTGCGACTTCACCCTGAAGCTCGACCGATCGGATGCAAAAATCACAATCGCAAATATCAATAAGGACCTTTGCATGGTCCACGGCACTTGGCAACTCGTCGGCTAACGTGATCCGGCTAGCCAAAACATCTCGATGCTGCGGGACATTTCAGATTTTGTAACTGAAATGCAGCATTGACGAATTTCTGAATTTCGGCTACACTCCAATGTATAAGAAGCGGGAGATGACGGCCATGAGGCAAACCCTTATCGTATCAAATCGAGGGCAGTTGACCCTGCCGGCGCATGTGCGCAAGCGGTTCGGCATTAAGAACGGCGGCCCGATAATCATGGAAGAACGGGATAATGAATTGGTCCTTAAGCCTGCGATGGTGCTTGAGGTCGAGATGTATACAGATGAGCAGGTGTTGGCGTGGGACCAAGCCGACCGTCTGGACGAAGCTGAACGGCAAACCTTGCTGCGACGTCTTGCGGCGCGGAAGTGATGCGTGTTTTCCTTGACGCAAATGTGCTTTTTACCGCCGCCCATAATTCCCATGGAAAGGCGGCCTTCGTCATCGAACTTGGGGCTGCCGGGCATTTTTTGCTGTTCACAAGCGACGCGGCCCTCATGGAAGCCGAGCGCAATCTCGCCGCCAAATATCCCCGCTCGCTGCCATTTCTCGAAGCCTTGATGGACAATATCACTTTAGTCACGGCGGACCTTTGCGCCCCTTTTCCCGGTGGTCTTCCAATCAAAGATGCCGTTATCTTTCAAGCAGCGCAGAGCTGCCGCGCCACTCATCTGCTGACGGGAGACCTGCGCCACTTCGGACCGTTTATGAACCGGCCTGATGCGACTTTTTCCATTACCGTTCAGACCGTTGCCGAGTTTCTGGCTGCCATGTAGCAAAGTCCGCAGTTGGCGGTCACCGTTTTTATTTTACTTCCTAAGCTTCCCGTAGATAGACGGCCCTGAACCGGCGAACCGGCGGGTCCTCGCTATCGAAATAATCCTCGAAACTCAAATTTTTTAGCCCGGCATTTTCGAACTCGCTCAATTCTTCCCTGATAAGCGGCCAAGGCATGGCGCCCTCGGAATCGGTCCGGTTTCGACCCCGGGCTATAACCAAAAGACTTCCTCCGGGAGCTGTAAGGCCGGCTATGCGCCGTATGGCCTCAGGTCGCAGGCCGGGCGTGAGGACTTGAAGCGTATAGGATTCGACAACCAGGTCGAAGGCGCCCCGCCATGCAACCGGCGCAGCGAACAAATCGGCGACACGGTAATCGACGCGCGAATCCGGGTAGCGGCGCCGGCACCAGGAGACAGCCGTTTTTGAAATATCGAATGCCGTGGTCATGAAACCGCGCCGAGCAAGTTCCTCGGCATCATCTCCCAGTCCGCACCCGATTTCGATCGCCTTAAGTCCCTCGCCGCGAATGCGCCCGGCCTCCAGCCAGTCCACCAGATTGGGATTGGGCGCAAGGTCGGCCCAGGGAATGTTGGAAAACTCACCATCAGCTCCTGCGTAAAGGGCCTCGAACCACCCGAGCGCGTCCCCGGCTTCGATGTGTTTGCGCGCGATCGCTCTTGCTTTTTGCCTTGTATCTTCAGCCATTATTTCAATACCTTACGCAGCAGCGTCACGCACGAATCTTTATCTCCTGGAGCTTCCTCCAGGTTTTCTCCGAATACCAGATATCCACAAATTCGCGGATGGAAAGCTCGCCGCCCTGCGCCATCTTATCGGCGACCGGCTTCCTGATCAGCCGTTTTACAACCCTGAAAGGCGCCGAATCTTTTTGAGAGTAGTCAAAAGCGACTTTTCTCGCGCGTTCCTCCAGATCGGACTCGTCGACTGCTTCATCGATCAGGCCAAGGAACTGCGCCTCCTCTGCGGCATACAGGCTGCCGAGAAGTAAAATCCGCTCAGCGTTCCTGCTCCCGACGAGGCTTCGCAGCATCTCCACGCCGTTTGTAAACATGGGCGCGCCGAAAGTGATCTCGTTCAGGCCGGTCTTCGCTTTGCCTTTGACCATGATCCTGTAATCGCACGTAAGAGCGAGCAAGCATCCACCGGCTACGGTATGGCCGTTAAGAGCGGCCACGACGGGTTTGGGAAAAAGGTATATCCGGCTGCAAAGAGCGCTGAATTTAGTAAGGAACCTGATGAATTCGTCTTTCGAATAGCTTAGGAATTCCGGGACATCGAAGCCGAAGGAGAAAAAACTCCCTGTCCCTTTCAAAATGACACCGTTTACGGCGGGGTCGGCCTCCATGTCCGCGAAGCATTTGTCCATTTCCTCCACCAAAGGCTCATTCAAGGCGTTCACCTTGCCCCTGGAAATGGTGACGGTTGCGATCCCGTCTTCATTTGAAACGCTCAGAAATCCCATCTTTTCCTCCTCCCAGTATATCATTTCAGGCGGACGGCTGTAGGCGTCCGCGATCTCATCGAGCCGACCTGCTATGGCCGGCCGTTCCATATCGCGCCATCTCCTGTGGAAAGCTGACCCTCTCTCGCCCTTCCGGTGGTTTCACGGCGCGCCGGGGGAGACATGACCGCCTGACTGAAGTCTTTTTAGCAGCGGCAAAAGCGCGCGGAATTCCTTTGTGCCCGCCTGGTGCAGCAATTCGAAAAGCATCATGTCGGTGGAACTGATAACGGCGCCGGCCCTGTCCATGCGATGAATGCCGGTCTGCCTGTCGAAGTCGCTCCTCGATGCTATGGCATCGCTGGCTATATGAACGCGGTACCCGAGACGCAGAGCGCCCACAGCGGTGTGGAAGATGCACACGTGGGCTTCAATTCCCGCCAGGAGCAGGGTTTTTCGGCCCGACCGGCGGATGGCCCTGGCTATCTGATCATTTTCGAAAGCGTTGAACTCCATCTTGCCGAAGAATTCGGGCGTAGAAAGCATGCCGGTTAGTTCGGGCATAAAGCCGCCCAATTTATCCGGATTTTGAACCGTGCACAAAACGGGGATGTTGAAAACCTGGGCGACTTCGATGAGAGTGGTGGTGTTTAACACCGTGCGGTCGCGGTCAACACAAAGATCGAGCATAGACTTCTGAATATCTATCAGCAGAAGAAGGCATTCGCCGGGGTTCAGGAATTCCTGGTAGACGTTCATTTCTCGGTACTCCGCTTCGGGTTGGCAGTCCTTGAAATCCGCCCTGCAAAATTAACTGCGATCATCCTTGAATCGTGACGGTCCCATATCCGTATCATTCATCCTGCAGGCCGAGGGGGGCGGAGGTTTCGGATGCATGCTCCCCGATGATGGTCTGCAGCGTCTCCCACGGGGAGCCGCCGTTTTGCCTTATTTGCGCTATGCGTTGTAAGATCCTGTAGTCTTCGCGCTCCATGAGAAGACGTCCCAGGAGGAGTTCAACGGACTGCGAATCGACGGCATTGCCCTCGATTCGATCCATGGCCGAGGCCTTCAGTCCATGGAGCTCTTTTTCCTTTTGCTCCAAAAATTCCCAAATTATTTCGAGCGCCAGGGATTCCTCCCCAATCGTGAATGCGCTCATGATAAGAAAACGAAGCTTTCGGCAAAAGTCTGCGTATTGATCGTAGAGGGAATCGAAGAGCCGAAGGCTTGTGTTTTTTTCCTTCAAGACGGTTTCAGGCATATTACAACTCCAATTCGTCCGTCTTCCGGGCGGGTGCTTTAGTGCGAGGCCATAGGCCGGTGTTGTTTTTTATTCTGAGGATTTGATGGCGCCGTTTCCCGTGCCCCCCTCATTTTTCGGCGTTATCCGGTCGTTGCCGGGTTGGAGTACGAGCGCCGTTTCCCTGCCGGTCCATTCGTCCAGAGCGGCTTGTCTCAACTCTTTTAGTTGGTTCTCTTTTTGCCCGAGATAACCGTCGATCAGCTCCAGGGCGATCGTTTCGGCCCCGTTCAGCTTTCCGGCTTTCGTGATGAACTTGAGTTTGCGTAAAAGATCGTACTGGCTTTCATAGAGGTCGTTGAAAAGCTTCCAGCTCACTGTCCCGACATCACCGGCCTTATTGGACATGGCTTCTCCAGTTGATGGGCGACAAAACGATAAAAACGGCTGTTTCAAAGCGTTTCGTACCAAATGGGCCGACCTGGCGCATGCTTGGTCGAGCTTTCTCGAAATTATCAGGTGCTGATTTAACCACAACGATCCGGCCCATGTCCAGACATTCCTGGAGTTCCAGGAAAATCCGGGTGCGGTGAAATTATGGCTGATGTTAGGTCAAATTGGCCCGAATGGAATGAGATTTGCTTGATCTGTGGCGTGAATACCTGTAATTTCATCCTGCCGATTGGAACCTGGCGTGCGAGTGCGAGGAGTACGCTATGAAAGACGGACCGCAATATTTGAAAATGGAGCGCTTGAGGCGGGGCTGGACCCTGCAGGACGCCTCCGACCGGAGTCGAATCAATATCACGGTCCTGAGGGCGCTCGAATCCGGGAAAACCTCGGAGTTGGGTTCGGCTGTCACTGTTAGCGCTTTGATCTCGAAGTATTCGGCAGCCCTTGCAATGGAGGACGGGCAACGCGAAGCTCGGCCGCTGGAAGCGGAAAAGCCTGCCGGCGGGAGCAGGGTGCTTCTCCACGTGATGATCGGGCTGGCAATGGGCGTCGTCCTCACCGCCGTTTGCCTCGGGATTGTGTTAAGGCCTAGTTTTTTCTCCGCAAAGCCTCCCGTCGGACATCATCCAATAGCCTCGGCCGCAAAACCCGCACCCCCGGCTTCGGCCGTTTCGAAAGTAAAACAGGCGGCTACGGCTCTCCGGCAGCCCGAGACGCCCAAAGCGAAAAAGAAGCCTGCCGTCGTTCCACCTGCCCCAGCGGTCTCACCGCCTGCCGCCCCGCCTGCGGCGCCCAAGGGCGCCATACCGGCTCAGGCAGCGGTCCCTGCGCTTCATGCCCTCCGGATAGCCGCCAACCAGACGACATGGATACAGGTTGTGATAGACGGCGGGAAGACCGAAAGCCTACTGTTGCAGCCCGGCCAGACGCGGCAATGGATGGCCCAAAAAAGAGTCAACCTGATAGTGGGCAACGGTGGCGGCGTGAATATCATGTGGGACGGAAAGCCTGTCAAAATATCGAGAACGGTCGGGCGCGTCGTAAGGCTCAAGCTCTCCGGGAGCTGATAGAAAAGTCTACCGCAGGGCCGCAAAGCACGCTGAGAGTTGGGCAGCCTTTTTTTTGACACAGTTTTTTCTCTGTGGTCTCTACCGTCTGTGGGGATAAGTAAAAACACAGTTCCGGGAGGATTCGTGAAGAAATACTTCATGGCGGCATTAGTGTGCCTTGTTTTTCTGGCGATCGGGACACAAACGTGCAACGCCGCCGTCGACATGGGCATTACGACCGGCAACGAAAAGGGGACTTATTACAGGTTCGGCCTGGACCTCAAGCATCTTATGGCGCAGCACGGGATCCGCCTGAGCGTTTACCCCTCGTCCGGGTCGGTCGATAATATCTATACGGTATATAGAGTCCCCTCGATCCAGTTGGGGATTGTCCAGTCGGATGTTCTGGCGTTTGTCGCAGAGGATGCGTCAAATAAGACTTTGAAAAGCATAGCCCGAAAAATCCGGATTGTATTCCCCTTATATAATGAAGAGGTGCATATCGTTGCGCGAAAAGAAATCGGGCAATTCAGCGACCTGTCCGGCAGACGCGTGGCGGTCGGGGAGGATGGAAGCGGAACTTACCTCACGGCGAAACTTCTTTTCAAAGCTTCGGGAATAAAGCCCGGGCAGATGCTGAATATCGGACCGCAGGAAGCACTAACACTGTTGAAAGAAGGCAAAATAGACGCCATGTTCTTCGTAGCCGGCGCTCCTGTGAAGCTTTTCTCCGAATACATAACAAAAAGCGACAACCTGCACCTGGTTCCCGTTACGAACTCGAAAATCCTGCGATATTACCCTGCAGCGGAGATCCCCGCAACCACCTATGCATGGCAGGATAAGCCGGTCAGCACGGTAGCGGTGAAAGCCGTCCTTGTTTCATACGCTTCCCATGGGGATTGCCCCGATGTGTGCGGGTTCGCCCGGGTGCTTTTCGACAATCTCGATCAACTGGTCAAAAAAGGGCATCCGAAATGGAAGACA
Organism: Deltaproteobacteria bacterium; assembly: GCA_021793275.1. Taxonomy (GTDB): domain Bacteria; phylum Desulfobacterota; class Syntrophobacteria; order Syntrophobacterales; family Syntrophobacteraceae; genus SbD1. The sequence continues at coordinate 15,066 of JAJYTC010000028.1, read as the reverse complement.
GTCGATTTGCGATACGACATAAAGGGGTGGAAGCAGTTCGAGTGCGTAAAGAAAATCCTGGGGCTCCCCGTGGGGGAGCAAAAGCCGTTTAAGCCAAATCCGGTGCTCGATGCGATAGAAAAGGCGCTGAATTAGGTTGAGTGGGGACCGGGACGCCGGCGCCGTTGGTCAACCGGACTCAGCCGGTTTTTCCCAAGAGCGTTTCGGCGCCGGGCCCGCGTGTCTCTAAACAGTTAAAAATAAGGAATTCGCATCGTTACAATCCATTGATTACCAAATGAGCGGTCGGAAGTAGCAGCGAACTGATATCCGGCCCCGATTACGAAGTAAGTGTGTTGGGTGAGCTGAAAGCGGCCGATATTGATACCCGGAGTCAGGTAGACCTGCTGCTGACCAGCGGCGGCGCCATTGGGAAAAGTTATCCAGGTGACTTCGAATTCCGGCCACAGCGGGATCATATATCCGAAAATGCAGAAGCGATTTCCGTATTGAAAAGCGCTGTTCCATGTGACCGGCGTTCCGAATTTGGTGAACTCGGCGCCCGGTATGGTCGGCCCTATCGTAGCCTGGTAGTCGAATTCGCCTATCGACGTCTCGAAGCCTTTTCCAAAACCGAGCATCGGCGTAACCGCGTCGTGACCGGCGGTAATGTCGGTTGAGCCCGTATCGAAAGACGTTCCGAGAAGGAAGGTGACTACGTAGTTGCCTGCGTCGCTGGGCGAGGAAAGCAGGCGGTATTTGAAAAGAGTTGACCAATCGGCCCAGCCGGCGATTTGCCTGTTGCTGGTAACGTCCTTGGTCACCCAGGTGGGATTTCCGAATATGATTTCCGTGTTCTCAGTGGGGATTATCTCGGTTCCCTTGCCCAGAAAGGTATCGGTATTCAGGCCTTTGTTGGAACTCAAGTTGAAGTCTGTGCGGATTTCCTGCTGGAGCGTAGGCGTAACGGTCACGACCGGGGTCATCCAGTCGGGCTGCTCTTTGTTGTGCGTGCGCTCGACCATGGAAAGCCACTCATCATACTTGGTCTTAAAGTTGATGAAAGGCGAATAGATCTTATAAGCCCTATAGGTCTTATAGGTCTTATGAGAGTTCGACTGCTTCGGATCCGACTGCAAAGGCGCTTTCTGCGCCCCTGCCAGGACGCCGTACAAGCTGCTTTGCCCCCCGCCCTGATCAAGAGCGGCAGCAGCGGCGCCGGGTTCGCCGGCGAGCGACGGCCTGACGACGACAAACGTCATCAGTAAAACCGTCGCAAGAACGATCGGGTACTTCTTCATACTCTTTCCTCCCTCCAATCCCATTGGCATTTTTTCCAACTGCAGCCTCAATACTGTTTTGTCAAAACACCCCTCCTTTCCCGGCAATGCCTGCCCATTTCCCCGCCTGGCTGCATCCGGCGAAGGAAGGCCGGCGGCGGCCGAAAACCTCCTTTTTACACGCTTCTTGCCCCTTAGCCCGCTTCCGATTTTTTGCTTTTTGTCGGTTATACACGGCATTATAAGGCTTGGAAACGAATTGCATGAGTGATTTGTTTCGAAAATGAATATAGCGGAGCGTGTATACATGTCAAGAAGTATATTATAGAGTACTTTGCTCCGGAGGTGTTGGATCTATATCGATAAAGAGCTTCGCATTGAGGTAAGCTCAAATCCGCAGCCGCCTTCTTGGGCTGCTGGTCGGGACAACTGAATGGGAACGGGGAACCATCCTTCTTGCGGCGGGTTCGGGTCGTGCGGTAAGAGGGCTTGAATGAGCGCAGTAAATTCCAGCCGCGCCTGTCTTTGAAGAAAACACCAGCTGGTCCAACTGAAGGGGGGAGGACGGGGCGGCGACGAGGCCGAAAAAAAACGCCCCCCCCTTTACGGGGAGGGCGTTTAGGCTGCCTGCAAGCTACTATATTACTACCAGGTACCCATTACCGACGGGGTGTGCAGGGGGGCGCCGTTCGGACTGCAAGTCACCGGGTGAACCAGGACATAGCTGGTGTAGGCGGGCGAGGAGACGCATGCATAACCGGACCCTGCCGGAGCGACACTCGCTGTCACTGAACCGTTGAGGCCCGCCGCGGCGGAGTTCGCCTGGCAGACAGCCCCGCTCATATTGTTAGCCGGAGCGAATGTGGCCGCAGATGCGCAGGGAACCAGAGCTATCGCGAATACCATTGCAAATACCATTGACGTGAGAACTGCCATAATCGCCTTCATTTTTTTTTCTCCTTGATTTCTTATTCTGAAATTTTTTTACCGTTGCAGGGGTATAGAGCAACTATGATGCCAAGTCGCAGCGGTTTGAATCATGGCTGGATTATTAAGGAATTACAAGATGATAGAGCTGGTCAAATTGCGGAGATGGCGCCTGCCTCGGCGAGCCTGTTTTCCTGTCTCAGTGGAAAATTCCCGTTTGGCAGGAATTTTATTATCTAACAGGAAGCTATCTCGAGATCTTATGCTTTTGGAGCAGGGCGTAAAGACGGGATTGAGACAAACCCGAGATGCGGCAGGCCTCTTTGATGTCGCCCTCGCAGAGTCCCATCAGCTCGTTTAGATAGTTCTTTTCCGCTTGCAAAGATGCCGCTTCTCGAAATTCGTGAATGCTGGGCAGCGCTCGCGGCGCATCAGGACCATGGCCTTCATCGGAGACCGTTTTATGATTTATCGAAGCCCGCGCCTTTTGCACTCGGATATCGATGGGAAGGTGCTTGGGGAAAAGAGTGGGTTCGAAACGGGCCGCAGCAAGCGCCCGATCCAGGGTGTTGACCAGTTCTCGAATGTTGCCGGGCCAATGGTAGGCCTTGAGAGTGTCGAGAAATTCCGGGGAGAAACCCTTGGGCCTCAACCCATACTTTTCGCAAAACCGGTCGATGTGGTGCCTGGCAATCTCCTTGATATCTTCAGAACGTTCCCGCAGAGGAGGTAGCTCGATCACAAAGGATTTCAATCGAAAAAGCAAATCGTCCCGGAAAAGGCCTTCCCGGGCCATTTGATCCATGTTCCGGTTTGTGGCCGCAACAAGCCTGAAATCACTTTCCAGTTCCTTCTTGCTTCCGACGGGGCGAAACCGATGTTCCTGAAGGACGCGCAGGAAAGATTTTTGGAGTCCCGAAGGAAGTTCGCCCACTTCGTCGAGAAAAAGCGTTCCGCCGCAGGCTTGCCGGATGAGGCCGTCACTGGCTTTATCGGCTCCCGTAAAGGCCCCCTTTTCATGGCCGAACAGCACGCTTTCGACCAGCGTTTCAGGAAGCGCCGCGCAATCGACTACAACAAAGGGGCCTTTTGCCCTTGAACTGTTTCCATGAATCGCGCAGGCGAAGAGTTCCTTGCCGGTCCCGGTTTCTCCGGTTATCAGTACGCTCGATTCGCTTGCCGCCGCCTGTGCCAAAAGATCGAGGCAATCCATGAGCTTCGGGCTTTGGCCGATTATCCCGTCGCGTTTGAGCGCAATGATGCTTTTCGTCCCGGCTCGCGCATTTTCCTTTTGCTGGCGATATTCGAGCGCCCTTAGCAGCGGCAGACTCATTTCCCTGGTCGAGCAGCCCTTTTCAATGTAATCCCACGCACCGCTCTTTATGGCCATCTCGGCGCCGTCCGGATCTCCATAGCCCGTAATGATAATAACCTCCGGCGAGGAGGGGGCGCCCTGAATTGCCGGCAGCGCCTCCAATCCGTTCCCGTCGGGCATGCGCACGTCGAGGAATACCAGGTCGATGTTCTCTGAACGTGTCTTTTCGAGTCCCCCCGCAATACTATCGGCACAAACCGGATTGTGCCCCAGGCGGCCGACCATGCGCGAGAGCGCATAGCACATCGACTCGTCGTCATCGATAATTAAAACGTTGGCCACTAGTTGCTCGCTTCACTACATTTTTCGTCGAGGATTTTTCGTATGATCCCACCCATTTCAGCGCAGCCAAGGGGCTTCATCCATACCTCCCGTATGCCCGCCAACTCGGCGTCACGGCGGGCGATACCCTCGGGCGAATCCGGGGCGAATCCCGTGCAGAGGACAATCGGAATCTCGGGACGAATACGAAGCGCTTCCCGCGCCAATTCGATGCCTGTCATACGGGGCATGCTCTGATCCGTAATGATGAGATCGAACTGATCAGCGCGGGCGCGAAAGGCTTCCAAAGCCTCCATGCCGTCCCGGAACACTTCGGGTTGGTAGCCGAGTCGCTTGAGCATCCTCTTGCCTGCGTACACGAGGTCTTCTTCGTCATCGACGAACATGACCCGCTCGGTCCCCCTGTGGACCGGCCGGCACTTGGGCGATTCGGCAAATTCGGCCGGAGGTTCGACCTCCGGCAAAAATATCTCGAAAGTCGTTCCTTTGCCCGGTTCGCTAAAGACGGTTATATCTCCTCCATGACTCATGACAATTCCATGAGCCACGGAAAGTCCGAGCCCGGACCCCTCGCCTCGCTTCTTGGTCGTGAAAAAGGGGTCAAAAATCCTCTCGATGGTATTTTGATCCATTCCGTGTCCCGTATCGCTTACGGCCAGCCTTACGCAATACTCCGTATCGACAGCCTGCGGCCGAGTCGGATTCGATGGTTCTAGGACCACCTCGGAGAGGCGGTAAGGTCTTGGAGCTAGAGATTGGGTGGAATGGGCGGTCTTCGATGGATCGACGCTCACCCTGGACAGGCTTACCTCCAGTATGCCGCCTTTTTCTCGCATCGCATGAGCCGCGTTGGTGCACAGGTTCATAACCACCTGGATAATCTGGGTGGAATCGGCCATGATCATGGCCGATCCGGTGGAAATGTTCTGTCTTATCTCAACATTTGCGGGCAGGGAGGCCCGAAGGAATTTGAGAAATTCGGTGACCAGCGGTCCGATTTGAACCGGGCGCCGTTCCTGCTCGCTATGCCGGCTAAAGGTCAGGATCCGCTTTATGAGTAGTTTGCCGCGATTGCTGGCTTTTAGTACACGCTCGAGGTCCTCTCGGGCTGCACCCCCCTCGGGCGCCTCTTCGAGCGCAAACTCTGTGCAGGATATGATCGCTCCCAGAATATTGTTAAAATCGTGCGCTATGCCTCCGGCCAGGGTCCCGAGCGCTTCCATCTTTTGCGCCTGCCGCAACTGCTTTTCAAGACGCTCCTCCTGGGAGACGTCCCGGCATACAAAAATATAGTTCGTCATATCGCCGGCATCGTCGAGCATGGGCGACACCCTTGCGTCGATTTCCAAGATCCGGTCGTTCCTGCCGCCTGTTAAGGTAAAACGGCCGTGCCACAAGCCTCCCCGAGCCATGGCTTCCGCCATCACCTTGAAAATCTGCCCGTTTTGGCTGTCCCTGCCGAGATCAGCAATATTTTTGCCGCTCGCCGACTCGCGGTCGCAACCGCTGATCCGTTCAAGCGATAAATTGATGTATCGTATTACACCCCGGCTGTCGAATATCGCGATGCCTTCTTCGAGCTGTTCGCAGGCGGTGGCAAGGAGCATGCGTTCCTTCTCTTCCTGTACTCGCCTGGTTTTTAGCCTCAGCGCCCCGATGCCGTAGGAGAGATCGTCGGCCAATTCCTTGAGCAGACTGAGTTCTTCGGCATCGAAGGCATCGGGTTCTTCCGCATAGATTCCAAGCGCCCCGAACGATCCATTTTCGTCCATGAGTGGAAGAGAAACCGTGGAGGCAAAATTGCGCTTGAGGGCTTCCTCTCGCCAGAACGCACATCCGGTGTGCGTCATGATATCCTGGATGACGCACGGGGTATCCGAGCTAAGGGCCATTGCGGTGGGGCCGCATGCCCTTTCGGTATCCGACCACATCGAATCGAGCTTTTCGAGATACCCGTCTTCTACGCCCCACTGTGCCGCAGGATGAATGGACTTTTGGTTCTTTTGCCCCGCAAGGCCGACCCATGCAAACCTGTAGCCGCCCGTCTCCACGATTGTGCGGCATATTTCCTTCATCAGCCCGCCTTCAGACTCCGCTCGAACGACTGCGCTATGGCAGCCCCTGAGAGTTTCGAGCGCGCGGCTGATCCTCTGAAAAGTACAACCCGATATCTGTCTGGATTCATTGGCCATGGCATGTCTCCCAACGTGCAAGAGAATGGCTGCCAACCTCCATTTGATTTCCTCCCTATCCTGGATTCGGGGGTTGGCCGAGACAACCGCCCCCTCAGCTTAGGCATAAGCATCTTCCATGCCATAGCCCCTGGCTTGTTTCCCGTTATCAGGAAGACAGAAGAAGTTCGATGAAGGATTCAAATCTGCCTGCGACCTGCTCGATGTTGTTTTCCAAAGAGGTCATCTCACTTTGCATACGGGATGCGAAGTCTCTGTCATCGATCTTCGAAAGATTTGCCCTGACGTTATATGCCGCGCCCTTGGTCGCCGCCCGGATCAACTGGACTGCAACGCCGGCGTCGCAAAGGCAATTTGGATTGCCTCTTTCGATAACATCTCCTACAAGGTCCGTGATCCTTGCCAGGATTCGAAGAGTTTCCATGGGGATAAGAGCGGCCTGTTTCATGGCGGCCTGAATAGTTTCGGTCCGCGTTTTGTCCCCCCGGCCCATTTTGAATGCAGCCATAACGTTACCGTATGCATCGGCATCCTGCTGCGCCAGTTTGAGTGAACGCGAGAGCAGCCCCTCCATGGATCGACTGAGTTCCTCCATCACGCCCCAGGCGTCGCTGTATTTCTCCCTGCCCAGAGTGAGGTGCGCCGCCATGAGGCAAAGGGCAGCGCTGAGGCTGCAAACAAGAGCGCACACGCTGCCGCCTCCGGGAGCGGCTGTGCCTTCGGCCACCCTGTGCACGTATTCGGTTACCGATAAGTCCGTCAATCCCATATCATTCAACTCGATCGGAACTGCCCAAGCCGGTTCACCACCTGCCGGATGGTTGCGCAGGCCCGGTTTAAACGGAAGTCGCAGGCAGGCTCAACCCGGATTCACCCAGGCCGTAGGAATTCGTATAGTCCCTGAAAGCCTGCATGATTTTACGCACACGCTCACCAACACGGCCGTTTCCTATCTGCAGGTCGTCCACCCCGACAACCGGCATCACCTCCTTGTTGGAAGCAGTTATGAACGCCTCCTGCATGTGTCCCGCTTCCGACATGCGGACGTCCCTGGCTTCCACCTCATAGAGATCTTTTACAAGCTCGATTACCACGCTTCGAGTAACCCCCGACAATACGTCCCGGGGAGGAGTTACCAGCCGTCCGCCGATAAAACAGAAAAAATTGGTGGTGGCGCCCTCCAGAATGCGGTCATCCCGATCGACGTACAAGGCCTCGACGGCCCCCTGCCTCTTGGCCGCCAGTGTGGCATGAACAGCCGATAAATAGCATGTGCTCTTGGCCGCCGGCAGGAACCTGCCCGCATCGACCGTTATAACCTTGGCGCCCTGCGTGTATAAGTGGGGCGGCAGGTCGGGTTTTTGCGTCACCATCACCATAAGAATTCCCCTGCCATCCGGGGTGAGACCGTCCGAACTGATGCCGCCGGTGTAGACCATACGGATGGCGGATTCCGTGTGCCGGGGATTTCTTGAAACTGTTTCCCGCACGATTTCGCAGATTTCGGAGTTCGTGTGGCGAAGTTCGAGGCCGATCTGTTTTGCGGAATTCTCCAGTCTTCCGACGTGTTCTTCCAAATGGAAAGGGCGCTTGCGGTATGTAATGAGAAAATCGAAGACCCCGAAACCCCGCAGTACGATGATGTCTTTGGCGCTGATAAAAGATTTGTCGTCGCTGACAAATTGTCCGTCGATGTAATAAGTGTCCATAGCCGGTTACGTCATTCAGGCAGCAGGTTCGATGTTTCTTTCATGCTTTCAGGAGGCCCTGAGAGGCATAAAAAACCATAACCAACAATAAACATATCACGAAAGGCCGACAATCTCCAATGTTCAATGCGCAAGAATAAATGTCCGGCAGCGGTAAAATACAGTGATTTACTACTGTCCGGCGACCAGGAAATCCACTATTTTTGCGCAAATTAAAGCGATAACCCTCCTCAGGGCGCAGTGGAGCGGCGGGTCGCTTGCGTCCCGGGCCGCCCGTCCTGTTTGTGATTCTGAAAGAAGGCGCAAACATATGGCCAGGATCCTTTTGGTAGATGATGACCAGGAATTGCTGTCTCTCATGAGCGAGTATTTGAGCGACTGCGGCTTTCAATCGGAGCTTGCCTCAAATGCTGCCGAAGCCAGGCGCCGCCTGGAACAATCGCAATTCGATGCGGTCTTATCGGATTTCAGCATGCCCGGTGAATCCGGACTCGACCTGCTATGCCATGTTTCATCCAGGTACCCGGGGCTGCCCTTTATCATGATGAGCGGATCGGGCTATTCCACGCTTAAAGCCCTGGCCATGGAAATGGGCAGTATGGAATTCATTCCGAAACCTTTTAAATTAACCGAGATGGTCGGCCTTCTCGAAAAAGCCCTCAGCTGATCCGACCGCGGTTCGAAACGGTTTGCTCTTCCTGTGGGGCGCGCGCACCACTGCCGAATTTTATTTCTCATTTTTACCTAAATATCCGATAATCTGCCCGTTTGACGCAGCAAAGCAAACGGGTCCTCGAGGCTCTCGCCTTTTCTTGCTTCTCCTGACTTGCAGGAACCGGTCCGAAAAATGAAGACGTCCGCAGAGAACCACCCGGTAAAATCAGGGCGTACTTTCTGCCATTGCCGCTGTCAGCGATTGGTGCGAGGAGAAAAGCTATTTTATAGCTATTATCCTTGAAAAAATGTAGTTTTTTATATAGAAGAGAAAGTGAAATGGAGACTGCGCTGTATTGCACAGATCAATACCCTAGAAGGAGGAATAGCCGTGAATGTGGCAGTGCTGTTGAAACAAACTCCGGATACTGAATCGGTTATCCGCATTGCAAGTGACGGCAAATCGGTCGCGACTGACGATCTCAAATGGATTGTCAACCCCTATGACGAATTCGCCGTGGAGGCGGCCCTTCGTTTGAAGGAAAAACACGGGGGAAGCGTCACGATCATCAGTTGTGGACCCCAAAGAGTGGTGGAATCCATTCGGACGGCGCTGGCCATGGGCGCAGATACCGGTGTTCTCATCGACGACCCGGCCCTGGAAGGAAGTGACAGCCTTGGAGTGGCCACGGCCTTGGCGGCTGCCGTAAAGGAGGTCAATCCCGACATCGTTCTTTGTGGTTCGCGCGCCGTGGACTACGACCTTGCGCAACGCGGCCCGATGGTCGCCGAATTGCTGGGATGGCCCCACCTGGCTTTGGCCGTTACGATAGATTCGGACGGAAATACCGTCACGATCGATCGACCCATCGAGGGAGGCAAGGTAGTTCTTGAATCGAGCCTGCCTGCAGTGGTCACCTTTGGCGGCTCGCACGCGGTTTGGAGTCCCCGATACGCATCTTTGCCCGGCATCATGAAAGCGAAGAAAAAGCCTTTGGCCGTAAAAAAGCTGGCCGACCTGGGAGTGGATGCTGCGGAGGCCGGTACGGCCAGGGTCCGCATGACAAGCCTGGAAATGCCCGTCCAAAGAGCGGCGGGAAGGGTCATCGACGGTGGACAGGATACGGCCGGAAAGGCAGTGGAACTCGTTCGGGCGTTGCATGAAGAAGCTAAAGTGATCTGAGCGAAGGAGAGCAAAAATGGGAAAGTGCGTGTGCATCATTGCCGAATTTCGCCACGGCGCCTTCCGCCGTGTGAGCTATGAAGTGGCAAGCGAGGGCAAAAGGCTTGCGGATGCTTTGGGCATCGGCTTATGCGCTGTAGCGGTGGGCTCGGGCGTTGCCGAAAAGGCCGCCGAATTGGGCCGTTATGCTGTAGATAAAGTTTACGCCGTGGATGATCCGGCCCTGGAAAACTACCTGGCGGAAGCTTATGTGCCCGCGATAGCCGATGTCATCGCCGGGTGCGATCCGGCGGCTGTGATTCTGCCGGCCTCCGTTGACGGCAAGGACCTTGGGGCGCGTCTGGCGGCGCGGCTGAAGGCGGGACTGGCCCAGGACTGCACCCGAGTTGTGTGCGAAAGCGGTAAGATCAAGGCCAAAAGGCCCATCTTCGCGGGCAAGTGCTTCGGCTGGTGTGAATGGGCCGAAGGGGCGCTGCCGGTCATTTCGTGCCGTCCAAACGTCATGGACTGCTTTGCTCCGATGGAAGACAGGAAAGCTGAAGTGGAAAAGGTAGCGTTTTCCGTCCCCGAGACCAGGTCCCGCGTTAAATCCATGGACCTTGACACTTCGGGCAAAGTGGAACTGACTGAAGCTGAAATCATCGTTTCAGGCGGCCGTGGTATGAAAGGCCCGGAAAATTACCCGATGCTCGAAGAGCTTGCGAAGCTCCTGGGCGCGGCGGTGGGAGCATCCCGTGCGGCCGTTGATTCGGGATGGCGTCCTCATGCGGACCAGGTGGGCCAGACCGGAAAGGTCGTAAACCCGAATCTTTACATAGCCGTTGGAATTTCCGGGGCGATCCAGCACCTTGCAGGCATGGGCTCGTCCAAGTTCATCGTCGCGATAAACAAGGACGCTGAAGCGCCGATTTTCAGCAAGGCCGATTTTGGAGTCGTGGAAGACCTTTTCAGCTTCGTTCCGGTGTTTACGGAAGAGATACGAAAGTTGAAAAGCACCTGCTCGTAGAATTGTGCGAACAAGCGTAGTTGTGCCGCCAAAGGGCGGAAAACTTTGCCTTCCTCGCGTTATCTGCCGTCTGAGCCTTTCCGGGAATGGAAGTTTCCCGGGGCAAGCGGCTAAAATCCCCTCTTTTCTCCTGACCTTTCAAAAGGGGAGGGGAGGGGATTTTTCTTTCCGAGCCAGGTCCCGATTACCGGGAGGGCCGTGACATTGTCGGCTTTTTCGGTCGGTGCAGTAAGCCGGGGGTGAGCGCAGCCGACCCCTACCAACGTGTGGTAGTGAAACTACTCCTGTTCGGGAGATGCGGATTTTACGCCGGGCGATGCGTTCTGCCGGGTCGTGCCGGCTACCGCTCTTATTGCAATGTCCTGCACCTTGCCGTAAGCGCCCTCCAATTGCTCCGTGAGTCTTTCGATCTGTCTTTTCTGGGTGGCGATTGCCTGCTCAAAAGCATCGATCCTGGCTTGAAAAACATTTTTCTCGCCTTCAAAGCCTTTTAGCAGCAGTTGCTCGTTTTTGGCCGCCTCGGCGCTAATTTTCGCGGTTGCTTCATTGACCGCTTTGGCCACCGCGCCCTCAAGCTCGCTCGCAAAGACGTCCACCTTTGTCTGCAAATCGTTCATCGCCTTTTCTCTTTCGCTTACCGCCTGCTCCCGCTCCGCCAGTTCGACTTCTTTGGCTTTGGTCTGCTTATCGAATTCTTCCCTCTTTTCCCTCAGCTCCCTTTCGAGCTTATCGATTTCGTCGGTTAGCGCGTTTATTTTTTGCTCCCTCTCGCGCGCCAGCTTATATTCATACTCCTCTTTTTCCCGTCGCCGCCGTTTTTCCTCCTGCTCCTTCTGCTCTTTCAGCTCTTCGGTGTACAGTTTTTTTTGAGTTTCCCACCCGGCCTTTGTCTGAGTTATCTCCTGGTCGAGCAGTTCTTTGCGCCGGGCCATTTCATCCTCGAAAGTCGCTCGCTGCTGCTTTTGCGCTTCGAAAAGAGCGGCCATCGTAAATGCGGATTTTTCGATCTCGAAGAGCTCCCGCAACTCGGCTTCCTTGATTTCGATGGCTTTTTTGAGCTTATTGTAGCGTTCGGTTTCTCCTTCGAGTTTTACGGCAATATCGGACAATGCTTTGGTGGTTTCACTTATCAGTTCGTTGACGGTTTTGATCACATTGTGTGTGGTGAGGGCGTCGGCGATCTGTACAACCTCTTGCTTTTCGCGCTCCGCTTTGGCTTTTTCCGGCTTGAGTTCGGTTTGTGCCTTGGTTTGAAGCGTTTTAAGAAGATTGTTATACATACGCATCCAATATTTCTTTTTTGGTGCTGGAGGCGGTGATGTCGGGCGTATCCTCTGCTTTGGCGGCCATAGTCGTCTTCCTCATTGGTTGGGGATCAAAACCTGCTATGTTCCGGGCGAGTCGCCCAAATCTTCATGCAGGAGGAGCTAAAGCCCTTTACTATAGCGGAAAAACGGCGCCGAAGCAAAATAAAGCGTTCATGAAAGCAGGACCCCATCTAGGATGGCGGCGGCTAGAAATTAGCCGGAGGAATTTTAATTGCGCTTCCCGTTGCGTTTTCGCTTTTGCCGCTTCTGATTTCCGCTCCTGGTTTCCGCTCCTGGTTGCCGCTTCTGATTGCCGTTTTGCAAACCTTGATTTCCGAGTGCTAAAATCGCGGCGTGAACGTTCAGCCGATGCGAAGGGCAAAGCCCGAAAGGATTCAACAAAATTTTCCAGCATTCCGATCATATTGTTCTCATCGACCTCGGGGGATTTTTACTTGAAAAAATTGATATCTCAGGTATTGTCAATAGCTCGGTCGGTCTTATTTATGAGGTAGTCCGATGCCAGTCTGCAAGGTCATCTTTCGACTTGATTTTACGGTAAACTTCAGGATGATGGAAGCGCCGGGTAGAATTTTCCAGACTTTCTGGGAAACGCTAAACCTCGACAGAGCTCCCATTAAAGAGCTCAGTGAGAGGGCACCTCGAATTCTGACCGTCCATACTCAGACTGCAGACAGCGACTGTGGCGTGCTATTCAACGCCTCTCCAACCAGCATCGATGGTTCCTTTGAAATAGCTAAAGGTATCGAGCTGCCCGACCTATTGGAGAGTGATCCTTTGGCTCCTCTAGTCAAGCTGGCGGATAGACTGTGCGGTGAGTTCAGTATCGATACCATCTCTCGATCCGGTTTCCGGCTTTTTTACTTCGGCAAGCTTGGGACCTGCTTTGAGGATGCCCTTGCCGCTTTCAACTCATTTTTTAGACCGAACCACATTAGGTCAATCGAAGGTAAACTTGGCAGGATTTCTGATGTGGCCGCGGTCTGGGAAGGAGCCGACCAGGACGGTGTCAGATACAGTTGTCGGTCTGGACCATATAGATCAGCGGAGGCCCGGAAATATTTTAATTTAATTGCCGATAAGATAATGGAAGCATGTGATTTTGATATGATATTTGATCTGGATTTACATGAATATAATTTTTCCATCGCAAGAAGAACCATCTCAAATCTTTATCGTCCTATCCTAATAAAGGCAAATGAGTTCATAAGGTACTATGAAAATGAGCTTTTTCAACGAATGGAGGAAGTAGATGCCGACCGAAAATCTGCTAAGAACTGATCTGCAGCACGTTATTTACAGATCTGACCTGGACAAAGCCACAGGAACAAGACAAATTGACGATGACTACGAAGGCCAGTCCGTAAAGTATCAAGCACTGCCATATCGGTTTGTGACCAGCGAAGCGAGTCGAAGTGGTGACATAATTTTACGTAGTGACACCATTTCTTCGGTCAAGCCTGAGCAAATGCTGACAGGTAAAGACAGGAAGACGAAGGTTGATGGTGCTGTGTTGAGAGTTCATAAAAATCATGTCCTGTGCGAAATATATTTAGATGTTGAGCAAAATAGAAAGACGCAGATTACACTTCATGAGAGTCTTTTTCCGAAAGATATACACTGTGGATCGCCTATAAGTTTAAGCTATACAATGGATTCAGATGGGATACGCCGCCCGCTCGTTTCCGCCCGGCAGATGGAACTCTCTGAAAAAATGGTAGCAGAGAATAAGGAGATAGACTCTATCATAGAGGATTTATAGAGTGGGCCGGTGCTTATAATCCATATTCTACAGGTTGCACATGGTGATTCAATAATATTGGAGTATGACATCTCCTCCAATCGGTATTTTGCGGTTATTGATTCAAACCAGGTAACCGAAGGCGATCCTCCCGCCCTAACTAAGCTACAATCCCTTGAAGCTGAGAGGCTCAGTTTTGCTGCCATTACCCACCCGCACGCTGATCATTACAGAGGCTTTCTTAAAATACTTGAAGCATATCGGGGTAAGATAGACGGATTTTATACCTTTCCGCTCGATAGACAGCGAAGGATTAAGGACTCGGTCAAACTGTACCAGAGGTTGCTTGAGGAGACCGATAGTAAGACCATTCGCGGGAATCTGATAGAGCTAATTAAAATTCTTCATTTTGCAAAAAAGTATATCGGGCTTGACAATTGGAGCGAGCCTAAAGGTCACCTTAGCTCTATTACGCCCGCCGGGTTTAATGGAATCGAAATTGCTGTCATTCAGCCACACTCGAGGGTTAAAGGTACCTACTTCCAAATGCTCGAGAAAGGAACATTGGATGTCGTAGCGAGCGAAGGTGAAAACGATATCAGCCTTGCTTTTTTTATTAAGTATATGGGGCGGTCCATTGTCTTGGGGGGAGATGTAATGAATTCAAATTGGAGATACAGGATGCGTAATTTCACCGAACGCGGTGGATCCGATCTAAACGGAGAGGCTGTGAAGTTACCTCACCATGGTTCAAACGAGGGCTGTGCCGATGCCGTAATCAAGCACCTCTTCAAGGCGGACGGAACCAAGTTTGCTCTCATTTCTGCTAACGGCCTGTCTCATCCACACCCTGAGGTTTTGGCACGCTTGAAGGCATTGAATATTGGACCATATTGCACCTGCCTGAGTGGAGGGTGCAGGGGCAGTGTCGCGGACGTACTTGAATTCAGCGATGCAATTGAACCGGGTTTGCTGCGCTTTATAAACAGCGTCCCTGATCGGAATGCAGATGCCTTTTCCGTGCCATGCCAAGGTGACATACAGATAAAGATATCAGGTTCTGGCTCTCTCGACATTGTGCCGGAGTACCCGGCACTATGCTCATACCGGGGGGACTTTGACTTTCTTGCCGATTGATCACCCTCCACCTCAGCGGCGACCGATTTACGGAGCGATTTCGGCGCGGCGAATTTTTAATGTGTGTCCTGAGTGACATGTGTTCAGCCGGTCCTTCGGGGCCCGCCGAAGCTTTCGGTCGCGAAGGTCCTTCTGTTTTAATAGCCATACTTTTGCTGCTCGTGCAGAGCTTCAAACGCTTCCAAGAGTCAGCACATCAAACAGGAGTTTAAGACTTCTCCGAGGTGAAAATGCCAGAAACATAAGCACAACAGTAAGTTGGCTCTAAATTCC
>JAJYTC010000202.1 GCA_021793275.1 Deltaproteobacteria bacterium | reverse complement strand
TTACAGGCGGCGCTGTTTATTCGACGACAGGCAGGCAAAAGGGATAGGGTGCGCTTCCTTGATGAAAGTAGGGCAAAAGCTTGACTATATCCACAATAATCCCCTGAAGGCATGAGAGGAATTTGCTTTAAAATAAGTTGTCCCCCCCGGGGCTTTTTCAGCCCCGGGGGGGACAACTGTTTCTTTCAGATTGGTTTGAAAGATTAGTAACCGACCGCGCCCATATGTGTAGGGGCTACCTGAGTGGAAGCCGGTACATTGGCATGAGGGCTATTTAGTCCGCAAGCAAAAGACCAGCAGGTGGGTTGACTGAAGTATGGTCCCGACAATGTGGCCGCATGTGCGTTCATAAAAGCGCCGCCGACCAGCACCATGGCGAAGGCTAATGCGAAAATCAGTTTCTTGCTCATTTTTATCTCCTTTTTTAGAACCAGTCGGTCGTGAGTTCGAATCCTCAGTGAGCTTATGAGTTCATGGTCCCTAACTTTGTTAGACGCAATGTAAACTCGCACCCCTCCTTTGTCAATCGCCCGAATGCGAGAATTTGCATCACCGGCCGGAAGATACCGCGTTAATAGGTGTTATCCCAATCAAATCCAGGTATTAGTCTGTCGCTTGCCGCTAAATAAAATATTTCGGGTCCTGGATATGTTCGCCTTTGCATTTAGGGCATCTTCCCGGGGACGAAAACCGATTCCGTGCTTCGAATTTGAATCCGCAGGTAAGACAGGCCGCCGGAGTTATCTTCAGTCTCATTTTCTGTGGTTTGAGCGAACGGTTGATGTGCTCGATGTGCGTATAGACCTCCTTTTCGCTGATGTGAAGCATCTTGGAGATGTCCTTTGCCCCGTATTCGCCTTCCGATAACAGGGATACGATTTCCTGCCTGATCGTGTTCATAGACGGCTTGGCTCTAACCTCTGTTGTTGTCTCAAGCCCTTTCAAGGCCTTTCATGACTGCACGACGTGCATGGCAGCCTGAGTCCGGGTAACCGCGGGCACACTTATCGGATAACGACTGCGGTCAAAGAAATTCTATCCGCGATTGCCGTCGGCTCGCCAGAAAAAAAGGAGCGGGGAGCAGAACTGAAAGCGGACCGCCCGCTTCTTGAGTTGGGCCGGCATTTCGGAGCTGTCGCTTCATTCCGTCCCCAAGGGGCGCGAGGATTTCTCAGGAAAAAAATTGCTTTGAAAAGAGTTGTCCCCCGGGGCTTTCCCAGCCCCGGGGGACAACTTATTCTTTCAGATTGGTTTGAAAGATTAGTATCCGACCGCACCCATATGTGTCGGCGCTACCGCAGTGGAAACCGGTACATTCGCATGGGGGCTATTTAGTCCGCAAGCAAAAGACCAGCAGGTGGGTTGGCTGAAGTATGGACCTGACAAGGTGGCCGCATGCGCGTTCATGAAAGCGCCGCCGACCAGCACCATGGCGAAGGCTAATGCGAAAATCAATTTCTTGCTCATCTTCAACTCCTTTTTTCCAATCCAGTCGATCCTCAGTTTGAATTCGCAGTGAGCTTCTTAGTTCGCTGTGCTAAACTTTGTTAGCCGCAATGTAAATTCGCCCCGCGCAATTGTCAATCGCCCGAATACCAAAATTTGCAGCATCGGCCGGGAAAAAGGCGTGCTAATAGATTTT
The DNA here is from genome assembly GCA_021793275.1 of Deltaproteobacteria bacterium. Taxonomy (GTDB): domain Bacteria; phylum Desulfobacterota; class Syntrophobacteria; order Syntrophobacterales; family Syntrophobacteraceae; genus SbD1. The sequence continues at coordinate 5,329 of JAJYTC010000202.1, read as the reverse complement.
ATCTAATGAAGTCTTATTATTAAAAGGTTTTCGGATCGACTGCCCTGCCCATGAAAAGGATTAAGGAGTTCCGGTTGTCCCCGATGAGGAAAAAGAACGGGTGGTCGGCCCGAAACACCGGATAGGCGCGAACGGCCGCCGCTGCCATCTCGCCTGCTGAAGCAGCGGCGGCCTCTGTTCCTTCCTCGTTGACCTCTAAATACCTCCGCTTGTCTTCAGTCGCCGGGATCTTTTAGAACCATGTTCAGCACTGCCTGGCGCTTTTCCACCCGAACCGCGTGCAAGGCCCTTTCGAGCGCAGGCAGCACTTCGGATGGTTTGTCCACCCGCTCGCCGTAGCCATCGCAGGCGGAAACGATCCTTTCGTAGTCCGGAGAGGGGGATAGATCGCTCAAGGGGAAGCTTTTCGTCTTCTTTGCCCAGCCATCGGGATACATGGCGGCATTTGAGCGGCGCACCGCGTTCCAGCAGTGATTGTTGAAGATAACGGTAAGAGTGGGCAGACCCAGTGCGCGGGAGACGAAGTGAAAAGGCGTCGGGTTTCCGAACATGTAGCTGCCGTCCCCCACGGTAGTCACGACCGTTTTATGCGGCCAGGCAAGCTTTATGCCCAGTGAAGCCCCGAGTCCCCAGCCAAGGCCTCCGGCAGTGGTGCCGCCGAAATAAGCGCCGGGGCCGGCAAGCTCCACCTGGCTGAGCACGAGGTCGTATTCGTTGACAAAAACGGTTTGCTCGTCCCTTATCGCATCGATGCAGTGCGAGACCCAGACGGGGTCTAGGGGAGAACTTTCTCGAGCCTTTTCCATCTCCTTGCGCCATGCGGCCCGCTGCCCGTTATGGAGGGCTTCGATGCGGGTAAACCTTTCCGCGATTTTCTCCTCCATGTCCTTGCGGTGCAAAGAGAGGGCCTCATCGAGCATACGGATGGCCGTGGCGGGATCGGCTCGGATTGCAAGGTCGCGTGGAAAGCTGCTGACGGGGTAGCTGGAGTTCAGTGGATCGACCCCTGCGTGGATGACCTTGCAGTCGTCGGACGGCCGTTTTAGGCTCGGATACCAGGGCACATCGCTTTCCAAGACGAGAATTACGTCGGCTTCCTCGATCAGGGGCGCGGGAGAGAAGCCGGCGTGCATGGGGCTGGTCGTGGGAAAGGATAACGTGCGCTGATTGAATGTTACCGTTGGAATCGCAAAGCTCTCGGCGAAGCGGGTGAGGGCTTCGACGGCCCCTGCGCTCCTTCCGGCAGAGGAAGTGATTATCAAAGGGGCCCTCGAGGCCGCAAGCATCGCGGCGGCGGCTTCGATGTCCCGGAGGTCGGGATGTATGAGCCCTCCCGTATGTCTGCGGGGGAAGGCCGATATCGTGAATTCATCGTGCGGTTCGGCCAGTGTTTCCCTTGGCAGCGTTAGATAGACCGGCCCTCTCGGCTCGCTCATTGCGATCTCCAGCGCCCGGTCCACCACTGCCTCCAATTGAGTGAAATTGCGCAGCTCGTAGTCCCATTTCACATACTCGCGGATCATGCCTGCCTGGTCGAAAGACTCCTGCGCCCAGTGGATGCAAAGGTCTCGGGCCCCGGGCAGTCCCCGCTCGGTGATCGGCGTGCGCCCCGCGGTGAAAAGGATCGGAATGCGGTCGCGCGCCGCGTTGATGATCCCGTTTACCGCGTTGGCGGTCCCTACGGTGACGTGGACCATCACCGCCTGTGGTTTTCCCGTGGCAAGATAATATCCGTGCGCCATGGCGACTGCCACGTTCTCGTGTGGTACCGCGACAGGCTTCACGGTGGTTCGGCCCTTGGCGGCAAAATAGGCGAAGGCGTCGATAAGCGGGGCAAAATCGGTGCCGGCATTGGCGAAGAGATACTCAACGCCCCGCTCGCTCAACAATTGAAGGTATGCCTGCGCGGTAGTCTCGATCTTAAAAGTCTTACGTTCCATACGGATTTTCCTTCGTCTGAGTTTGTGAACGTCATACCAAACTAAGAACAGGGTTAAAAGCTGTAAATTCCAGTGATGAGTGAGCAGTGAGCAGTGAACAGTGAATGCGGTATTGGCTGCGGCATGACCTGTGTCCATCGTCCGTAATAGCCGCATCCACTGCATCACTCTTCACCGCCTCACCGCCTCACTATTCTCTATTCACTATTCGCCGCCGCATGGTATAGTGAGTGAACTGTTAAAATCCATTTTTACCATAAAGCTGCCGGCGTCGATTTTCCGAAAAAGCCCAAACCGCGGATTTACGATACCGGCAGTGAAGTCTCGACTGTTTGGAAAGGTTAAGGTTTAGATGGCTGGAGAGCAATACAGGGAATCAGGGGTTGATCTCGACAAAGCAAGCGATCTTGTCAGTCGCATCAGGCCGATAGTTCGTTCGACCTTTCGCGGCGGCGTTATCACGGACATCGGTGGTTTCGGAGGATTGTTTTCCCTGAATCTCCAGGGCGTGCAAAACCCGGTGCTGGTGTCTTCGACCGATGGAGTGGGGACCAAGCTCAAAATCGCATTCATGGCCAACAGGCACGATACTGTGGGAATAGACCTGGTGGCCATGTGCGTGAACGACATAGTGGTCCAGGGCGCCAGGCCTCTTTTCTTCCTCGATTACCTTGCCTTCGGGCGCATAGACCTGGGGGTGGTCGAACAGTTGGTTACCGGCATCGCCGCCGGCTGCAAGAAGGCGGGCTGTTCGCTGATAGGAGGGGAAACGGCTGAGATGCCCGGTTTTTATCAGCCGGATGAATATGACATGGCTGGTTTCGCCGTCGGCCTGGTCGATAATTCCCAAATCATAGACGGATCGTCCATCCGCGTCGGGGACCGGATCATCGGGCTTGCTTCCAGCGGACTGCATTCAAACGGGTACAGCCTCGCGAGGCGGATAATCTTCGACAAGCTGGGGCTAAAACCTGACAGCCTGGTTCCCGAGCTTAACCGAACGGTTGCCGAAGAACTGCTCGAACCGACCGTTATCTATGTCGAGCCGGTGCTGCACCTGCTGCGCGAGCACGGCGTTCACGGGATGGCCCATATCACCGGCGGCGGTTTCTACGAAAATATAGCAAGAATTCTTCCTCGGACCTGCAAGGCCAGAATAAGGGAAGGCTCATGGAAGGTCCCCCCCATCTTTAGCTTCCTTCAGGAAAAGGGGGGCGTGCCCAGGGAAGAAATGTACAGCGTTTTCAATAACGGGATCGGCTTTGTGCTCGTGGTCGAACCCTCGGAAGCCGAAGACATTGCGGCTATTCTGGGCGCCGCGGTCGAGGGGGTGCACATCATCGGGGAGATAGTTCCAAAGGAGCCGGGGGCCGGAGCGGTGGACATAGTAGGCCGATAAACGAAATTGCTTGTCGCCGGGCCCATGTTCTGCTATAAAATTATTTTTTGAAAATGAGTACTCGGGGTGCGCGACCACCCTTTGCGAAAGGAATCTCGAATATGAGCAGATTATGTGAATTCTGCGGCAAAACCCCTCATGTTGGCAACAACGTAAGCCACGCCAACAATAAAACCAAACGCATCTGGTATCCCAATCTCCAGCAGGTGCGCCACGTGCAGCCGGACGGCTCGGTCAGGCGGGTCAAGGCCTGTACGAGATGCATACGTTCGGGAGTCGTCGTGAAGCCTGCCTGATTGCTGCTTCTGACTGTATTTTCGGCGCTCGGCGACTGTCATTCAATTTCTAATCCTGCGGTTTCAAAATGTCCGAACCCTTTTCCGATCCCGAGAAGACGACCCATTTCGGCTATATCACCATTCCCGAAAGGGAAAAGGTGAAATGGGTGCGCCGTCATTTCGACAGCATTGCCTACAAATACGATTACATGAATACCCTGCTCAGCCTGGGCGTCCATTACCAGTGGAAACGGATCGCGGTGCGGATGATGGGCCTGCGGCAGGGCCAGAGAGTGCTCGACGTTTGCGGCGGCACAGGAGATCTTTCCAGATTGGCGGCCGAGCGGGTCGGGCCTTCCGGGAGCGTCGTGCTCTACGACATCAATTGGGAGATGATGGCTGCCGGGAGACCGAAAACCTTGGCGCTGCCTCATTCAGGCGATGTTCGTTACGTGCAGGGCGATGCGGAAACGATCAGTTTCCCCGACGAGACGTTCGATGCCGCGATGGTCGGCTTCGGCATAAGGAACCTCACCCACTTCGAAAAAGGCTTTGCGGAGATGCACCGCGTCCTGAAACGGGGCGGGGTCTTCATGTGTCTCGAATTTTCGGAGCCCGTGACACCCTGGTTTCGATCCCTCTACGACTTTTATTCTTTTTACCTGATGCCCATGATAGGAAGGGCCCTTGCGCACTGCGGGCCGGCCTACGCCTATCTTCCGGAGTCCATCCGGCTTTTCCCCGGCGCCGACAAGCTCAAGGCGATTCTCGAGAAGACGGGTTTTTACGACGTCAGGTATCGAAGGCTTACAAACGGGATCGCGGTCGTGCACGTGGGCAGAAAAGGGGACCGTCCTGAATGAAACTCAACTGGGCCGAACTGCTGGTCGTAAACAACCCCTTGAGGGTATTCGAGCAGAGGTTTGAAATCGGCTGGATGAAAAAGCACGCCCGGCTTTCGCCCGCAGGGTCTTTTCTTGAAATAGGATGCGGGCGGGGAGCGGGGGCATCGATAATCCGTGAGGAATTTTCCCCGGCTTTTCTTTGCGCCACGGACCTCGACCCCATGATGATGAAGCGCGCCGTTCGCTACCTCGACGAGCCGGACAGGCAAGGCATTTTTTTTTGCGCCGCCGACGCCCTTCGTTTGCCGCTTCGTGACTCCGTTTTCGACGCGGTATTCGGATTCGGGGTGCTCCACCACGTTCCCGACTGGCAGGGCGCGCTAGCCGAAATAGCTCGTGTGCTAAAGCCCGGCGGGACTTACTTCCTTGAAGAACTTTATCCCTCGCTTTATCAGAACTTCATAACCCGGCACATTTTGCTGCACCCTGAGGAAAACCGCTTCACCTCTCCCGAACTTAAAGAAGCCTTGGACAGCGCCGGCTTTTCCGTGGCGGCTTCCCTCGAAGTGAAGTTCGCCGGAATTCTTGCCGTTCTCCAAAAAGTAAGCTGACTTAAGTTGAAAAATTATCGCAAATCCGCCGTCTTTTTGCTTTTCGGCCTTGTAGTGCTAACCGTCCTTGCCTGCCTTCCCTATGCTCCGCAGGGTCCCTTCGATGCGAAAAACTATACGCGCCTTGCCGGAATGAGGGTCGAGCAGCACCCTTGGACGGCAGTGATCGAACCTTTCTTTGCCCCGCTGCGAATCATCGCAGGATCTCCTGATTTTCGGGTTGAAGGCCCTTGCGTGCTCATATGGGTGTTTGTGT